>CAURIY010000004.1:0-181823 GCA_963525415.1 uncultured Actinomyces sp.
CGTTAATCTCGCTCTTCTTGACGCTGGGAATCAGTCACCCTTCCTTTTGATAAACTTCAGGTCCGCTTTGCGGATCCGTGTGCTTCGCTGGGAATCAGTCACCCTTCCTTTTGATAAACTTCGACAAAATCACCGGTTTTTTCTCTGGCGGCTGGGAATCAGTCACCCTTCCTTTTGATAAACTTCATGTTGGATATTTGGCGCTGGTCATACAGCTGGGAATCAGTCACCCTTCCTTTTGATAAACTTCAGAAGGAAGGATTTTCCCCGAGATTTCAACGGTTCTGAGGCTTCTGGTGATCCAAAAAACAGAAGCCTCACACCTTGAACAGCCCTCAAACACCGGCTTCAACAAGAAAAATGAAGCCCCAACAGTCCGGCACGATGGTGTAGCAAGGCGCTGAAAGCCTGCACCAGGATCCCCTCGGGTTCTCCATGTCTCACCTGTCCATGCGCAGTGGCACACTGGGTATCACACGACAAGACTGTGCTGATCGACCGAATGGGGGAGCCCCACATGCGCACAATCCTCAACATCATCTGGTTCCTTTTCGCAGGCATCTGGCTCTTCCTGGCCTATGTCCTCCTCGGACTTATTTCCTGCCTTTTCATCATCACAATCCCCGCAGGCGTCGCATGCTTCCGCATCGCCTCCTACGTCCTATGGCCCTTCGGAAAACGTGTCATTGAACAGCCCGGAGCAGGAATAGGTTCTGCACTCATGAACCTCGTCTGGTTCTTCGTCGCGGGGCTTTGGCTCGCCATCAGCCACCTGCTCACAGCGACTGCACAAGCCGTAACCATCGTCGGCATCCCCCTGGCGCTCGCCAATATCAAAATGATCCCCGTGACCTGCTTCCCCTTCGGAAAAACCGTCATCAACGACCCGAAAGCCCCCATCATCTAACGCAATACCCAGGCCGGCCTGGCGTAACCCTCGCCCCTCGAGGCCTGTGGATAGAGCTGTTCGCCCTGAGCGAACAAGGCGTCAAGAAGAAACAAAACCCCGCAACTACAGGCAAAATTCCGCCAGAACCTGTGGATAAGTGCGCAGATAGCCTCCCGCGATGCAGCAGATGAGAAAACCCGTACTCGCCGCTCAGCCGACACCCCCAACTCTCACCCCGCACATTCAGAAAGTCCGGACGCATGGAGAGTGAAGAAGCAGGAGAACATCTACCACCAAGAAAACAAAGAATAACGCAGAGCTGAAGAACCCATACCTGAGGAACCACCACCGACATGACGAAAAGCAGAAAAACGCCGGGCACAGCAACCCGCGCCCTCGAAGCCCTAGCTGACGCAGGAATCCCACACGACGTGTACACCTATGAACACTCTGCAGACGCGCGCGCATTCGGCGAAGAAGCCGCAGAAAAACTCGGTGGCGACCCCGGACGCATGTTTAAAACACTCCTCGTGAAATGCGAACCAGAAGAATACGTTGTCGCCGTCGTCCCCGCCCTTGGACACCTCTCCATGAAACTCCTCGCCAAAGCCGCAGGAGCCAAAACCGCCCATATGTCCGACCCCAACATCGCACAACGACGCACAGGCTACGTCGTTGGCGGAATCTCACCCCTAGGACAAACCACACCCCACAGAACCTTCATTGACGAATCCTGCCTCGACCACGAAACAATCCTCGTATCAGCAGGAAAACGAGGAATGAGCGTCGGCCTGTCCCCACTGGACTTAGCGGAACTCCTCGACGCGGAAGTCACCGCCATCCAGGCATAAGCTCTTCTGAGCGCGCCCAGTGCCCAGTGCCCAGAGCGGGCGGGGCGGGGCAGGGCAAGTCCAGCAAGCCGGGGAGAGCCCAGCACCTAGTCGGGCAGGGGGAAGATGTGAGAGCCCCGCAGGCAGAGTGTGTCCCCCAAACGCAGGAAGAATCCCGCACCCAGCGGGAAACCCTTCCGCATTCCCCGCAACTACCGCGGCTCCACACACACGACCGGACACACTGCCTTCTTCTCCCGATCAGACGCAGCCAAGTCCACCAGCGCCACAATCCGCCAGTCACCATTCCCTGCCGGATCCACCAGAGACTGCTGAACCAGCCACCAGCCAGAGACCACCTGATCGCCAGAACGGTGCGATGCCTCGCCAATCAGCGCAAAGACCACCGGCTCCGGGACACCCGCATAGAGAAGATCCTCAGACGATGGAGCCTCGTTGATTTCGCAGAGAGCGGGGGAACGTGCCCCCTGATCAATGCCAATCCACTCGTGCTCCGCCCAATAGCGCTCCAACGCGTGATCCCACGCATCCCCATCCCAGCTGGGAAGAGGCGCGGAACCCCCAGCGGAAGCAGAACCAGCAGACAGAGACGTCGCATCCCACGAAACCGTCGCACGCTCCAAGCCCTCGACATTATCGGCCGCCATCAGTTCGACATAGCGGAACATGGCCGAACGCACCGCGCGGCGCAGCGCGTGAACATTGGCCGTAAAGGAGACCTCGCCGTTCTCATCCGCGCCATAGGCCACTTCCGCTCCCTGAGTTTGAGCGGTATCCTCCAGGGGACGCCCAGCAGCCAAAGCCTCCCACTCATCCAAGAGAGAAGAGTCCACCGAACGAATGAGCGTCCCCAGCCACTCGATGATGGACTGCACGTCAGGCGTCATGTGCTCAGAGGGAATAATCTGCCGCATCATGCGGTACACGTCGGTGAGGTAGCGCAAAACAACGCCTTCACTGCGCCCCACATCGTAGCGGCTGACAAGCTCGCTGAACGTCATCACGTTCTCCACCATGTCACGCACAACAGACTTCGGTGAAAGCTCCAAAGAACCCACCCACGGGTTGGAACGCACATACAGAGCAAAAGCCCCATCCAGAATCTCCGCCAGAGGACGCGGCCACGTCACCTCCTCCAAAGCAGCCATCCGGTCGTCATACTCCATACCCTCGGCCTTCATCGCGGCCACAGCTTCAGCCCGAGCCAAACGCTGCTGCGCGTAGAGCACAGGACGCGGATCCTCAACAACTGATTCCACGACGGACACAACATCGAGCGCATAGGTCGGCGCGTCGGGATCCAACAGATCAAACGCGGCCAACGCAAAGGGGGAGAGGGGCTGGTTGAGCGCAAAATCCTCGGGAAGATCAGTGACGAGGCGCAGCCGGGGAAGCCCGTCATCCGCAGCCTGAGCGGAGGGTACGTGGGCGACGACCCCCGCCTGCAGCATCGATGTGTAGATATCCGCCAAACGACGCAGATGAGGATTGGCTTCTACAACCGGATCATCATTGTGAACAGCCAAATCCAACAGGTGCTCCGCGGGGTCGCGCTGCGCGAGAGACGCCCCCGACAGCACGTTCAGCACCATCGCGTGGGTGATCTCAAAATGCGATTGCAGAGCCTCGGGGGCGGCATCGCGCAGACGCTCATACGTCGAACGTGTCCACGAGATCTGCCCGTCAGACGACCCCTGGCGTTTCTTCGAGGCCTTCTTCTGGGCGCGCTTAGCTTCCCGAGCATCCCGCGCGGCCTCCTGCGCGGCAGCGAGGCGCGCTCGTTCGCGCGCCTTCTCCACCTCGTGTTCGGGAGCAAGAACCCGCACAAAACCGACGGTGTCAAAACCTGCACGACCCGCGCGACCCGCGATCTGATGGAACTCACGAGCCTTGAGGTGACGCATCCGCTGGCCGTCGAACTTCACGAGAGACGTGAGCAGAACCGTCCGGATCGGCACATTGATGCCCACCCCCAGGGTGTCCGTTCCGCAGATGATCGGCAGCAGCCCGTCCTGCGTGAGGCGTTCTACGAGGCGCCGATAACGGGGGAGCATCCCCGCGTGATGCACCCCGACCCCGTGCGTGAGCAAAGAACGCAGAGTCTGGCCGAACCCGCGGCTAAAAGACACGGTGGACAGCTCGTGAGTAATTGCTTTCTTCTGCTCCGCCGTAATGAGCGGACGCTGAGCAAGCGAAGCGGCGGTGTCAACGGCATCTTTCTGAGCAAAGTGCACGATGTAAATGGGGTGGCGTCCCTCGCCGAGGAGACGCTCCACCGTGTCGCTCAACGTATCGACCACGTAGTCGTATTCCAAGGGGACGGGGCGTTCCCCTCCGCCGATGAGTGTGGTGTCGCGTCCCGTGCGTTCCTTCCACTGACGCACAAAACGGGACGTATCCCCCAAAGTTGCGGACATCGCAATGAACTGGGGTTCGGTGAGCTCCAGCAGGGGAGTCTGCCACGCCCAGCCGCGCTGAGGATCCCCGTAGAAGTGGAACTCATCCATGATGATCATGTCCGCATCCAGACGAGATCCCTCACGCAGCGACTGGTTCGCCAAAATCTCCGCGGTACAGCAGATGATCGGAGCGTCCGCGTTGAGGGAAACGTCGCCGGTCACCATGCCGACGTTATCGGTGCCAAAGAGCGCTACCAGGTCAAAAAACTTTTCTGATACCAGGGCTTTGAGAGGAGCCGTGTAGTAGCTGCGTCCCCCGTGTGCCATGGACACGAAATGCGCGGCCAGGGCGATCATCGACTTCCCGGAACCGGTGGGGGTCGCCGCAATGACGTGGTTCCCCGCCAAGATCTCCACCAAAGATTCATCCTGGTGAGGGTAGAGAGGGCGTCCCGTACTGCGCGCCCACGAGGTGAACGCCTGGTAGAGGGCATCATCGTCGGTGAGGGTACCGGCATCTTCGAGAGAATCCAGGAGTTCATTGAGCGGAGCAGACATGCCTCTATCATCCCAGACCGGGTGGACAACTGATGCACGAGGCGCAGCTTCGGTATGCCGGTGACGCGGCGCGGGCGCTCCCTCGGTTTGCGTATAGAGGGATCCGAACGCCCAGCCCCCGCGTTCCCCTGTGGCAGAACAGAAGATCTTCGACAGATGAACACCTCGATAGGGGAGAAGCCGATTCCGCTACTCTAAAACCCGCGCCCCGAAGCCCACGCGGAGGGGACGCACGCATTCCGCGCCCCTCAACGAAAGGACACAGACCCGTGGATACTCTCGCACAGGCGATCCTCCAGGTTGCAGACTGGCTGACCCTGCACGTCACTGTGTGGGTACTGCTGGGAACAGGCCTGTACCTGACGATCCGCTCGCGAGGCGTCCAGCTGCGCCTCCTGCCCGAAATGGTGCGCGCAATCGGAGGATCCCGCGAACGTGAAGACGGCGCGATCTCCTCCTTCCAAGCATTCACCATTTCTCTGGCCGCGCGCGTGGGCGTCGGCAACGTGTTTGGCGTCGCCGCGGCACTTCTCATGGGCGGTCCCGGCGCGATCTTCTGGATGTGGGTCGTGGCTCTGGTCGGAATGGCGACTGCGTTTTTCGAGGCGACCCTCGCGCAGGTCTTTAAAGTGCGCGCAGGTGACGGGAGCTTCCGCGGCGGCCCTGCGTTTTACATGGCGCACGGTATGAAGAACCGTCTGATGGCCAATGTGTTTGCAGTGATTACCGTGGTGACCTGCGCCTTCGTCATCACCTCCGTTCAGGCAAACGCCATCGCCGGAACCCTGCTGTCCTCCCTGGGGGCTGAGGCAACGAAGCCCCTGCCGGGATTCGGCGAGTTGTCGGCCGCCCACCTGGTCATCGCGGGTCTGCTGTTTGTCTTTTCTTCGATGGTGATTTTCGGCGGAATCAAAACGGTTGCGCGCGTGACCGAGTGGATGGCGCCGATTATGGCAACCATCTACGTCGTCATGGTGTTCATTATCTGCGTGATGAACATCGGTCAGTTCGGATACGTGATTGCCCAGATTTTCCAGTCCGCATTCGCCCCGCAGCCCATGGTGTCGGGTCTGGGCGGCGGAATCCTTGCGGCCATCATCAACGGCACTAAGCGTGGCCTCTTCTCGAACGAGGCAGGGCAGGGAACCGCACCGAACGCCGCTGCTACGGCAACGGTGAATCACCCGGTGCGTCAGGGGCTGATCCAGTCGCTGGGCGTCTTCATCGACACGGTGGTTGTGTGCACGGCAACGGCTTTCGTGATTCTCATTGCCGGTCAGGACGTGTGGGGTTCGCCCGAGGCCAACCCCGCGAACCTCACGACTCTGGCTGTCGCCGCAGAACTGGGGCACTGGACGATCATGCCGATGGCCATCCTGATTTTCGTTCTGGCCTACTCGTCGATCATTGCCGCCTACGTCTACTCCGAAATCAATCTGTCCTTCGTCGTGCGCTCGCGCGTGGCCACGTGGACGGTGCGCATCATTTCCGTGGCATCCGTCGTTATCGGTGCTCTGACCTCGCTGGATCTGGTGTGGAACGCCGTGGATATTGCGATGGCCGTGATGACGGTGACGAACCTGGTGGCTTTGATCGTTCTGGCTCCGTGGGGCATGGGTGCGCTGCGTGATTACGAGGCGCAGCGTCGTCAGGGCGTGACCGATCCCGTTTTCGTGGGGTGCGATAACCCCCTCCTTCCGGGGGATGTGCCCTCGGATGTATGGGATCGCGCGCAGGAGCTTCGCCAGAGCGAGGGCGTTGAAAACTGACATAGGAAGCGCGTGCTGCTGAGAACACGTCAGTGGTGATGCGCCTGCTGACGGGGGGATACCGGTGTTTGCCGGTATCCCCCCGTGCATTGTGCGGGAGTGTGGACGCGTAGGACGTCGGAGGCTGCCAAGGCAGGTCCCCCCGTGGTGTGTGGGGAGTGCGTTGTGGTCGAGTGCGATCGCTGAGACACCGAGGGCATCTATGAGTGGTTGCGCGCGTTTGGCTGGGGAGGCGATTACGCTGTGGGGAGCGGTGTCGAGAGACGAGGCCGTGCGTGCCTTCCCGCGTGTGAGCGGTGGGCAGGTGGAAAGGAAGACTCATGCGTATCGCACGTTTTTCGGTGGGGGATGCCATTCACTACGGCGCCCTGGAGGACGGATCACAGCGAATTGTCGGCCTCAAAGGCGATCCCCTGTTCTCCACGGTCGAACCCTCGGGAAAAATTTTTGAACTGGACGAGGTGCGCCTGCTGTCCCCGGTGATTCCGCGTTCAAAGGTCATTGGCCTGGGAATGAACTACTACGGGTCGGACGGACAGCCCACCGAGCACACCCCCGATCACCCGATCATGTTCTTCAAGCCGAACACCGCGGTCATCGGTCCGGATGACCCGATCGTCCTGCCCGAGTGGAGCACGGAAGTGTATTTCGAGGCAGAACTGGCCGTCGTGATCAAGACCCTGGCGAAGGACGTGCCGGTTGAGGAGGCCCTGTCCGTCGTACTGGGATACACCTGCGCCAACGACCTGTCGGCGGGGGATGCGCAGCGCGCAGACGGCCAGTGGTCGCGAGGCAAAGGCTGGGATACCTCCTGCCCGTTGGGACCGTGGATCACGGTAGATCCGGAACTGAACCCGGATCAACTGCGGGTGGAGAGCCGCGTGGACGGGGATCTGCGCCAAAGTGATTCCACCTCGAACATGGTGTTTTCTGTGCCGGAGCTGGTCTCCTACCTGTCGCACGTGTGCACCCTGCTGCCGGGTGACGTCATCTTGACGGGAACTCCGGCCGGCGGCGGCACCCTGGAAGCCGGCCAGCGCATCGAGGTCAGTGTTGAAGGCATTGGTTCGTTGAGCAACCCCGTGGTGCGTCGCTGAATACGCGCACGCCTGTGCTGGGCTGACATGAATGAAGGACACGCCCCCAGAAGGTGGATCTCCTGATCGGGTTCCGTCTTCTCGGGGGTGTTCCTGTGCTATTGGCACGTGAGGTAAGCCGGAGTGAATCTGTGTTCCACGTCGGTGGAGCACGCAGGGGGAGGTGCGAAGAAAAGAACTGCTAACAGGTGTATGGCGAGGGAGAACAGCGGACTGAGGGACTATGCTGTGTGCGTCACATTCGTGCCTGATGATGGAGGAATTTCTGTGGATACAGAAGCAACTGCGTCGAGCGCCCTCGCTGTTGAGCTGGCCGGTCTTGACGTCATTCCCGAATTTGAGCGGAAAGGAAAGCCCTCAGATCTTTTCATGCCCTGGTTCGCCGCAAACATTTCCGTCCTGGGAATTTCGTGGGGCGCCTGGGTGCTGGGATACGGCCTCTCCCTGGCTCAAGCAATCATCGTGTCCGTGATCGGTATCGTGTTCTCGTTCCTGGTGTGTGGCATCGTCGCGATCGCCGGTAAACGAGGCTCCGCTCCGACCCTGGTTCTCTCGCGCGCAGCTTTCGGCTACGACGGTAACCGCGTCTCCGCGGTAATCTCCTGGATCCTCACCGTGGGCTGGGAAACCTTCCTGTGCATCATGGCCGTCCAGGCAACCGCGACGGTCATGGGTGCTCTGGGTGTCACCAACCACCTGATGTCCCAGATCATCGCGCTGATCGCCGTGGTCGTTGTCGCCGGTGGAACCGGTGTCCTGGGCTTCGACACCATCATGAAGGTGCAGACCTGGATTACGTGGGCGACGGCTGCCCTGACCGTGGTCTACCTGGTGCTCATCATGCCGGCCGTGAAGTTCGACGTGCTCCTGGCTCGCGAAGGTGCGCCCGCGACCGCTCTGATCGGCGCGCTGTGCCTGCTCTTGGCCGGCTTCGGCTTCGGCTGGATTAACGCTGCTGCGGACTACTCCCGCTACCTGCCGCGTCAGGCCTCGACCCGTGGCGTGGTCGGCTGGACGACCTTCGGCGCCGCTCTGCCCACCGTGGTTCTCGTTGGCATGGGTCTGCTCCTGGTGGGTTCAGACGAGGCACTGGGCGAGGCCATCAACAGTGACCCCATCGGCGCGCTTACCACGGTTCTGCCCACCTGGTTCCTCATTCCCTTCGCCATTGTGGCCATCCTCGGACTCGTGGGCGGCATCGTTATGGACATCTACTCCTCAGGTCTGTCCCTGCTGGCAACGGGCGTTCCGGTGATCCGCCCCGTTGCTACCGCGATTGACGGCACCCTGATGCTCCTGGGCACCATTGCCGTGGTGTTCTTCGCCAACGACTTCATCGGCCCCTTCACCGCCTTCCTCACCACCCTCGGCGTGGTGATTGCCGGATGGGGTGGCGTGATGATCGCCGACATCGTGCTGCGTCAAAACGACTACGACGAACCCGCCCTGTTCACGCGAGACGGACTCTACGGCTCGGTGAACTGGGGAGCCGTCGCCTCCCTGGCCGTTGCAACCTTTGTTGGCTGGGGCTTCGTGACGAACGCTCAGAGCGGCCTGGACTGGCAGGGCTACCTCCTGGGAGTGCTGGGAGGACGCGAAGGAGACTGGGCGGGCGCCAACCTCGGTGTCATCCTGGCCATGGTCGTGGGCTTCCTCGGCTACATCATCACCTCGCGCGGACGCGTCGCTCGACAGGATTCCCTGGGCGGCCGTTCCTTCGAGGAAAGCAAGTGAGATGAGCGTCGATCCTCGTTTCACACAGGCGCTCATTACCGACGAGGCGCGTGCCGCCGCCGCGCTTCTCACGCAGCGTCTGGGAGGACACCGCTTCGACGCGCTCATCGTTCTGGGATCTGGACTCGCCGCCAGCTTGGACGCACCCGTTGATGAGGGCGGGTGGGGAGTACCGGAAGCCACGATGCGCCTCGAAGAGATCCCCGGGGTTCGCGCACCCGTCGCCGACGGACACGTGAGCGAAGTGCGTTCCTATGAGCGTGCGGGGAAACACGTCCTCGTGGCGTTGGGACGCACCCACCTCTACGAGGGCGTGGATCCGATGGTCGTGACCGCTCTGATGCGCGTCGCTGTGGCAGCGGGCATTACGCGAGCGCTGCTGTGCAACGCGAACGGATGCTTGCGCGACTGGGAACTGGGAGATGTCATGGTGATCCGCGATCACCTGAATCTGTCGGGATCCTCGCCCTTCGACGGCCCCCTGTTTGTCGACATCATGGGGGTGTGGGATGCCGATCTGGCCGAGGCCGCACAGGACGTGTGTGAACGCAGTGGCGTCTACGCGCTGATGCGCGGCCCGGAATATCAGACGATGGCAGAAAGCCGGATGCTCGCGGCATACGGCGCCGATTGCGTCGGCATGTCCACGGTGATGGAAGCGATCACCGCACACGCGCTCGGTGTGCGCGTGTGCGGGCTGAGTGTCGTCTCGGATCTGTCGTTTGCTGATGCACCGACCGACCCGCAGGCCGTTGTCGACGCGGCATCTCATGCGGCGCGCACGCTGCGCGCGGCACTCGATCGGGTGCTGAGCGCGGAATAGCACATTCACTCAGACGGTTTCTATGTCACAACGTGATGCCGCGGGGCGCATGCGCCCCGCGGCATCGTCGAGAGCGTGGAAGTAGTCGGCGACATCGCTGCTTTCTTCCTGCCCGTGGGTGAGGGTCGCGGACGGCCTGAGCAATGGCGTCTTTGATGGCCGTGTGACGCGTTTCGCTGCTGGCACCGAAGATGCGCTGGTACCAGGGCAGGCCGCTGGTGCCCTTCTCCAGTTGGACGATAACGGTGACGAGGCGCCCTTCCGCACCTGCGCGCGTATCTTCCGTGGGAGATTGCGGGGATTGCGCGCCCCCGTCAGCGGGGAGGAGTCCCGTTGAGGTGGTGGGGGGGGAACGGGGCTGGAGGGCGGTGTCGCCGGGTTTTCAGCGGCGTGTGCGCTGAAGGTCGTGAGGGGCGATAACAGCAGGGGAAGTGCCACGGCCGTTGCGGCGAAAGTGCGTCTGCTCTGAGGGGGCATGATGATCCGATCTGAGGCGAAAAAGAAACGTCTCAGATCCTATTAAGAGGCGTGTAAGCCCCCTCTTAGGAGAACGCTCACATGAGAGGGGCTAGAGAAAACGGAGAACACCCTCGACAATGGCGCGAGTCGTCTGCGGTGAGCAGCCCAAATTCACGCGGAGCCACTTCTCATAGCCGCGTCCCAACACCTTCCCTCCATAGGCGGCAATCCCCGCCTTTTCCAGGAGGAATGACGCGGGAGATTCCCCGAAGACTTCCACAAGGTTCTCGCATCCCCACCAGGTGAGATATGTCCCCTGAGGCGCGGAAAAATCGATGCCGCTTCCCTTGAGTGCCGCGGAAGTGTAGGACATGTTCTCGCGCAGGACGTCGAGAACCTCACGAAGCCACGCATCCCCCTCCTCGTAGGCCGCGAGGGTTCCTAAAGCGCCCAGGGTGTTCGCGCCGCGGTGAAGATCCTGCATGCAGAAACGCTTCCAGCGATCCCGCAGTTCCTCATCGGGCAGGATGATCTGAGCGCTCGGGAGGCCGGCAATATTCCAGCCCTTGGAAGCCGCGGTCGCGGTGATCGTGTGCGCCGCGTAGTCGGCGCCCAGGCTCGCATAGGAGATGAACGGACGATCGTCCAACACCAGCGGGGAGTGGATTTCATCCGAGAAAACCAGTGCGTCGTAGGCGCTGGCCACCTCGTGAAAAGCGCGAAGTTCAGCTTCGGAAAGGACGCGCCCCGTGGGATTCCACGGGTTGCACAGAATCACCATCGATGCCCCGGCCTCCAGGCCGCGACGAATCCCCTCCAGATCCAGCGCCCATCCTCCGTCACAGTCCGAGGAATGCAGGGAAGGAACCTCGATTACGGGGTGTCCCAGCTGCGCCGGAAGAGACAGGAAGGGCATGTAGGCCGGAGTGGGTACCACAACGGGGGATCCCGGCGGGAGGAGGTGCGTGAGCGTGGCGCCCAGTCCGGGAATCACCGAGGGGATGAGGAGGACGTCCTCGGGGGAAATGTCCCATCCGAAGTGCCGCTGCTGGAAGTGAGCGGTGGCTTCTGTCAACCGTGGGATCAGCCAGGTGGGTGGGTATCCGGTGAGTCCGTCATCGATGGCCTGCTTGATGCGCGAGGCGACTACCGGTGCTGTCCCGAAATCCATTTCCGCGACCCATGCGCCCAGAGCAGGGCTTCCATCTGATCGCGTCATGCCCGTCCATTTGAGGGAGCCGATGCGACGAAGCTCATCGTGTTGACGAAAATCCATGGTGCTGTCCTTCGCTGGGTCATCGACGACCGAAAGAAACGTGTGAAAGAGTCTGACTCAGTGTAGGACTTTTTCGCTGCGCAGAATGAGGAAATGCGCTCGCGGGGGAGTGCGTGGGGAGTGGGGGTGAGTCCGCGGTGTGGGTGGCGCACCGGGACGCACGAGGCGGAGGGTGCCGAGCGCTGCGTGACCGGGCGAGGCGTAGGGTGAGCTGCGTCAACCGCGTGACGCGCGAGGAAGAAGGGGAAAGGAGCGATGAACGCCGAAGGGGAGGGTGCCTCGTGCGTGAAAGTGAAGAAAAACGGGCGAAGCGACGGTGGTAGAAGACAAAATGAGTGCCCAGGTGGGACTAGACTACACAGCATGACTGTCACAACTGCTTCTGGCTCCGATGTCCGCGTTCGCTTCTGCCCTTCCCCGACGGGAACCCCCCACGTGGGAATGGTGCGCACCTGCCTGTTCAACTGGGCGTACGCGCGCCACACCGGAGGAACCTTCGTCTTCCGTATCGAGGACACCGACGCCGCACGCGACTCGCAGGAATCCTTCGACCAGATCCTCGAATCCCTGCGCTGGCTGGGACTGGACTGGGATGAAGGCGTGGGTAAGGGCGGTCCCCACGAACCGTACCGACAGTCAGAACGCATGGACATCTACCGCGATGTCGCCGCGAAACTTCTCGAGGGTGGTTACGCCTACGAGTCCTACTCCACGCCGGAAGAAATCGAAGCGCGCCACCTCGCTGCCGGACGCGACCCGAAGCTCGGATACGACGGCTTTGACCGAAACTTGAGCGAAGAACAGATCGCCGCTTTCAAAGCGGAGGGACGCAAGCCCGTGCTGCGTATCCGCATGCCCGATGAAGACGTGACCTTCACCGACCTCATCCGCGGTGAAATCACCTTCAAAGCCGGGTCGGTTCCCGACTATGTCATCGTGCGCGCCAACGGACACCCGCTGTACACGCTGGTGAACCCCATCGACGACGCCCTGATGGAAATCACCCACGTGCTGCGCGGCGAGGATCTCTTGTCCTCGACCCCGCGACAGATCGTGCTCTACCGTGCGCTGGAAGAACTGGGAATCGCCAAGTTCATGCCGCGCTTCGGCCACCTGCCCTACGTGATGGGGGAAGGGAACAAGAAGCTCTCCAAGCGTGATCCCGAATCGAACCTCCTGCTGCACAAGCAGGCCGGCATGATTCCCGAAGGCCTCAACAACTACCTCGCCCTGCTGGGATGGGCCATCAGCCCCGATCACGACGTATTCTCGATGGAAGAAATGGCCGCGGCCTTCGACATTGAAAACGTCAACCCGAACCCGGCGCGCTTCGACCAGAAGAAGTGCGTGGCCATCAACGCCGAGCACATCCGCCTGCTGGAAGCCGAGGACTTCCGCGGTCGAATCGTTCCCTTCCTGCACCGCGATGGCCTGGTCTCCGCCTCGACTTTTGAGGAGCTGACCGCCCATGAGCAGAGCGTGCTCACCGAGGCCGCTCCGCTTATTCAGACGCGCATCCAGCTGCTGGGTGAAGCCTCCGGCATGCTGGGCTTCCTCTTCACCGCAGATGATGCCCTGGAACTCGATGAGAAGTCAGTGTCCAAGCTCAAGGAAAATGCGGGAGAAATCCTGGATACGGCACTGGGATACCTGGAAGCCTATGAGGGCGAATTTGTGACGGCCGCTCTGGAAGAGGGGCTGCGCGAGCTGATTGTCGAGGGAATGGGTGTGAAGCCGCGTCTGGCCTTCGGCCCGCTGCGCGTAGCCGTCACCGGCCGCCAGGTCTCCCCGCCCCTCTTCGAATCCATGGAGATCCTGGGACGCGAGAGTGTCCTGGCGCGTCTGCGTTCCCTGCGCGCGCAGCTTGCCTGATGTCACCTGCTTGTCGGTCAAGCTGTGAGACGTGTTCCTCGGTGGAATTGTCTGCCTGAGGAGATGTTCGTTTCTGAAAGCTGGACGGGGTCGGTTTCTCCTGATGGGAGATGCTTTCCGGTCGAATCGTGAGTAGTGCCACGCCCCGGCGATTTGGAATCGCCGGGGCGCTGCGCTAATCTTTTCTCTTGTCGCCGACGGCCTCACGGCCTGAGGAACACCATGGGGTATGGTGTAATTGGCAGCACGAGTGATTCTGGTTCATTTAGTCTAGGTTCGAGTCCTGGTACCCCAGCCATCGCATGACGTTGTCTGCGATTAGGCCCCCATCGTCTAGCGGCCTAGGACGACGCCCTCTCACGGCGTTAACACCGGTTCAAATCCGGTTGGGGGTACAGATTCTCTTCCTTCTTTTCTTCCATGCGATGATCTGGCGGAAGAGTCTCTTCACAAAAATATGAGCCCCCATCGTCTAGCGGCCTAGGACGACGCCCTCTCACGGCGTTAACACCGGTTCAAATCCGGTTGGGGGTACCACGGCGGGGCATGCGATGACATGCCCCGTTTTTTCATGTCCACAGGCGCGACCCGGCTGCACCTCTCCTTCTCAGCGTCGTTTCCCGCCTCTTCGTCTCCCTGCCTTTCTGCCTCGCTTCCTTCCCCGGAACCCGGCATTGCCCCCGCCCGCCTCACGTTCCCCTCCGGAACCCGGCATTGCCCCCGCCCGCCTCACGTTCCCCTCCGGAACCCGGCATTGCCCCCGCCCGCCTCACGTTCCCCTCCGGAACCCGGTGTCGCATCCCCTTCGGATGTCTGTCCGCGATATGCCACAATGCCGATATGCGCATTCTTCTGGTGTCCGACACCTTTTCCCCCACGATGGGAGGAATCGAAACCCAAGTTCAGGGACTGGCACAGCAGCTCTCTGAGCGAGGCCATCAGGTCTGTGTCGCAACCTGCACTCCTCAGGGGGAGGAAACACCGGAAAACACCCCCTATCGAGTCGTGCGATCCGTGTGGGCCAACCCGATGAATGCCCCGATCGACCCTCGTGCGGGACGACGTTTCATGGCTCTCATCGAGAAGTGGCGCCCGGATGTCGTGCACCTGCACCTGGGAGAAGTAACCCCGGGAGTGCAAGACCTCCTGCTACGCATGCGAGGGAGGGCGATTCCGACGGTGGTGACCGTGCATTCGCTGTGGAACCGCCAGCTCACCATCCCCGCCTACCGCGCTCTTGCCCGCTGGTGCGGACTGGGGAGTGAGCCGATCGTGTGGAGCGGTGTTTCTGAGCTGGTCAACCGCCATATTCGCGAAGTGCTGGGCGACAGCGTCCACGTGGCCACCGTTCCCAACGGAATTGAGACCTCTCGGTGGCGTTGCGAGAAACGCGCGCATTCGGGGCTGGTCGCGGTGACCGCCACGCGTTTTGCCCCGCGTAAGCGCGTGGGGGAGTTGATCGATATGTACGAGGCGCTGCACCGCAAGTGGACGAGCCTCCACCCGGGAACGCCCCTTCCGCTGCGCGCAGTGATTGCGGGAGAAGGCCCTGAATGGGATCGTCTGGTGAGTCGCGTGGGGGCTTCAGAAATGGCGGATCACCTGATCCTGCCCGGCCGCATGTCGGCTGACGAACTGCGGATGCTGTACGCAGAATCTGATCTCTTTGTGGCGCCGTCCGTCCGCGAATCGGCGTCCATCGCGGGGCGCGAAGCCCTGGCTGCCGGACTGGTGGTGCTCACGCGCTCCCAGTCGGGGCTTGCGGAAGCCGTAGACGATGGGGTGACCGGTTGCGTGGCAGATACCGATGCGCGCATGGTGGAACTGCTCCAGTGGGCGTGTAACAACCCGGATCTCGTGGCAGAGATGGGGGAGCGTAATGCTCGTGCGCAGTGGCCCTTTGACTGGGCGTACGTCGCGGAGGCCACCTGCGAGGTCTATCGCCGGGCACGCGAGTGCGTGAGCCGTGCGAAGGGACAGTGACGAGGCGAACTCACCCCAGCTGCCTCGCCTGACGTGAACGACCTCGCCAACGTGGGCGAAAGGCGCGTTTCCTCCCCGGGGTTCCCCTCTCGGAGGCGCGAACCCCGGCGGGAAGGAGAGGCTTTACTCGTCCATTCCTTCAGCGGAACGCAGGAAGTCCGACAGGCGGTTGGCCGCGGCAACGGCTGAGGGACCGTGCTGGCGACCGGGCTGGCGACCCATGCGTTCGATGGGACCGGAAATGGTGACGGCTGCGAGGACTCGTCCGGAAGGGCCGCGGACGGGGGCGGAAACCGAGGCGACGCCCGGTTCGCGTTCCGCGACGGACTGTGCCCAGCCTCGTCTGCGGACTTGCGCCAGCATGGTGGCGTTGAAGGAAGCGCCGTACAGGCCGCGGTGCAGGCGGTCGGGTTCTTCCCAGGCCAGGAGTACCTGTGCGGCGGAACCGGCCTTCATGGACAGGGATGCGCCCACGGGAATGGAGTCACGCAGACCGATCTCGCGTTCGGACGCGGCCACGCACACGCGGAAGTCGCCCTGTCGGCGGAAGAGCTGGGTGGATTCTTTCGTGTGATTGCGCAGGGCAATGAGGACGGGCATTGAGGCTGCGAGCAGGTGGTCTTCGCCGGCGGATGAGGCGAGTTCCTGCAGGCGCGGGCCGAGTACAAATCGCCCCTGCATATCGCGGGCGACGAAGCGGTGATATTCCAGGGCGACGGCGAGGCGGTGTGCGGTGGGCCGTGCGAGCCCTGTGGCTGCGACGAGCTGGGCGAGGGGAGCCGGGCCGGATTCAAGAGCACTGAGAACCATTGCGGCTTTGTCGAGAACGCCCACTCCACTGGATGATGAGTCCTCCATGACTCTCATTCTACCATCTCAATTGGTGAGATGCATCGTCTCAGTTCCTGCGAAATGCGAATTATTAACAAACATCCACACATGAACGAGAGATGGAGGAGGTCAACCATGACCGGCACACTCGCCGAAAAAGTCTGGTCACAGCACGTCGTTGCACGCGGTGAAGCAGGTGCTCCGGATCTTCTGTACATCGACCTCCACCTCCTGCACGAAGTCACCAGCCCCCAGGCCTTTGACGGCCTGCGCCTGGCGGGACGCCGCGTTCGCCGCCCCGACCTGACGATCGCCACGGAAGACCACAACACACCGACCGTGGATATCGATCGCCCCATCGCCGATGAAACCAGCAGAATCCAGATCAATACCCTGCGCGCCAACGCGGAAGAATTCGGGATCCGCCTGCACTCTCTGGGGGATGCCGACCAGGGCATCGTCCATGTCGTCGGCCCCCAGCTGGGTCTCACCCAGCCGGGCATGACCATCGTCTGCGGAGACTCTCACACTTCCACCCACGGAGCCTTCGGCGCCCTGGCCATGGGCATCGGCACCAGCCAGGTAGAACACGTTCTGGCCACCCAAACCCTGCCGCTGGCTCCCTTTAAGACCATGGCGATCACCGTCAACGGATCGCTGCCCGCCGGATCCACCGCAAAAGACATTATCTTGGCCGTCATCGCCAAGATCGGAACCGGCGGCGGACAGGGATACGTCCTCGAATATCGAGGACAGGCGATCCGTGAGCTTTCCATGGAAGGGCGCATGACGATCTGCAATATGTCGATCGAAGCCGGTGCACGCGCCGGAATGGTCGCCCCCGATGAGACGACCTTCGCCTACCTGAAAGGCCGTCCCCACGCTCCCGAAGGAGCCGACTGGGACGCGGCCGTGGAATACTGGCGCACCCTGCGCTCAGACGACGACGCGACTTTCGACGCGGAAGTTGTCCTGGAAGCCGCCGATATCGAACCCTTCGTCACCTGGGGAACAAACCCGGGGCAGGGCGTTCCCCTGTCGGCTGTCGTCCCCAACCCCGCGGACATGGACAACGACACGGAACGCGAGGCCGCCGAAAAAGCCCTGCGCTACATGGGATTGGAAGCGGGAACCCCCATGCGTTCCATTCCGATCGACACGGTGTTCTTGGGATCGTGCACCAACGGGCGTATCGAGGATCTGCGCGCCGCCGCGGAAGTGATTCGCGGCCGCAGAAAAGCCGAAGGCCTACGCATGCTGGTCGTGCCCGGCTCTGCCCGTGTGCGTCTGCAGGCAGAGGCCGAGGGTCTGGACAAGATCTTCACCGATTTCGGAGCCGAATGGCGTAACGCCGGATGCTCGATGTGTCTGGGCATGAACCCCGATCAGCTGTCTCCCCAGCAGCGTTCCGCCTCCACCTCGAACCGTAACTTTGAGGGACGTCAAGGAAAGGAAGGGCGCACCCACCTGGTGTCGCCTCTCGTCGCCGCTGCTACGGCGGTGCGCGGAACCCTTTCCTCCCCGAAAGACCTGTAGAACGAAAGCGGAGGGTCAAAGCCGCGTGCGATGGGGGAGACTCCCACGGCATACGCGACAGGAGAGCGTATTGCTCACAAATCACCTCCTCTCCCCTCCGATCCTCGACACCCGCACGTACACGCCCAGCGCAACTACCGCCTCGTCCAAGAAAACGCGAGAAAAGACCATGGAAAAATTCATCACCCACACGGGAATCGGCGTCCCCCTGCGACGCTCCAACGTCGACACCGACCAGATCATTCCCGCCGTCTACCTCAAACGCGTCACGAAAAGCGGATTTGAAGACGCGCTTTTCGCGGCCTGGCGTACCGACGCAGACTTCGTTCTCAACCAGGAGCCGTACGCGCGAGGCTCCATTCTGGTGGCCGGCCCGGACTTCGGGACGGGATCCTCGCGAGAGCATGCGGTATGGGCGCTGCGCGACTACGGTTTCCGCGTGGTTCTCGCCCCCAAATTTGCCGATATTTTCCGAGGAAACGCCGGAAAACAGGGGCTGGTTGCCGGTGTGATCTCCCAGGAGGACTGCGAAAAACTCTGGGCGATCATGGAAGAACAGCCCGGGTGCGAGCTGACGGTCTCGCTGGAAGATCGCCTCGTGAGCGCGGGTGATTTCCAGTGTTCCTTCCAGATTGACGACTACGTGCGCTGGACGCTCATGGAGGGCTTGGACGACATTGCGTTGACGTTGCGCCAGGAGGAGGCGATTGCTTCCTACGAGGCGTCGCGTCCTTCCTTCAAGCCGCTGACCCTTCCGGCACGCACGCTGCCCGCTGAAAAAGTGGAGTCGGCGCGCCCGGTGTTCTTCGGGATGCCTCGTTGCCCCTGAGCCCTTGGGAGAGCGGCGGGGACAAAAGTACGCCGTCAGGGGAAGTCTGGGTGCGCATTCAGCGTAGGGGGCGGGACTGCTCTACAGTTGAGGGCAGGTAGGCAGGAGAAGTCGAAGCAGGAGCTCACCATGTCCTCGGTACTGCGAGTTGAAGGCGGACACCCGCTGCGCGGCACAATCACCGTGCGAGGCGCAAAGAACTTTGTTCCCAAAGCCATGGTCGCCTCGCTTCTGGGAAACAGTCCCTCCCAACTTGATAACGTCCCCCTGATCCGGGACGTGGATGTCGTCTCTGATCTTCTGTCCCTGCACGGGGTTTCCGTCGATTTCGATCAGGAACGCGGCTCCATGACCCTGGATCCGACGAATGTGCAGCGCGCCCGACGCGCCGACATCGACGCTCTGGGCGGCGCCTCGCGCATCCCGATTCTCTTCTGTGGCCCCCTGGTGCACCAGATCGGTGAAGCCTTCATCCCGGAACTTGGTGGATGCAATATCGGCGGACGCCCCATCGATTTCCACCTGGAAACCCTGCGCCAGTTCGGCGCAATCGTGGACAAGCGCGTCGACGGCGTCCACATCAGCAAGCCCGCGGAGGGCTTGCACGGAGCGGTTATTGACCTCCCGTTCCCCTCTGTGGGAGCCACGGAACAGACCCTGCTGACGGCGGTTCGCGCCGAGGGCATCACCACGCTCAAGGGCGCGGCCGTCGAGCCGGAAATCATGGATCTCATTAATGTTCTGCAGAAAATGGGGGCCATCATTTCGGTCGACACCGACCGCACGATCCGCATCGAGGGCGTGGATTCCCTGTCCGGCTATCGCCACACGGCTCTTCCCGACCGTATCGAGGCGGCGTCGTGGGCAGCCGCAGCTTTGGCGACGCGCGGTGACATCTACGTGCAGGGCGCTCACCAGCCCGATATGACGACCTTCCTCAATACTTTTCGCAAGGTCGGGGGTGCGTTCGACATTGACGCGGACGGAATTCGCTTCTACCACCCGGGCAATGAACTCAAGTCCATTGCTCTGGAAACCGGGGTGCATCCCGGTTTTATGACCGACTGGCAGCAGCCCCTGGTGGTGGCACTCACCCAGGCTCAGGGACTGTCGATTGTGCACGAGACCGTGTACGAGAGCCGTTTCGGCTTCACGCACGCCCTGCGACAGATGGGTGCGAATATTCAGCTGTACCGCGAGTGCCTGGGTGGAACCCCGTGCCGTTTCGGACAGCGTAACTTCTTCCATTCCGCGGTGATTTCCGGTCCGACCCCGCTGCGTGCAGCCGACATTGAGGTGCCGGATCTGCGCGGAGGCTTCTCCCACCTCATTGCCGCACTGGCGGCCGAGGGAACTTCGACGGTTTCGGGAATTAGCCTGATTTCCCGAGGCTACGAACACTTCACGACGAAGCTGCGTCAGCTGGACGCGCGCGTGGATTACGTGAATAACTGAGCGGATTGCTGTGACGGTTCTTCGGCTTTTTGTGTCCTCCCTGTCGGGGCGTGGTCGCGCGGCGGCGCGCGCACCGCAGGTCGCGCAGATTCTGCGTGAGCGCGGCTGGGAGGTGACCGTCCAGGTGACGGGTCGCGACGATGATCCGACGGCGCTGGCCGCCTCGTGTGAGGAGCAGTGGTTGGGTGTCGTGGGTGGTGACGGCTACATCGCGGATATGGCGGCGGGTGCTGCCAGCCGCGGAGCCGTGCTGATTCCCTTCCCCGGTGGACGCGGGAATGACCTGTGCCGTTCCCTGGGGATTGGGACGGATGCCCGCACCCGCGCTCGCGCCCTTCCTCGAGCCGAGGAACTTCCTGAGGCTTCTGCTCGCATCCGAGGACTGGACGCGATTCGCGTGCGTGACGCAAGCGGGGAGCGTTTAGTGTTGGGCTTGGTGTCCTTCGGCTTGGACGCCTGCGCGAACCAGTTGGCGAATGAGTCGCGCTTGTCGTGGGGCGCGTTGACCTACGCGTGGGGCGCGGTGCGTGCGCTCGTGCGTTTCCGCCCGCAGACCCTGCGTGTCCGCATGGACGAGGCGCAGCCTGGGACGGGTGGGGAGCACCCTGGGATGGGCGAGGAACGGGAGCTGCGCGGATGGCTGGTCTCCCTGTCGAATTCCGGGTGGTTCGGTGGGGGAATCAATATTGTTCCCTCGTCGGATCCTATGGATGGGCAGCTGGAGCTGCTGCACGTGGAGGACGTGCCCCTGCATCGTGCGTTGCGCGTGTTGGCGAAGGTGCTGTTGACGCGGAGCGTAGATGATTCGATTGTGCACGTGATGCCGGTGCGGCGCCTGGAAGTGCGCGCACCCGAGGGGATCGTGGCCATGGGGGATGGCGATGAGGTGGCTCGGGTTCCGGTGAGTATGGAGCTTGTGCCCGCGGCCTTCACGATGCTGGTGTAATTTCTGCTCGGTGCTCGGTGCTCGGTGCTCGGTGCTCGGTGCTCGGTGCTCGGTGCATCCAGGGTGCCCGCGACCGATTGCCCTGTCGCTCGCGGCGCGTCAAAAGAGGGGCGCGCCGCTCGCTACACTGAGAGCATGAGCAGACGACTGACGGGCTTCTACCGTTTTGCCCGGGGAGTATTCCGAATCATCATGGTGCCCTGGGTACGAATGGACGTCCGCGGAGTCGAGAAACTCCCCGCGCAGGGCGGCTACCTGCTGGTGTGCAACCACCTGTCGAATATCGACGCCCTGTGCCTGCTCTGGGTGATGATGCGAGCGGATGTGCCCGTGCGCATCATGGCCAAAGCGGAACTTTTCCGCGTACCGCTGCTGGGCGCAGCAATGCGTGCGATGAAACTTCTCCCGGTTCACCGCGCCTCGAACGACCCCTCTCAGGTGCTCGC
Organism: uncultured Actinomyces sp.; assembly: GCA_963525415.1. GTDB lineage: Bacteria > Actinomycetota > Actinomycetes > Actinomycetales > Actinomycetaceae > Pauljensenia. Next base: position 21,754 of record CAURIY010000004.1, read on the forward strand.
CTCGGCTTGCGAAGCTCTGGCAGCGGGGGAGTGCGTGGCCATTTACCCCGAGGGAACCCACACGCAGGATCCCGACTTCTGGCCGATGCGCATGAAAACGGGAGCGGCGCGCCTGGCGCTGGAAACGGGTGTCCCCGCCCTGCCTTTCGTCCACTGGGGAGAGCAGAAGATCATGCGGCCGGGATCGGCGCTCATTAACTTTCTTCCCCAACGTCCCGTTGCGATCCGCATCGGTGACCCCATCGATTTCAGCGATCTCCCGAGCGACCCCAACAATCACGAGGCCGTGAACGAGGCGACGCACAGGATCGAAGAGAACTTGACCCGCGCTGTTGCTTCCATGCGAGACGAGGCATCTCCCGAAGGAATCTGGGATCGTCGAGAAAAGCGCCGTGTTCCTCGCCGCAACGCGGAATAATCCGCCTAAGGCGAACTCCTCCGCAAGCCTCCTGTGAGGTGTATGCCGACAGTGGGCGACATGTGATCTGGAACGGGACGGGTAGTCCACTACTTCCGAGGACGCATGACTCCCGACGGCGAAACGATCGGGACTCTGCGAGAGGTATAGACGATGTGCGGCGTGCTGCGTTGAGTGCGCCGCACCGTCTTATTTGACGACGTCAATGACCAGGCGCATGGGGTTCTCCAGGGTGGAGACGCGAAATTCACGCTGACGATCCATCCCGAGGATCACCGACAGGTTGTCCTCAAAAACACCGTTCTCATAGACGACGAGGGAAGATGTCTCCAGGCGCTTGGAACCCGAGTAGTAGAGGGCCTCTTCCGCCGGAGTCATGGGAGTGGCGCTCCCGGAAATAGCGAAGGACAGGTAGTGGGACTTCCCCAGAGGAATGAGATCCCCCTTGCCCTGCGTGAGAGGCTCCTGATCCCAGGTTGTTGCCCACGCCAGGTGCGTGGGCTTGCTGAACTCCAAAACCACGCGAGTGAAAGACTCGTGTTCTGCGGCGCGCACCTGAGTGAGGAAGGGGACATCGCGACGACCGTTCGCATCAAAAGGCTGAGACGCGTGCTCCGGAACAGAAGAGGATACGGGCGCTGCCGCATCAGATGAGGAGGGGGACGCGCTCGCATGATCCGAGGCGGATGAGGACGCGCCGGAAGATGCGGCCGTGGAAGAACTTGACGATGTGGGAGAGGACTGCGCGGACGCACCCTGGGAGCTGCAGGACGTGAGTGCTGCGGACAAGCACACGAGGAATGCCGCCATCTGTAGCGGTGTGCGGTGACTCTGGCGTGACATCGTGACCTCCACTTCTGCGTGTGTAGGTGAGTCTAAACCGTTGTAGAACGAATGTCGCGCCTTCCTATCGCTTGCTCGTCCGCTAGTTTTCCTCAGTGGCGCATATGAGCAGAGAAAGCGCGCTCGTCGTGTGTCCCTTCCTGCACCTGTGGCGACACGTGAGGAATGGGAAGAAGAGTGTGAATGTCTGCTCCGCGTGGCGGAAACGACTAGGCTGGAGTCCATGACTGAAACAGCACGCCCCCGTGTCCTCGTCGTTTTCGGCGGACGCTCCAGCGAACACCTCGTCTCCTGTGCGACCGCCGCGGGCATCCTCCATGCGATTGACCGCGACCGCTGGGATGTCTGTGCTGTTGGTATTACTCGCGACGGCCAGTGGGTGCGTGTCAATGACCGCCCCGACCTGGTTGATCTGCGCACCGCCGTGGATACGACCATCGAGGTTGGGAACACCCGCGTCGCGCTCCTGCCCGGCACCTCCCGCCTCGTCGAAACCACCTACGACGGTGATCCTGCCAACCCGAACGCCCGCGCTGTCGGTGTGGAAGACCTCGGATACATCGACGTGGTGCTGCCCCTGCTGCACGGCCCCTACGGTGAAGATGGCACCATTCAGGGACTTTTCGAGATGAGCGACGTGCGCTATGTGGGATGCGGCGTCACCTCGAGCGCGGTGTCAATGGACAAGCACCTGACCAAAACGATCCTGGCCGAAGCCGGAATCGACGTGGGCAGCTGGACGACGATCACCACACGCCAGTGGGAACGCGACCCCGACGAATGTATGAAACGCGTGGAATCGCTGGGATTCCCCGTCTTCGTCAAGCCCTGCCGCGCGGGATCCTCCATCGGAATTAGCCGAGTGGAAAGCGCCGCAGAGTTTGCCGAAGCCCGGAAATACGCCTCAGAACACGACCCGCGAGTTATCGTCGAGGCGCTGTCCCACGGACGCGAAATCGAATGCGGCGTCCTCGTGCGCGCGGGAGCCGAACCCGCAACGGCGCCCCTGGGCGAAATCACCGTTCCCGAAGGTGAGTTCTACGACTACGACCTCAAATACGTTGCCACGGAAGCAGTGGGTCTCTCGTGCCCGGCAGACCTCGCAGACGAAGCACAGGCGCAAATCCGCGCCATCGCAGTGAAAGCCTTCGAGGCTCTCCAATGTGAAGGAATCTCACGCGTCGACTTCTTCTACGACGAGGCAAGCGGACGCATCGTGGTCAACGAAGTGAACACCATGCCCGGATTTACACGCCTCTCCCTCTACCCGCAGGTGTGGGCACAGGCCGGCCTCTCCTACACCGAACTGGTGACCGAACTCCTGGACGAGGCGATGTCCCGCCCGCTGGGACTGCGCTGACCCTCTGTTGTGGTGCTGTTCCGCCTCCCGTCAGAACGAGGCTGATGCGCCCGCGTCCCCTCTGCCTCGCTCTTCCCCAGCGGGGAGGGAGGCACGAGAGTGCGGGGGGAAGTCCAATGGAAGGAAGGGGACAAACGCGAGGGAGCTCCGCCTCGTTCACGAACCTTGCTCACAGGAGCGGTGTCTGTGGGGTGGAACATAGCGAGCTTCTCGAACGGATTTCGTAGACTTGGCTCATGACGAAACCCAAGGTAACCCTCGTGACCTCCGCGGACATGCCGAACCTGTACCGCGATGAGGCCGGACTGCTGGACGCACTGGCCGACCGCGGCACCGACCCGCAAATCGCCGTATGGAACGACTCCTCGGTTGACTGGGACTCCGCCGGCGTGTGCGTGATTCGTTCGGTATCGGACTACGCGCTGCAACGCGAGAGTTTCCTCCAGTGGGCGTCGCAGGTTCCGAGAATGCTCAACCACCCGGATGTTCTCACCTGGAACTCGGACAAGCACTACATGCGCGAGCTGGAAAACCGCGGACTGCCCGTCATCCCGACGACCTGGCTGGAACCCGAACGCGCGCTGAGCAAACACCAGGTGCACTCGCGCTTCCCGGCGTTTGGTGACTTCGTGGTCAAGCCCGCCGTCTCCTCCGGTATTCGCGACATCGGACGTTACAGCTCGATCGACACCTCGCAGCGCCAGGCGGCTCTGGCGCAGACCATGGATCTGCTGGCGCAGGGACGCTCGGTCATGATCCAGCGCTACCTGGAAGACATCGATATTCACGGCGAAATTTCGCTGGTTTTCTTCAACGGTCTGCTGTCCCACGCCGTCGAAAAGCGCGCGGAACTGCATCCCTCCAACGTGACCGACGCGGGAATGCACGAGGTCGTCGTGACCGCACGCCCGGCCGACACCCTGAACTGGCAGTGGGGCGAGCAAATTCGCCAGGTGCTGCACGACTACATGCGCTCGCGGATGGGGCGTGACGAACAGCTGCTGTTCAACCGCGTGGACGTGGTGCCCGACAGCGAAGGATCCTTCCACGTGATGGAGGTGTCGCTGGTGGATGCCGACCTGTACTTGGATGCGACTCCGGAAGCGCTGGGGAACTTTGCAGATGCCATTGCGGTGCGCGCTTTTTGGTGATCTGCACTGAAATGTGAATGGGGGGCAGCTCCGTGGGGGCTGCCCCCCATGTGTTTGTGTGGTGCATGTGTCGCGCTGCGCAGGTGTGGTGCTGTGTGCTGTGTTTCGCGAGGCGAAGGGTGCAGTGCGGTGCGCGCTTGCGCGAGAAAGCGATCGTGTGGGGGAAGGCGTGCGCGAGATGCGTAGAAGGGGAATGGAGAAGCTGTGGGGTGATGCCGCGAGTGGAAGGATGGGTGCGGGAGACGTGATGTGTTCAATAGTGGGAGGGGGCTTCTGAATTTTCCTCTGAGGCGAAGGGCTGCTACAGTTAACCCGTTGCTTGCGAGAGCACGATGGTGGCTGTAGTTCAGTTGGTAGAGCACCTGGTTGTGGTCCAGGACGTCGCGGGTTCGAGTCCCGTCAGCCACCCCAAGAGAATCCGAGCTTATGGCTCGGATTTTTTTTATTTCTCCTCTCGTTACGCGCATATGCGGATGCTAGGGTGAGCACATCTGCCGGCTTCTTTTCCGTTGCCTCCGGCTCTCTCGTGATTTCCGTGAGCCTATCGGAGCTTCTGTCGGCAGATCACCATGACGGAATGCTTCTCGCAGATCAGTGAATGCTGAGAAAGGAGAATCATGCCCCACGTATTTGCTTACGCATGTGACGACGAACGCTCCATCTTCCACCGCACGGAAATTGACATTCGCGAACCCGGTTCCGGGGAAATCTACTTTGATGTCGAATATGCCGGAATCTGTCACTCGGATATCCACGGTGCGCGCGGTGAATGGGGGCCGAGGCACTATCCGCTGGTGCCCGGCCACGAACTTGCCGGTACCGTGCGCGCAGTGGGTGAAGGCGTCACTCAGTTTGCGATCGGTGATCGAGTTGGTGTCGGCTGTATGGTGGCTTCCTGTAAGTCCTGTGAATACTGCGAGGCCGGGGAAGAGCAATTCTGCAATAACCCCCACCCGTACTGGACCTACGGGCCGGACGAGAATGGCAACCCCACGACGGGAGGGTATTCGCAGGGCTTCACCGTGCGCGAAGACTTCGCTTGCCACATCCCCGAATCGATTCCCTTTGAAACAGCTGCCCCGCTGATGTGTGCGGGGATCACCATGTACTCGCCCCTGAAGCGTTGGGGTGCAGAGCCCGGTAAGAAGGTCGCGATTGTGGGCATGGGTGGCCTGGGGCATATGGGGGTGCAGATCGCAGCAGCCATGGGTGCCGAGGTCTCGGTGATTTCTCACGGTCGCTCGAAAGAAAATGACGCCTATCAGCTGGGTGCCCACCACTTCTATGCCACCAGTGAAGAAGGAACGTTGGGCAAGCTGGCGGCTTCCTTCGACCTCATTGTGTGCACGGTGAGCGCGGATGACCTGGACTATGCGGGACTTATCGCAACCTTGAAGCCGTTCGGTGTCTTTGTCGATGTGGGGCTTCCCGAAAAGGCTCCGGAGATTCCGCTGCGATCCATCGTTGTGGGCAACAAGGTGATGGCCGGCTCGCAGATTGGTGGCATCGCGGAAACTCAGGAAATGCTGGACTTCTGCGCAGAACACAATATTCATCCCCTGGTCGAGGTCATTGGGGGAGAGGACATTACCGAGGCCTACGACCGCGTGGTGGCTTCGCGTGTGCGCTACCGCTTCGTGATCGATACGTCGACGTTCTCTCAGTGAGATGCGGTGAGACGTGGAGGTGCTCCGGAGAAATTTCCGGGGCACCTCACTTTTGTATTCACACTGCATCATCGCAAGCAAAAATTAAACCACCACAACCAAGCAAACACTAGGGTTTGCTTGGTTGTGGTGACGGGTTGTCGGGCTGACAGGATTTGAACCTGCGACATCTTGCTCCCAAAGCAAGCGCGCTACCAAACTGCGCCACAGCCCGTTTCGCCTCGTTATGGAGGCGAGGTGACCGTTCTACTGTAGCGGAAACTGATTTCGATTTCGCAATCGCCAGGAAATCCGCTAGTATCTTCTTCGTTGCCTCGTTGGAGGCTTCGCGAGTGTAGTTCAATGGTAGAACCTCAGCCTTCCAAGCTGATGGTGCGGGTTCGATTCCCGTCACTCGCTCACTGTGTTGTCTCGGGAGATAGTTCCGCTATCTCCCGAGACTTTTTGTGTGTTGTGGCCGTGATGTGTCGGGTGTTTGTTCCGGTTTTTATGTGTTTTTGGGTTGCTAGTCGTGTTGTGGGTCGATGGTGCGCGGCAGCGATTTCTACCGCTACTGGGGTGCTCCTGGTTGTGGTGTGAGGGCTTCGGGGGCTTGTTTTTCCCAGTGTCGTTGGAGGGTGCGGATCCATCGGGTTGAGATGCCGAAGTGTTGTGCGGCTTGGGTTTGGGTCATGTTGGCGTCGTTGATTGCGGTGATGATGGTGAGGTTGCGCATGTAGTTCATAGGCAAACATGCACCAAAACGATGTCCCAACACATCACCGGAAGCATGTTGTGAAACCCCCTAACGCACAGGTAACCGGAAGTATGTACTGAAACCACACACGTCAGTGGCCTGGCGCACTCTGGCTGGTGGGGCGAGCCGGTAGCCTTCTTCGTGGATGAGGAGGGCTCCGTCCATCACCCACGCGAGCACCGCGGGGCTTGCCTGCTCGTAGAGCACGTCCGCATAGTTCTTCACATCCGACGCGCCCTGGATCTTGGCCTCGAACGGGATGACGATGAGGCGTCTCCAGATGCCGGCGTCCATGACCCCGACCTTGGGCAGATGGTTCGTGTACAACATGAGCGAATGCGTCGGGGTGAAGGAGAACGGGTCCTTGTATTTCTTCTCCGCCGCGATCTTGTCCGTGGATGCCAACTGCTTGGGCCGACGAGGTCGACAGGCGTTTGCCTTCCTCCGTCTCGGCCGCGATCACCCTCGTCTCGATCGCCGAGTAGTCGACGACGATGAAGCGGCACCCCTGGCTCGGGATGAGGGCGGTGCGGATCAGTTGGGACAGGGTGCCGGGAAGCGGGTCGATGCGGACTCCGGTGTCGTTGATGCGCTGATCCAAGGCGTAGGTTGCCCACTCGGTCTCGGGCAGGGGTGCTTGGCGAGGCGTTTGCCGAGGGCGACCTCCACATCCACGTCCGCCTGGTTGTAGGAGACGAACTCCATATACGCCACCGGATCATCCCCAGGCAGCACCCGGCCGCCGTCCTTGCTCTGGGGATGGTGAGGCGTCGGATGAGGCGCTTGCCCGCCTGGTCTTTGCTGATCGGCAGGGCCAGGACTTTGCCGGCGGCTTCCAAGCTCATCGGCAGGCCCAGGGAGGCGGCTCGCACCATCGTGCACCGCCACTGCGACGGATCCGGGAACCCATGGTCGAGCAGGTCTGGGTGATACTTGCGTAGGTGGGCGGAGAGACAGATACGCTCGAAGGCGACGTTGCGATGATGAAACTATTGTTGCTCATTAAAGTTCTTTCGACCATGTGAATGGTGAAAGAAACATGAGCACTGTAAACGAATCGCGGAAGAACCGGAGGTGCCTCTCCTCCTCCGCAGGATGCGCGGCTGCCTCGTCGTGTGCGAACGCAACGGGTTTTCCTTGCCCCGTCACCGGCGAAGCAGCTACCCGCTGTGCACTCAGGCAACGCGAAAGTGTCCCTCAACGAAAGGGAAGCGAGGCACTCAGGCGCGCGTCGCCTCGTAAATTCCGGTGAGCATCGCGAGGCGTTCCTCCAGGGACGCGCTCGCGGGAACGCAGATCTTCGCTCCCATATACGAGGCGGAGCCCGCCTCCTGCGCGCAGGTGCGGATACGCTCGGGCGTCATAAGCGACGTGGGTTCGGTGAAGGATGCGGGCAAGTGGCCGTCCTGCCACTCGTAGCCGTACTCGGTTGCCTCCGGCCCCGCCCCTGAGAAAACGACGCTCCCGAGGACGTCGCGCGCGCTCGCCTCGCGAATGTGCGCGAGAGGTGCGTCCGCGTCGCGTTCTTCCAAGCAGGAACGACCCCAGTTGATCGTGACGCTCAAATTCAGGGAAGCGGCGATAGCGATTTCGTCTCCGATTTCCAAGAAACCCTTTTCGGGGGTGCGGCCGGATCGGGGAGCGTCGCAGTGCTCAATCACCAGCTGAGCGCCCGACCAGTCGCGCTCGGCCAGCTCCCCGAGGGAATCTTCAAAAGCCGCCGCGTGAGCCGCGGCCGTGGGAGCGGAGTGAAGCTCAACGAAAGAAATGAGGGGGCGCTGCGCGATATCGGCCAGCTCTCCCACAGCGCGACGAATGGTGTCGGCGAAAAGGAGAGCTGCGCCTCGCCCCTCACGATCGGAAGAGGCGAGGCCGAACGCGGGATTCTTCCCGACGTTCTGCATGGTTCCGGGGATCGCGGTGATCACGGAACGATCCCAGTGGGAGGGGATATTCGAGGCGAGCCACGGCAGGTCGTCGACGAGGTTGCCGGGGTAGGGGATCTCGAGGCCTCGGATCCACTCCTGGTCGCTGAGGAGACGGTAGTAGTTTTCCTGGGCGTCGCGCGTGCTGGGGAGGGAGGCGTATGCGCCGACGATAAAAGGAGTAGTCATGAGGAATCCCGGGCTCTTTCGCGGTGAACCATGTCCATCAGTTGTCTGACGTCTGATGTCAATATAGGTCGCGGATGTATGTGAATCAAGAGGGAGGTGTATCCCTCGCTTTTGCTGGGCGACATCCGCGCCATACTGTCGTAAACTGGTGCAGTTGCTATGCGCCGAAAAGGCGCCCGAAGAAAACTGACGTTGGAGAAACCACGTGAAGAGCACTGTTGAGACCCTCGAGCCCACCAAGGTTCGCCTGACCGTTGAGATTCCGGTCGAAGAAATCTCCTCGGAAATGGACAAGGCATACAAGGACATCGCCCGCCAGGTCTCGATCCCCGGCTTCCGCAAGGGGCACGTCCCCGCACGCATCATCGACCAGCGTTTCGGTCGCGCCGCCGTGATCGAACAGGTCGTCAACGAAATCCTGCCCGGAAAGTACTCCCAGGCAGTGTCTGACAACGAACTGCGCCCCATGGCTCAGCCCGAGGTTGAGGTCACCGAAATCCCCGCAACCACCGGCGCACTGACCGGTCAGATCATCTTCACGGCCGAGGTTGACGTTGTCCCCGCATTCGAAATGCCCGAATTCGGCGCAGACACCGTCCTCGAAGTTGACCCCGCAGAGGTCACCGACGAAGACGTCACCAAGGAACTCGACGAGCTCCGCGGCCGCTTCGCCACCCTGAAGCCCATCAAGCGTCAGGCCAAGACCGGCGACTACGTCACCATCGACCTCGTCGCCACCATCAACGGCGAAGAGGTGGACTCCGTCTCCGACGTGTCCTACGAAATCGGCGCCGGCACCATGCTCGACGGCCAAGACAAGGCTCTGCGTGGCACCCACGCTGACGACGTCGTGACCTTCACCTCCACCCTCAAGGGTGGCGAACACGAAGGTGAAGAAGCCGAAGTCACCCTGACCGTGAAGTCCGTGAAGGCTCGCGAACTGCCCAAGGCAGACGACGACTTCGCCCAGATGGTCTCCGAATTTGACACCATCGACGAACTCATGGCCGACCTGCGCGAGCAGGCCGCAGGCTCCAAGACCTCGCAGCAGGCTCTGCAGGCTCGCGACCGCCTGGTCGAGAACCTGCTGGAGCGCACCGAAATCCTCCTGCCCGCATCCGTCGTGGACGCCGAACTGTCTCGCCGCGTGGCCGAGGATGCCTCCGCCAAGGAAAAGAAGGAAGCTCGCGCAGCCATCGAAAAGGAAATCCGCACGGAAATCCTGGCTGAAGAACTCGCCAAGAAGCTCGAAATTCAGGTGGGTCAGCAGGAACTCTTCGACTACGCCATCCAGATGTCCCAGACCTACGGCATGGACATCAACCGTCTCTTCTCCGACCCGCAGCAGATCTCCGCTGTCGTGGCCGACCTGGGACGCGCCAAGGCTCTGATCGAAGCCCTGCGTACCGTCACCGTCAAGGACACCGCTGGCGCGGATGTTGACCTCACCGCTTTCCTGGGCGGAGAGGCCGAAGCTGAGGAAGCCTCGGAAGAAGCTGCCGACGCCGACGGCGAGTGATCGCTGAGCCACACGGCTAAAACTCCAGGGGCCCGGAACCTTACGGTTCCGGGCCCCTGTATATCTGAGGCGCCTCGTGGAAGGTGAGGACTTACCCTGCGCTGCGCCTCGCACGAGATTCCGCAGAGAAACAGACAAAGCCCCACCTGCGCCGTGAGCGAAAAACCGTGCCGGGGCGCGCCTTTTGCGCCCATACCCGATAAGTTTGTACACAGCACACCTCGTTCGAGGGCAGATTTAGAGGAGAGACGCGAATGACGAACGCATCAGGCGGCGCCGAAACGCCCATGGGACTGGGAGATTCCGTCTACCAGCGCCTGCTGAAAGAACGCATCATCTGGCTGGGCGGCGAAGTCCGCGACGACAACGCCAATGCTATCTGCGCACAGATGCTGCTTTTGGCCGCTGAAGACCCGGAACGCGACATCTACCTGTACATCAACAGCCCCGGTGGCTCCGTGACCGCAGGCATGGCCATCTACGACACCATGCAGTACATCAAGCCCGATATCGTGACCGTGGGCATGGGCATGGCCGCCTCCATGGGACAGTTCCTGCTGACCGCCGGAACCCCCGGGAAGCGCTACGTCACCCCCCACACCCGCGTCCTCATGCACCAGCCCCTGGGTGGTGCGGGAGGAAACGCCACCGAGGTTCGAATCCACGCGGATCTCATCCTGGGCATGAAGCGTGAACTCGCCCAGATCACCGCGGACCGCACCGGCAAGTCTCTGGAACAGATCGAACTGGACGCCGACCGCGACCACTGGTTCACCGCCCGCGAAGCCCTGGAATACGGCTTCGTTGATCACGTGGTGGAAACCCCGCAGCAGATCGGTGCGCACGGAGCAGAAGGAGAACACTGATGAGCACACGCCCCTACTTCGAAGCGGCCGCCCGCCAGATGCCCGAAGCCCGCTACGTGCTGCCCAACTTTGAAGAACGCACGGCCTACGGCTTCAAGCGCCAGGATCCCTACGCAAAGCTCTTCGAAGACCGCATCGTCTTCCTGGGCGTGCAGGTGGACGACGCCTCCGCTGACGACATCATGGCTCAGCTCTTGGTTCTGGAATCCCAGGATCCGGATTCGCTGATCACCATGTACATCAACAGCCCCGGCGGTTCTTTCACCGCCATGACCGCCATCTACGACACCATGCAGTACATCAAGCCGCAGGTGCAGACGGTCTGCCTGGGACAGGCAGCCTCCGCAGCAGCGGTTCTGCTGGCCGCTGGCTCCCCGGGAAAGCGCCTGGCTCTGCCCAACGCGCGCGTCCTCATCCATCAGCCCGCAATGGAAGGCATGCACGGTCAGGCCTCCGACATTCAGATCGTGGCCGACGAAATCGACCGCATGCGCGAATGGCTGGAAAATACGCTGGCTCACCACTCGGGAACCCCCGCGGAACAGGTGCGACGCGACATCGAACGCGACAAGATCCTGACCGCACAGCAGGCCGCAGACTACGGTCTCATCGACCAGGTTCTGGCCTCCCGTAAGGCGCAGTGAGTTTCTGACGCACATATGTGGGAGGGGCGTGCGGAGCTGTCCGCACGCCCCTCCCACATGAAAGCACAACGGCACGCCGACAGGTTTCGTGTGCGGGGGGACTGTCCGAAGCGGACTCGCCGCCGCGGAATAACAGCTGTGGTGTGGAGGAGACCTCGCCACAGCCTCGCCGTGCGCGTCGACTAGCGCACCTTTGTAGCCTGCAATAGGCTTAAAACACCATGCAACCGGGGCTTCCCGGCTCCCGACATCGTCGGGGGAAGACCATAGGAGACACGCGTGAGCCGACTGACTGACGGGGCAGAAGCCCTCAAATGCTCTTTTTGTGGAAAGAGCCAGAAGCAGGTGCGCAAACTCATTGGTGGTTCCGGTGTCTACATCTGCAACGAATGCGTCGATCTGTGTAACGAGATCATCGCAGAGGATGTGGAAACCAGCGCCCCCGCCGCAGACACGCCCCTCCCGAAGCCCCGAGAAATCTTCGACTTCCTGGACTCATGGGTCATCGGACAAGAACGCGCCAAGCGCGCCCTGTCGGTGGCTGTCTACAACCACTACAAGCGCGTACGCTCCCGCGAATCCGGGAACGAAGAAGACATGTACGGCACAAAGTCGAACATCCTTCTCCTCGGCCCCACGGGAACCGGAAAAACCCACCTCGCGCGCTCTCTGGCACGCCTCCTCGACGTCCCCTTCGCCATCGTCGACGCCACGGCTCTGACCGAAGCGGGCTACGTCGGTGAAGACGTGGAAAACATCCTTCTGCGCCTCATTCAGGAAGCCGGCGGAGACATCCAAAAAGCCGAACGCGGCATCATCTATGTGGACGAAATCGACAAGATCGGCCGCAAGGGAGAAAACGCCTCCATCACCCGCGACGTGTCCGGCGAAGGTGTACAGCAGGCTCTCCTGAAAATTATCGAAGGAACGGTTGCCTCCGTTCCCCCGCAGGGAGGCCGCAAACACCCGCACCAGCAGTTCCTGGAGATCGACACTTCCGGCATCCTCTTCATTGCCGCCGGTGCATTCGCGGGCATCGAAGAAATCGTCAAAGCGCGACTGGGGCAGCGCTCAACGGGCTTTGGAACGGAGCTGAAGTCCGCCTCGGAAATGGGTGACCTCTACGAGTCCATCACCCCGGAAGACCTCCACAAATTCGGCATGATCCCCGAATTCATCGGGCGTCTGCCGATCCTCACGTCGACGAAGGAACTGTCGGAGCAAGACCTCACGCGCGTGCTCACCGAGCCGCGCAACTGCCTGGTGCGCCAGTACCAGCACCTCTTCGAACTTGACGGCATTGCCCTGGAGTTCACGCACGAGGCGCTGCTGGCGATCGCGGAACAGGCGAACGCACGCAAGACCGGCGCGCGCGGCCTGTCCTCCATCATGGAGAACACGCTGTCCGACCTGATGTTCGACCTGCCGAGCCGCAGCGACGTTGCCCGCGTTGTCGTGACGAAAGAAGCCGTGGAGGGCACAGGGAACGCCGAACTCTACGAGGTTGTTCCGCCTGCGCAGAGCGCCTAAACCGATAACCGCCAGAACAGATGGAGGGGAGACCGTGAGCGACCAGCAGATTCCCGAGGAACTTCTTCACGCGCGCGCAACCATCGACAATATCGATGCCGCCCTGATCCATATTTTGGCGGAACGCTTCCGCTGCACGCAGCGCGTGGGACACATCAAGGCGTGCCACCACCTGCCGCCCGCAGATCCCGCGCGCGAACAGGTGCAGATTGAACGCCTGCGGCTCCTGGCCGAAGAATCGGGACTCGACCCCGATTTTGCCGAAAAGTTCCTGACCTTCATGGTGACCGAGGTGATCCGTCACCACGAGGATATCCGCGAACAGTACGGTCTGAGCTGACCCCGCGAGGCGCCTCGCCGGAGGGGACGGGGAGGAAACCCCTCGTCGACCTACGCCGTCGGCTCCTTGCCGCCGGAAGCGTACATGTCCTCAACGACCTGGGCGTAGCGTTCGAGAACTGCCCGGCGCTTGACCTTGAGCGAGGGCGTGAGCAGCCCGTTTGCTTCGGTGAAGTCCGAGGTGAGCACCCGGATCTTTCGAATCGATTCTGCACGTGAGACGTGCGCATTGGCGCGTTCCACCGCACGTTCCAGGGCACCCAAAACCTCGATATTGGTTGCCGCTTCGGTGAGCGACATCGGGGGAAGGCCATGGCTTTTGAGCCACAGGGGCAGCATGTCCGCATCCAGGGTGATGAGCGCGGAAATGAAGGGGCGTTGGTCGCCCAGGACGACCACCTGGCTGATCAGCGGGTGTCCGCGTAGCGGATCCTCTAACGATGCGGGGGCAACGTTCTTGCCTCCGGCGGTCACGATGATGTCTTTCGCACGTCCCGTGATGCGCAGGTATCCGTCCCGATCAAGGCTGCCGAGGTCACCGGTTTTGAACCACCCGTCCTCGGTGAAAGCTGCTGCACTGGCCTCGGGATCGTTGTGGTACCCCTGGAACACGGACGGCCCCTGGATGAGCACTTCACCTTCATCCGAAATCTTGATGGACATCGGAGGAAGTGCCGGCCCCACGGTTCCAATTTTCGACAGGCGCGGCGTATTCACCGACAGCGGGCCGACGGTCTCCGTCAGTCCGTACCCTTCAAGAACGGGCAGTCCCAGCCCCGTGTAGAAGTGCGCGAGGTGCTGGGACAGGGGAGCGCCTCCGGAAATGATGAAAGAGGCGTTGCCTCCCACCAGTTCGAGGATCTTTGCGTAGACCAGTCGCGAGGCCAGGGCGTGCTGAAGGCGAAGCTGACGCGAGGGGCCTTCCGGGGTTTCCAGTGCGCGTGAGTAGTCGACGGCGACGCGTGCTGCCCAGCGGAAAATCTTCTGTTTCCCACCGATACCGGCCTTGGCATCCGCGGAGTTGTAGATCTTTTCGAGGACTCGTGGGACGACCAGGAGGTAGGAGGGGCGGAAGGTCGCCAGGTCGGGGAGCAGGTTCTTCGTATCCGGCGTGTGCGCGAGGATCCCTTCTCCGCTGAGCTGGAACACCTGGAGGAAACGCGCGAATACGTGCGCAAGAGGAAGGAAGAGGAGGAGACGCGAATCCTTGCCCATGGCGACTTCCGGCATCCACGCGTGGGCGTTGAGGGCGAGTTCGGTGAAGTTTCCGTGGGTGAGCACGGTGCCTTTGGGGCGTCCCGTCGTGCCGGAGGTGTAGACGATGGTCGCAATTGACGAGGTGGCGAGCTGAGCCGTGCGCATAGCGACGGTGCTTTGCGGGGTGGTGAGTCCCGCGTCGTGGATGGTTTGGATTGCTTCCGTGTCCAGGGAGAACACAGGGGTTGTTTCGCGTCCCAGTCGCTGGCACGCTGCTTGGACGAGTTCGCGCTGTGTGACGGTTTCGGTGATGACCATGCGGATGTCGGCGTCGCGGATGATGAATTCGATCTGTTCCCCGGAGGAGGTTTCGTAGATGGGAACGGGGATGAGTCCCGCTGTCCACGCGGCGTAGTCGAGGAGCGTCCATTCGTAGCGGGTACGCGACATGATGGCGAGGCTTTCGCCGGGTTCGAGTCCCAGGGCGATGAGCCCCGCGGCCGTTGCTTGGACATCTTCGTAGAATTCGACGGCGTTCATGGTGGCCCAGGTGTCGCCCATGGAGTTTTTGCGGGCGATGAGGGGGCGTCGAGCGGAGCGTTGGACGCGCTGCTGGAGGAGCGTGGGGATGGTGGTGTCATCCGTGATGCGCACCAGGGTGGGTGCGTGCCATTCGAGTGCCGAGGTGGTGGGGTCGTCGCTGGGGGAGAGGGACTGTTCTTCGTCGTGCGTCTCGTCTACGGGGTGGGGGTCGGCGGTGGTCACGGAGGTCTCCTTTGGGTGTGCTCTCACTGAGTAGAGTAGCGACTGGCGTGGGGGATGTGGGGATTTTGGAGAAAGAGGGTTTGACCTGTGGAGGATGTGGGTCGTACTCTGACGCGTATGCAAACGATTGCATAACCTGGGAAAGACCCCATGAGAGTAAGGACGACGATGTCGCGAAAGATTATTCTTGACTGCGATCCCGGACACGACGACGCCGTAGCAATGCTGCTGGCACACGCCAATCCGAATATTGACCTTCTGGCCGTCACCACCGTCGGCGGCAACCAGACACTGCAGAAGGTCACCAACAACGCTCTGCGTCTGGCCAACGTCTACGGCATGAGCGGCGTCCCGATCGCCGCGGGGTGTGTACGCCCCCTGATCCGCCCGGTCGAAACAGCACCCGACTGCCACGGTGACTCCGGACTCGACGGCGTCGTCCTGCCCGAACCGGTCGAACTCGATCCCCGCCACGCCGTCGACCTCATCATCGAGACCGTCATGGCACACGAACCCGGCGAAGTGACCCTGGTTCCCACCGGCCCCCTGACCAACATCGCCATGGCCGTGCGCAAAGAGCCGCGCATCGCCGAACGCGTCCGCGAAGTCGTCCTCATGGGAGGCGGCTACCACGTCGGTAACTGGTCGGCAGTCGCCGAATTCAACATCAAGGTCGACCCCGAAGCCGCCCACATCGTCTTCAACGAAAAATGGCCGATCACCATGGTCGGACTGGATCTGACCCACCAGGCACTGGCAACAGACGAAGTCTCCGCCAAGATCGACGCTCTGGGCGGCCCCGTTGCCGACTTTGTCCTGGGTCTGTTCACCTTCTTCCGCAAGGCCTACCAGGACGCACAGGGCTTTGAATTCCCGCCCGTGCACGACCCCTGCACCATCGCCTACCTGATTGACCCCTCCATCGTGAAGACCGTCAAGGTGCCGATCAACGTGGAAATCCACGGAGAACTCACCACCGGAATGACCGTGGCCGACTTCCGCAGTGAACCCGGTCCCGACTGCCACACCCAGGCCGCAACCGAACTCGACTTCGACGGCTTCTGGAACCTCGTGATTGACGCCATCGACACCGTGCAAAAGGACATGAACAAATGACCACCAACTCCTCACCCCGCAGCATCGCTGCGGTGATGGTCGCCCTGCTGACCTCCTGCTTCGCGTTCCAGCTCAACGCCTCCATGCTCTCACCGGCACTGGTGCTCATGGAGAAGGAACTCAACACCACGGCGGCAACGATCGCCCTGACCCAGACGGTGTTCTTCACCGCCGCAGCACTCTTCAGCCTCTTCCTGCCCCGACTGGGCGACATGGTCGGACGCCGTAAGCTCCTCGCCGCCATGATGCTCCTGACCGCCATCGGATGCGCCGTTTCCGCGCTCTCCGGCGTCCTCGGCTCGGTGAGCCTTCTCTTCGTCGGACGCATCATCCAGGGCGTCGCCGGCCCCACCGTCCCCCTGTGCCTCATCATCCTGCGCGTGGCAGTGCCCGAGCCCAAGCGCTACGGCACTCTCCTCGGTGTGATCACCGCCGTGAACGGTGGTATCGCGGGCATCGACGCCGTCGCCGGCGGCTGGCTGGCACAGAACTTCGGATTTGCCTCGGTCTTCTGGACGATGGCCGTCATCGCCCTCATCGCAGCGGCAGCGGTTGCCTTCCTGACCGACGAATCCTACGTGGACAACCGCCAGCCCATGGACTGGCTGGGCACCCTCCTCCTGGTGGTCGCCGTCGGCTCCACCCTGGTTGCCATCAACGAAATGGGCAAGCTCGCGGACGCCTCGTGGAGCTTCGCAGCAATCCTCCTCGTGGTCGCAGCAGCCTCCTTCTGGGGCTTCTGGGCACAGGAAAACCGCACCGACCACCCGCTGGTCACCACCACCTACCTCAAGTCCCGTTCCACCTGGGCACTGCTGCTGACGACCACCCTCACCATGACCGGCGTGTTCGCCATCATGAACGGTTTCGTCCCCGCCCTCGCGCAGGACACCACCTTCGGAGCAGGACTGGGCGCAGACGTCGTCTCCTTCTGGACCCTGACCCCCTACGCCTTCGCCGGCCTGATTATGGGGCCGATCTCGGGCAGCCTCGCCGGACGCTTCGGATACCGCCTCATTCTGCGCGTCGGCCTGATTGGCACCGTCATCGGCGTTGCCGCACTGGTCTTCGCCGTGGCACACGCATCCGTCCTGCTCCTGCTGGGTCTGTCTATCTTCGTGGGCATCACCTACGCCGGCATGAGCAACATCATGCTCAACGGCCTGGGCATTGTCCTGTCTCCCCAGGACAACCCTGGCTACCTGCCCGGACTCAACGCCGGCGCCTTCAACCTGGGTGCGGGCATCTCCTTCGCGATCCTCTACGCAATCTCCGGTTCTTTCGGAGGCGGCCAGGCAGGCTATCGCGCAGCCCTGATCACAGGCATTATCCTTCTGGTAGCGGCATTCGGCAGCTCCCTGCTGATCCCGCGCCCCAAGGATGGTCAGAACGCCTGAGCTGATCTTACGGCTTCAATGAGGAGAGTCTTTCAGTGGTGACGATTCGGCAAATTGCTGAGGAGCTAGACCTGTCTATTTCGACGGTCTCACGCGCCCTGAAAGACTCTCCTCAAATCCCCGAACGCACTAAAGAACGCGTACGTACCGCGGCCGACCGCCTCGGATATCAACGCCACGCGCAAGCAGCAGCCCTGCGCACCGGAAGCACCCACATGCTGGGACTCGTCGTGAGCAGCATCGACAACCCCTTCTTCGGGAAAGTCGCAGCACGTGTCGAAGAAGCCGCCGCAGCCCGCGGCTACCGACTCATGGTCGCCCACTGCGGCGAAGACCACGAACGGCAAGACGAGATGCTGAGCGCCATGATGGAATACCGCGTGGACGGTCTCATCTTCGTCCCCATGGGAACCCCCGAAGACCGCGTCATGCAGCGACTGCGCACCATGCCCGTCGTCACCATCGACCGACAGCTCGAAGGATCCGGAATCGCCTCCGTCGGCGCCGACAGCTGGGGAGCCGCACGCGAACTCGCCGCACACATCCGATCCCAAGGATTTGAACGCCCCGCGCTCATCTCTGGCCCCCAGACAACCAGTACGGGACTCGAACGCGATCGCTGCCTGCGAAGCAGCCTGATGGACGTCGGCTATGAGAACATCCCCGGCCGCAAATCCAGCTACACCATCGAAGGCGGACGTGCGGCAGCCCGCGAACTTTTTACAGAAGCAGAAGAACAGGGACCCCTCCCCGACGTCCTCATCTGCTCCAGCGCCCCCATCGCCATCGGCGCAATGACCGAATGCGCAGAACGCGGCATCCGCGTGGGACAGCAGATCGGCATGGCAACCTTCGACGAACTCGACTGGTTTCAAGCCATCACCCCCACGATGACCGCCATTGATACACGCATCCCCGATATGGCGCGAGAATCCGTGAACCTCCTACTGTCCCTCATCGCGGGAGAAACGGCGCCCAACCAGCTCATACGCCTTTCGTCCCGCCTGCGCCTGCGCGACTCGACGCGCGCACTTCCCGCACACCACTGACCTTCTCACGAAACACCGATACACCCATCTGCTCACAGGAGAACAGCATGACTCAGCACACGCACACAGCCCTGAACGTTCTGGATACCCTGGGAGCATCAGTCCTGAGCGTCGGCTCGCTCAACGCCGACCTCACCGTTACCACCACGCGCCTTCCCGGACCGGGAGAAACAGTCCACGGTAGCGACCTTAAGATCCTCCCCGGAGGAAAATCCGCCAACCAGGCCGCCACTACCGCCCTCCTCGGCGCCCAGACCACCATGATCGGTGCCCTGGGAACAGACGGAAACGGTGACCTGCTGCTCACCTCGCTCGCCGACACCGGCGTCGACACCTCCCGCATCCTGCGCCGGACAAACACCCCCACCGGAACGGCCATCATTACCGTCGATGACGAAGCAGAAAACACCATCGTCATCTCAGCGGGTGCAAACGGAACACTCAGCCCAGACGAGCTCCACCAGCACGCGGAAGCTTTCATCCAGGCGCGCGTCCTCGGTCTCTGCTTCGAAATTCCCTACGAAACCGTCTACGAAGCCGCCCGCATGGCACGCGAAGCCGGAACCCTGGTCGTACTCAACGTCTCGCCTGTACGCGAAGTCCCCGCAGAACTCCTCGCCCTCATCGATGTCCTCATCGTGAACGAACACGAACTCAGCGTCGTCTGCGGACGCGAAGTGGACGCCCACAGCAGCGAGGCCATTGCCGAGGCAGCGCAGGCCACGGGCGTGCGACGCGTCGTCGTCACCTTGGGTGGACGCGGATCCCTTATCTGCGAGGACATGACCGTCACCTCGGTTCCCGCCTTCCCCGTCACCCCCGTCGACACCACGGGAGCGGGAGACTCCTTCATGGGAGCACTCATGGCAGGACTGGCGGCAGATGCCTCCCTGACGGACGCAGCCCTGCTGGCATCAGCCGTTTCTGCCTACGCGACGACACGCATCGGCGCCCAGAGCTCCTACGGCAGCGCGGACGACATCCGCGCCTACCTCACCGCACTGAACTAAACCTCAGTCGCGGCGGTGCCGCTGTTGCCAGCGCGACCCCCACGAGGACGTCTGGCCGGCGGCCACCGCGCGACGCTGGTCGCGGTGTATCCGCGACACCAAATCGTGCTGCGTCACCCACCCGAGGAACAGCGGACGGTTGGTGACAGCGGAAGCGTCGGGCGCCTCGTCGGAGGTGCGAAGGGGTGAGGCACTCACCACCGCGATCCCCGGAAGGGACGTCGCCAGGAGGGCGCGCAACACCTCCGAAGGCAACGCCTCGCGCTCCACCTGAGGCGAGGCGAAACCCAGTTCGCCGATAAGCGCCTCCATCGGCACACCGTCCTCCACCCACGCGGCCACGTCCAACGCGCTCACCGTCCCCAGGTAGCGCGGAGCCTCAGCCCCACGATCCGAGACGGGAATCACCGGCAGAGCCTGAACCGACAGGCGACGGAAAAGCGCGATCACGTGCTCCACACTCATCTGATCGGTGAGGAATGCAGGGGGAGGAGACATGAGCGCAGACGCCGGACGCCTGCCCAACAGGGTGTGATCCACCGGCTCGTCCAACACATCACCGCGGCGACGCAACTTCTCCGTGTAAATCGTCGCGCGCGTGAGGTAACGCGAGGTAAAAGTCGCGATCACTACCGCCAGCATCATCGGCAAAATCAGCGAATACTGGCCGGTCATCTCCACGATGATCAACACCGCCGTCATCGGCGCCCGAGCAGCACCCGCAAAAGCTGCGCCCATGCCGATGACACCGAACAGTGCGGCATCCGAACCCGTCAGAGGCGCAATGAGCTGACCAAAAGCACAGCCCGCCATCGCCCCGATAAACAGGGTCGGTGCAAACACGCCACCCGAGCCACCGATCCCGATGGTGTACGAGGTGTACAGGATACGTCCGGCCAGCAGTAAGAGGAGGAAGGCAATGCTGTCACGCCCCTGCAACGCCTGAAGCTGAATGGGATAGCCCGACCCGTACATGGCGGGGAAACACACCAGGCCAACGCCCAGAAGAACACTCAGCACCGCGGCGCGTGCCCATACGGGAATGGGAAAACGCGCCCACACGGCATCGATAACGTCCTCAAGAAAATAGAGGAACTTCGAGAAAAATAGGCCGCACAAACCCGCGAACAAGCCCAGGAGCGCCACCCAGCCGATATCGGGCAATGTCCCTAAATCCAGAGATAAGCCCAAATCCACCAGGGGATGATTCCCCTGAAACGCGCGAGCCACCAGCGATGCCATCACCGAGGACACCACGACGTAGCCAAAAGCCTCGGCCGTGAACTGCGTGAGGATCACTTCCAAGGCGAAAAAGGCTCCGGCCAGGGGCGCGTGAAAAGTCGCGGCCACGCCTCCGGCCGCCCCGCAGGCCGCCAGCATGACCACGCGGTGTGTCGGAAGTTTCAGAGCCGTCGCAAGGGAAGAGCCCAGGGAAGCTCCCACCTGAACGATGGGGCCTTCACGCCCCGCAGAGCCGCCGCCTCCGATCGTGAGGGCAGAGGACACAAGCTTGACCACGGCAACGCGCGCGGGAATGTAGCCGCCATTGCGCTGGACGGCCAGCATCACTTCCGGAATGCCGTGCCCTTTCGCGGAGGGAGCGAAACGCGCAATGAGCGGGCCGTAGAAGGCAGCGGAAATGACGGGGGCGAGCAGAAGGAAAACCCACCAGGGCAGAGGCCAACGGCCGTGTGCCTCGCCCACGTGAGAGGTGTATTCCCAGTAGCCGGTCATCACCCACGTCCACGCGCTGATCAGCAGGTTAAACAGTTCCGCTGCCGCCCCGACTACGACGCCGACACAGGCGGCGACAAGAGCGAGGAGTGAACGATGGGCGGCGCTGAGGTGGCCGGCACGGTGAAGGACAGATGACGCAGAGGACGTGGAGGGGAACAACACCCTGTCGATGGTAGTCCTCTCATCGCCGACGAGGTGGGACTGTGGGCTCTCAGAGCCTCTGGACCTTAAAGTTGCGGAGCTCCCCGAGGTGCCGAGGCTCCCGGGCTGCCGACTTCCAGAAGAACCACCCCTAGAACCCCTGCCTCAGAAGCATCGCCTTCAGGTTTGTTGGGATCCAGAGCCAGAGATCCAAGTGCTTCAGCGGCTATATGCACCGTGGGGGGGGGGGGGGGGGGGGGCCCCCCCCCCCCCCCGCAACAGAACACGGCAGGGCGGCGGCGTCTTCGTAGCCCGGGCCCCCACCCCCGCCCACTGACCCTGCGCTTTAGGGTGTTTGGGGACCCCGCGCCAGTGACCATTGGGCTTCGGGGGATATTGCCCCGGGGGGGGGGGGGTGCTCGGCCCCCCCCCCGCCCACGGTGCATCAGAACAGGTCAGGCCTGCGGCTTCTTCTTCGCCGGAGCCTCGCCCAACTCGAAGGAGAGGACACGGATCGCGGCGGCATCGTCTGCCTCGGACACAGCGTCGTCGGCGACGAAGGTCGGACGACCCTCAGCCTTCGTTGCAGCAGCCACATCCGGAGCGATCTCCTCCAGGAGTGGCACCACGGGTGCGGGAGCAGCAAGCTCCACCGCGAGGAACGGCGTGCGCGGCGATACCTTGGCCTCCGACTTCACGCGACGCAGCACAATGAGCGCCTGCGAGGCCGCATCCAAGAAAGCGCGATCCTCTGCGCGAATCTCCCCGAGCTCTTCCACGGTCGGCCAGGCAGCCGTGTGCACCGAACCCTCGCGGTACCACGACCAGACCTCTTCCGTCACGAAGGGCAGGAAGGGAGCCAACAGGCGCACGATCGCGTTAATCACCAGAGCCAGGGCTGCGCGCGCACTGCGAGAAGCCTCCTCGTCCCACTGGCCGTCGCGGTTGTACGCGCGTTCCTTGACCAGCTCCAAGTAGTCATCGCAGAACGTCCAGAAGAACGCCTCCGTGACCTCCAGAGCCTTTGCGTGCTCGTAGCCCTCAAAGGCTTCCGTCGCAGCAGCAATCACCTGAGCCAGGTGGGCGAGAACCGCGCGATCCAGAGCCTGCGTGACATGCGAGGGATCCAGATCCAGGTCGGCGCCTTCTCCGCCCATCGTCAGAGCAAACTTCGAGGCGTTGAGCACCTTGATCGCCAGACGACGACCGATCTTCATCTGCGATTCGTCGAAAGCGGCGTCCAGGCCGAGGCGAGCAGAAGCCGCCCAGTAGCGCACCGCGTCCGAACCGAACTTCTCCAGAAGATCCATGGGCGTCACAACGTTGCCCTTAGACTTCGACATCTTCTTGTGATCGGAGTCCAAAATCCACCCGGAAATACCCGCGTGCTTCCACGGCAGCGCACCGAACTCCAGGTTCGCGCGCACCACGGTCGAGAACAGCCAGGTACGGATAATGTCCTGACCCTGCGGACGCAGATCCATCGGGTAGGTACGCGAGAACAGATCCTCATCTTCCAGCCAGCCGCAGGCCAGTTGAGGAGACAGAGACGACGTTGCCCACGTGTCCATAATGTCGAGTTCGCCCACGAAACCGCCGGGAACGCCTCGCTGATCCTCGGTGTAGCCGGGAGCGGTGTCAGAAGACGGATCCACCGGCAGAGCATCCTCAGACGGCGTGATGATCGCGTCGTAGTTCACCTCACCGTCGGCGTCAACCGCGTACCACAGGGGGAAGGGGACGCCGAAGAAGCGCTGACGCGAAATCAGCCAGTCGTTGTTCAGGCCGCGCACCCAGTTCTCGTAGCGCACACGCATGAAATCGGGGTGGAACTGGAGTTCCTGACCGCGGCCGATGAGCTCGTCGTTCAGGTTTGCGCCCGACGCCGGGTTCGTCCACTCACGTCCGCCGTTACGGATGTACCACTGACGAGAGGTCACGATTTCCAGGGGCTTATCGCCCTTTTCGAAGAAGTTTGTCTGACGCACGGTCTTCACCGGTTCGCCTCGCATCTCACCGGACGCAGCCAGACGAGCCACCAGAGCCTCACGCGCAGAGAACGTCGTCTTGCCCGCGATCTCCTCAAACGCCGCCACACCCTCAGCGGAGGTAATCCACTCGGGAACCTCGGTCAGCAGACGACCGTCCTTACGCAGCACGGTGCGCAGGGGAAGACCCAGGTCGCGCCACCAGTCGATGTCCGTCGTATCGCCGAAAGTACAGCACATGGCGATACCCGCACCCTTGTCCATTTCCGCCTGCGGGTGGGGGAGCACCGGCACCTCAACACCGAAAACGGGGGAGGCCACGGTCGTGCCAAACAGGGGCTTGTAGCGCTCGTCATCCGGGTGAGCAACCAGCGCTACACACGCGGGCAGAAGCTCCGGACGTGTGGTCTCAATGCACACGTCGACCCCGTTCTCCACGGGAGCGCCCGCAGCCAGAGCGGCAGCAGCCACCGCGGGATCGGTCACGTGGAACGCCAGACGGTGGTAGAAACCGGGGTATTCGCGGCTTTCCAGCTCCGCCTGAGCAACCGCGGTCTGGAAGGTCACGTCCCACAGGCCGGGAGCCTCAGCCTGGTAGGCCTCGCCGCGAGCCAGGTTGCGCAAGAACGCCGCCTGAGCAACCTTGCGGGCGCGCGTCCCAATGGTCTGGTAGTTGTGGCTCCAGTCCACCGACAGACCCAGGTGACGCCACAGATCCTCAAAGTGACGCTCATCGTCCACGGTCAGGCGCTCGCACAGTTCCACGAAATTACGGCGCGAGATCGGCTTCTGGTCGCGAGCCTTAATGGACTTGCCTTCTCCGCCCACGTGCGGCGGCTCAAAGTCCGGGTCGTAGGGGAGGGAAGGATCCACGCGCACGCCGAAGTAGTTCTGGACGCGACGCTCGGTGGGCAGGCCGTTGTCATCCCAGCCCATGGGGTAGAACACGGACTTGCCGAGCATACGCTGGTAGCGCGCCACGGTGTCGGTGTGCGTGTAGGAGAAAACATGGCCGACATGCAGCGAGCCTGAAACCGTGGGGGGCGGAGTGTCGATCGAGTACACCTCTTCACGAGGACGCGTCCGGTCAAAAGAGTAGGTTCCCTCATGTGCCCAGCGTGTATTCCACGTGGTTTCAAGACCTTCGGTCGCCACCTTGTCGGGAACCTGTGGTGCGGGAACCGACGTGGGGGTCTGGCCGTGCTGTGCGGTCATATCACTATTCCTATCCGAGTCGTGGACATGTAACCGCTCAATTCTACGGGGTGCGAGCCGCGGTCACCAGACACGCCCGCGGCGCTGCCTCGGATAGACCTCCTTCCCCGCACCTTTCCATCCTGCAACCCCTCCTCGCCTGCAGAAAAGCCTCCGCCCTCACGTTCGGCTGAGAATACGCGCACTCCTCGCGCGTAGAAACGACGAGGCGGAGCATCCGCGCGGGAAAGAGAACCACGCGCGCACGCTCCGCCTCGTCACTCACGAGGACAATGCCGGAACTAGAGCACCATCGCCGCAACCCAGCCCGCAACTAACAGGGGGATGTTGAAGTGCAGGAACGTCGGGATCACGGTGTCGCGAATGTGGTCGTGCTGACCGTCCGCCGCCAAACCGGCTGTCGGCCCCAACGTCGAATCCGACGCGGGAGACCCCGCATCCCCCAGGGCGCCAGCAGTACCGATGAGCGCAACGGTCGCAATCGGAGAAAAGCCCAGAGCCATGCACAGGGGAACGTAGACCGAGCAAATAATGGGGAGGGTCGAGAAGCTCGAACCGATACCCATCGTGATCACCAAACCCACAAAAAGCATGACGAATGCCGCAAGTCCGCGGTTCCCCGCGAAAAGTGCGACACTTCCCGACACCAGCGGCTCAATGTGACCCGTTGCCTGAATGACAGACGCAAAACCCTGAGCGGTAATCATGATGAGACCGATCAGCGCCATCATCCGCATGCCGCCGCTGAACACGTCATCCGCCTTCTTCCACGGCACCACACCGGTGATGACGAACAGGCACAAGCCCACCAGGCTGCCCACCAGCAGGGGATCGGCCTTAGTGCCGGCCATCGTCAGCCACGTCTGCAGGACAAAGCACAGGACAATAGCGCCCACCGATACCCAGATCTTGCGCATCTGAATCTCGCGAGGAGCCTTGAGACTCACCGTGGCATCCGGGTCATAGTCGCGCGGCGCACGGTAGGACACAAACAGGGCAATGAGCAGCCCCACAAACATACCGAGCGCGGGAATCGCCATGGCACTGACCGCGGACACCCCGCTGAGATCCATCCCCGCTTTTTCAATATTCGTGAACAGAATGTCGTGGAGGAAGATCCGGCCAAAACCGATGGGGAGGAACATGTAGGTCGTCACCAGACCAAAGGTCAATGCACAGGCCACCGCTCGGCGATCCAGACGCAGCTTTGACATGACGGTCAACAGTGGTGGAATGAGCAGCGGAATAAACGCGATGTGCACGGGAATGAGGTTCTGGCTGGAAATCGCCATCGCGACAATCCCCGCGAGCAGCGCCCAGCGGGTTCGCGAACGACGCTTCGCAGCAGAAGACTTGTCCGTCCCTTCAATGTGGGCGATCAGCCAGTCAGCCAGGAGCTGCGGGAGTCCGGAGTGGGCGACAGCCGTGGCAAAAGACCCGAGAAGGGCGTAGGACAGGGCGATTTTGGCGCCGCCGGCGAGGCCGTCCTGGAAAGCAACCATCGTTGCCTCCAGGCCCAGCCCCGCGGCGAGGCCGCCGACCAGGGCGCCGATAAACAGGGAAATAACGACGTGCACGCGAGCCACGGACAAGACCAGCATGACGAGGACAGATAGAAGAACAGCATTCATGAGTATTCGCACTCTCGTATGAGAAAAACGTGAGGGGAGCGCATACGACGGCACCGCAGGGACGTGTCCTATACGAAACTCCGGAGCGTGTGCGCGAAGGTGCGCGGGGGCGGGAGTCTCGAGAGGGGGAAACCGTTCGTATTCCGCTGTGGCGGGGGAAACCGCAAGCTGCGCGCGGCAGCGTGAAACGCGTAGGGGCTTTACCTGACGACGTCGACGACCACGACGGCGTCAGCCAAGATGATGGTCGCGCGCAACCGCTGCGTCCACGGCGCGCACCAGAGCAGCCTGGAGGCCGGCATCCTGTGCGGCGACAAGACCGGCAATCGTCGTCCCACCGGGGGAGGACACCTGGTCAACGATCTGCGCGGGAACCATTCCGCGCTCCTGAGCCTGAAGAACCAGCGCAGCGCTTCCGTAGAAGGCCTGTGCAACGATGGCGGTGGCCTGATCCTTGGGCAGGCCGTGCTTGACTCCGGCGGTGGCCAGGGCGTCAATCATGGCGGCAATCCAAGCGGGCGAGCAGCTGGCCAGAGCCATAAACGCGGGGAAGTCGCTTTCGGCCAGAACCGTTGTACGACCCACGTACTCCATGAGGGCACGTGCCTGCTCGAACTGCTCCTCAGAGGCGCCACTTGCGCACAGGGCGCTCATGGACTGGCCGATCTGTGCGTTGACATTAGGCATCACACGCACGATGGCAACGTCGAACCCGAAATCATCACGAATCTGCTGGGTGCTGCGTCCCGCTGCAATGGAAATGATGCACAGGTCGGGGCGCTCGCGGACAACGTCTGCGATTTCTGCGATGACAGCGCTCTGCACGTGGGGCTTGACGCCGAGAACCAGGTAGTCGACCTGCGCGGCAAGTTCCGCGTTTGACGAGGCAGTGGTGGCGCCGAGTTCGTCGGCGAGAGTGCGCGCACGGTGATGATCACGGTCGGTGAATACCAGAACCGAACCATTGAGTCCTCCGGAAACGGCGCCTCGTGCAATGGCGGAAACCATTGCGCCCGTTCCGATGAAACCGATACGCATAACAACTCTCTTCATGGAGGCTCATCTGAGCCTGCGGGTATGTGTAAAACCTATGGTAAGCGTAAAAAAGAGGGAAAGCGAACTCCTGTTCTCCGCGTACGCCCACGCGCCCGGGGGTAAGAACGCCCGAAGCTGTATGGGGCGCTGAAATGAAGGGGATAGGCGGAGCGCCTTCGTCTTTTGGGGGGTTTCCACAGGGCGGGGCAGAAGGTGAGATATCCACAGCTTCCGAGGTGCCGCTAGCTGCGCGCACGCGACGTCGCCACAGTGAACCTATGAACCAGCGCGACAGCATGACGATTCGGCGCCTCACACGAGCCCTCTACGCCGGGGAAGACTCCGGCGAATCAGATGGGGATGAACCGGATGTGGGGGAGGGACGCCTGCGCTGGCGCTTACGTCCCCACGTTGCTCTCGCCCTGCTCTGCGTCGCAGCCCTGGCCGTCGTTGGAACACACATCTACGGGTATGTGAGAGCCGCACAGTCGCTGGACACCACACCGCGTGTGGGAGCCCCGCACAGCGGAGAATATGCAGAGGGTGTCGCCTCCTCTGAGGGAGCGGATCCACCGGACGGGGCTGTTTCCCCCGCGCCCTCGTCGGGACACGGGAAGAAACGGGAGGGGACAACCCCCAGTCCCTCCAGTTCGGGAATGATCGTCTACGTCACCGGGAAAGTGACCCACCCGGGGATCGTGCGTCTGCCCGACGGAGCACGCGTCCACGAGGCACTCGACGCAGCGGGTGGTGCGCTGGGCGATGCAGACCTCAGCGCTCTCAACCTGGCTCGCCCCCTGATGGATGGAGAACAAATCTGGGTGGGAGCAGCGGGAGAACAACCCCCGGGATCAGCGCGCTCTGGAAGCGATCACGGGGGAAAGAGTGACTGCGTGAATCTCGCGTCGGCAGACGAGCGCGCGCTCCAAGAACTCGACGGGGTCGGCCCCGCCCTGGCGGCGCGCATTGTTCGTTTCCGTCAGTCGCGCGGAAGCCTGACATCGGTCGATGAACTGATGGAAGTGTCGGGAATCGGTCGTGCTCTGATTGAGAAAATACGCGTGGGAGCATGCTGAACGCAGACGACATGAGACCGACGGACTGCCGTCTGGTTCCACCGGCTCTGTCCATGTGGCTCTCATGCGCGGCGGGTCTGATGGGTATCCGCCCTCCCGCGGGGGTGTGGGTGGTAGTGGGAGTGCTCATATGCGTTGCGCTGTGTGGTGCCCTGAAGTTTTTTCCCCGAACTGCTTACGACAAGCGGGTGCTTGTGCGAGCCGTGTGCCTCACCGTGAGCGTCAGCATCGCTCTGGGATGCCTGTCGTGGATGCATGCGCGTGACCAAAGACTGCAGTGGGAACGCGATCCTCGTCTTCTGACCCTTACCCACACGGGGGAAAGCCGCGCGAGGGAAGGAACGGTGAAGGCGCGTATTCGTCTCCTCGATGAACCGCGCGTACGAGGACAAGGGAGGAGGCAACGCTGGTGCGTGAGGGGGACTATTGACGTTCTGAGGGGCAGTGGAAACGCCACTCTCGTGGAGGGGGCACGAGGCGTTCCCCTCCCAACCTTCCTGTGCATGCGCGGGAAAGAGGAACTGATCCTCACGCGCGATGACGTCGTCGAAGCCCGGGGGAAAACCCCGAATACGGACGAAGCGACACCACCGTCGGTGGGTGTTTTCCAGGCGAGCACCCTCCGCCTCGTCGAACGACCCGGCGGCTGGGCGGCGTGCACACGTTTTCTACGGCGCTCCCTCCACGAGGCCACCTCCTCCCTTCCGGGACAGGCGCGCGGCCTCATTCCGGGAATGGCTCTGGGGGATGACCACCTGCTGCCAGAAGAGATTGCCGAAGCCATGAAAACGGCATCGCTCACACACCTGACGGCGGTGTCGGGGACGCATATCTGCGTCCTCATGACAGCCGTGGGGGTGCTGTGCCCCGGTGGGCGGCGTCTCAAACTGGGGATGCACGCCCTGTTCTTGGGAGTGTTGATGCTGCTGGTCGGGGCGCAACCATCGGTGATCCGGGCGGGAGCGACCTCCTATATTTCCGTTGCGGGAGCAACTCTTGGGAGGGAAGGCGGTGTCCTCTCTGCGCTCAGCGTGGTGGTCTGCGCGGTGAGCCTCATCGATCCGTGGGGGAGTATCACCCCGGGTTTTGTGCTTTCCGTGATTGCCACATGGGCAGTGGTCAGCCCGGCACGCGCCCTCACATCACACGTGTGCTCCCACCTGCCAGAGTCTTGGAAAGAATGCGGATGGGTCACAGCCCTCGTCGGTCTGTGCTGCGTTCCTCTGTGCGTGCACTGCGCAGTTCTACCCGTCCTCTGGCACATGTCCTCCTGGCTTCCCACGTGGGGCGTATTCGCAAATATCGCGGTCGCATTGGCCGTGGCTCCAGCCACGCTTCTGTCCCTGGCCACCCTGATCCTCGCGGCGATTTCCCCACCACTCGCAGCGTGGTGTGCCTCGTGCGCCAGCATCTGTACTGGATGGATCGCCGGGGTCGCACAGCATATCGCGCACTGGCCGGGCGCCAGATTGCCCTGGCATGACGTGACCCCCTGGTGCGTGGATGTGGCGGTGATCTGTGTGCTGACGGCGGTGGTCTACGTGTCGTGGCGACTGAAACGTGGGACACTAAAGACCCCGCGTCTTTTGCGAAAAGAGCAGCGGCCACACAGACATGGGAAGGACAGCGATGGCAGGGAAAACGGCAGCGCCCAGCGAGATTCGCCTGGATCGGATTGTCCTCGTCAAAGGCAGTGAAGGCCTGTTTGCCGACCGCGCATTTGACCGTTTGAGGGCGCTGGCACACGAAGCCGACCCCAGCGTGGAGCGAACCGATGTCGCCGCGGGAAGCTACCAGGCGGGGCAGCTGGACGTTCTCACGTCGCCTTCCCTCTTCGGTGAACCGCGCATGGTCATTATTCCGGATCTGGAAAATATGACCGATGCCCTCGCCCAAGATCTCCTGGACTACATTCCGCGCGCAGAACCGGACGTGTGGCTGTTCTTGCGCCACCCGGGCGGGAATGCCCGAGGGAAAAAAGTCCTCGACGCCATTGCCCAAGCAGGTTTCCCCGTGATCCCCGCCGATCCACTCAAAAACGATCGCGACAAGTTGGATCTTGTGCGCTCAGACGTGCGCGACGCCCACCGGCAGATCGACACGGATGCCGCTCAAGCTCTGGTGGATGCCCTGGGGAATGACATTCGGGCGTTGGCATCCGCCGTCGCCCAGCTGATTTCCGACATTCAGGGACGCATCCGTCTCGAAGATGTCCGCCGCTACCACTCGGGACGGGTGGAAGCCACAGGTTTTGAAGTCGCAGATGCCGTGGTCTCCGGGGAAAGTGCTCGCGCACTCACACTGGTGCGACACGCATATGCCACGGGGGTCGATCCCGTCCCCCTGGTGGCCGCACTGGCCATGAAGTTCCGGGCAATCGCGAAGGTCTCCGCTCCGGGAGCAAACCCCCGGACAATGGGGATGGCGCCCTGGCAGATCGACCGCGCGCGCAAAGAACTGCGTTCCTGGGATGACCGCTCGCTTGCCCGCGCTCTCACCGTGATCGCAACAGCTGATGAAGAAGTAAAGGGTGCGTCACGCGATCCTCGCGGAGCCGTCGAAAAAGCGGTCATTACCCTATGTCGCCTGCGCCGCGGGTAGTCATTTCCTCCGGGAACGGGCAGCCGCCGATTCCGGGTGCTCTTCTCCGCTGAATGCGGTGACGACTGAAGAGCGCTCACGGTGTGCCGCGCCCAGGTGCTCCTCTACGGGGAATGCGCCCCGCCCGTCCATATGGAGTGCCCATCCACGCGGCGCGCCCGCTCAACGGGGGACGCTACGCCTCGTTAGTCGGTAGAAACGGACGGCTCATCTTCTTCTGCACGCAAACGCGGGACAGAGGTTTTCTGCGGATTGTGGCCGAGCATCGAAGCATAAAACTCGCGGATACGATCCATGTCCCCCCGCACGTCACCGCTGAGCTCCATCGCTTCCCCCCACCCGTAGGAACGGGTCACGGAATCGATGAAACCGGGAACAACCGGCAGATTCGCCTGTGTGGCAATCCGATAGAAACCGGACTTCCACAGGGGACGAGGTGAACGCGTTCCCTTGGGAGCAATCACCAGGGTAAAAGAGTCCGATGTTTCGGCCATGTCGATAATGCGCGCCACCAGATCGCCCGGATCCGCGCGATTGACGGAAATCCCGCCGCAGGCTTTGAGGAAAGCCCCCAGGAGGGGAACCTTCATCGTGGAATCCTTAATGAGGAAATGGAAACGCCGCTCCAGTTTCCACATGGCCATCAGCATGAAAAAGCCATCCCAGTTGGAGGTGTGCGGGGCGCCGATGATGAGGCAACGATCGGGGAGCGGTGCGCGTGCGTCCATGGACCACCGCGCACAGAACATGTACGTTGATGCGATCGCTCGTCTGATACCCACGGCATCCCTTTCTTCGTGCTGCTCTCGTAGTTTAGGCATCGACCGTGTATCTTCCTGAAAAAGAAAGGGATCGAGGTCAGTGAGATATCACCTAGGATTCACCGTTTCTTCAGGAAATGTCCCTACACTCGGTGACAGGGAAACATATAGGGATGAACTGGCGGAATATGCGCCAGGAAAGAGAGACACGATGACGCAGAAGGCTGAGGACAGCAGCGCAACAGATGCAGCGCCCCCCAGTTCCTCCGATACGCACCCCATCGTGACCACTCTTTCCCGCGCAGGGCAGTCTCTGATCAGCTGGGTTAGGCAGGCGCCCGCGGCCACCTCTTTCGCTGCGTTCATCCTCTGCCTGGGACTCATCGGCCACGTCCTGCACGCGCAGTGGTACCCCAACCTCGCTTTCATTCCCCGCTCACCCGCCTGGTGGAGTGACTTCACCGCCTCCCTGTGGACGCCTCACCTCGGAATCTGTCTCAATATCGCCCTGCTTACCGCAGTCCTCGGCGGACTCCTCGAACGCTACTACGGAACGAAACGCTGGCTGCTCAGCGCAGTAGTGAGCGCCCTGGGCGGAACCCTCACCGTCCACGCCTGGGAACTGATCGCCTCGCTCCTGTCCGTCGACTGGATGTCTGCCATGATCCAGCGCCCCACGGGCGGGGCGGGAATGGTGCTGATCGGTGTGACCGCCGCGGCAAGTGCGCGCATGAATTCCCCCTGGAAGTGGCGTATTCGCGCCCTCCTGTGTGCTCTCGTTGTTGTTTTCTTAGCGTTCATCGGTGGGACAAGCGCCGTTCTCTTCATGGGAGCAACTGTATCGGGACTGCTCCTCGGTATCCTGATGCACCGACGCCACGAGGACGAATCGACGCTGCTGCGCGTACACGACCCCCTGAGAATGACCGTCCCCCTGAGCGTGGCGGTGGTGAGCATCGGAACGATCTGGACCCTGTGTTCCTTCCACTCCTCGGCGCCCCTGGCCGCCCTGCGACCGGGACTGTCTCCCGACCTCGCCCAGCAGGAGGAAATCCTGCGTGAATGCGGTGCTGCCCTGTCCGATATGGAGTGTCTGCGCCAGTTCTACCAGGGCAGCAGTGAGGTGTACGTGCCGATCCTCTTGGCAGCGATGCCCTGGGTGATGCAGCTGGTTTTGGCGTGGGGGCTGTTTCGCGGTCGACGCGGTGCCCTGCGGGGAACCGTTGCACTGCAGAGTTTCCTCGCTCTTTTGGGCACGGCAAACTTCATGTCCATGGTCTTCGGCTCCGCCGACTCGCTACCGGTCGACGACGAGGTGTTGTGGATCCCCGTCCACCTCAGTCAGCTCTTCATCCCCGTCCTCCTCCCGCTATTCCTGGTATTGCTGATGATTTGGACGCGCGAGGCGTTCACCGTGCGCATCGCCGCGAGCACCTGGACGATGTGGGGTCTGCGCACCTTTCTCCTCGCCGTCGTCGGCGCGGTGGCAACGCTGATCCTGGGGATCCTTGCGCCGCAGAACTTTTTCCCCCGAGGCACACTTGGATTGCTGGCTGAAAGCTACGCCTTTTCCCTTCTGCCGACGCCGCTTCAGTGGCTGTTTGAGTCCCCTCTCTACCCGGAGACTCCCGCGGGAACACTGATCCTCCTGGGGATTCCCAGCCTGGTGTGGATCCTCAGCGCCGTCTTTTGCTTCGTGGCTCTTCAGACTCCGCCGATGATCGCGGAAAGCTCTTCCGCGCGCCTGGCGTCCCTCGTTCGCGAAAGCAACGCGGGGAATCTCGGATGGATGTTGACCTGGGAAGGCAACTCCACGTGGATCTCGCGCGACGGAAAAAGCGGAGTGTCCTACAGGAGCGATGGGAGCGTCGCGCTCACGGTGACGGATTTTGCCTCGACCCGTGGGGCGATTGACGAGGTGATCGCTGAGTTTTCCGCATTCAGCGTGGCGCACGGGTTGGTTCCGGCGCTGTATTCCGTGGGGGAGGAGACCGCGCTCGCGGCCTCGCGTGCGGGATGGGTGGCGCTCAAGGTCGCTGAAGAAGCGGTGTGTGACCTGGGAAATTTGGCCTTTACCGGGAAGAAATTCCAAGACATTCGCACGGCCTTTAACCACGCGAATAAGCAGGGGATTCGCGCTGAGTGGATGACCTATCCCGACGCCTCCCCGCAGATCCGTCGACAGATCCGCGAGATTTCCGACGCGTGGGCGCGTGAAAAATCCTTGCCGGAAATGGGCTTCACCCTGGGCGGCATGAAGGAAATCGACGACCCCGAGACGCGCATGCTGGTGGCGTGTGACGAGGACGATCGGGTTCATGCTGTGACCTCGTGGATGCCGGTGTATCGCGAGGGAACAGTGGTGGGGTTGACCCTCGACATGATGCGGAGAAAAGAGGGTGGCTTTAAACCGGCCATCGAATTTTTGATCGGTCGCGCGGCACTGGATGCCCAAGACGAGGGGCTGGAGTTTATTTCTCTGTCGGGCGCGCCCCTGGCGAATTCGGGACTGTGCGAAGAAAACCCGAAACTCGCGATGACTCCCGCCGTGGATATCGCTCCTCTGCTGGATGCGGTGAGCACTATGATGGAACCGATGTATGGTTTCCGCTCCCTGCTGGCGTTTAAGAAAAAATTCCAGGCGCGCTTTGTCCCCATGTACGTGGCTCTGCCGGATTTGGGGGACGGGCCGGCGGTATCGCTGGCGCTTGCCCGCGCGTACGTGCCCCACATGGGGGCGCGTGAAGCCGCCACCATGATCACGAAGGTGGTGTTTTCGCATGAGTGAGATGCTCGGACGCTTCCTCAACGCCATCCCCCTGCTGCGCGTGTGGACATTGCCGTTAGCTGTTGTCCTGGCTCTGCTTTTTTGCGGGGTGCTGTGGTGGAAGGGCGCGCGACACTGCACGCGACGTACGCGCGTCATGCTTGTGCTGGGGGCGATCCTTATCGCCGGGGGCTGCTGGCTGGGTATCGATGTCTTGTGGCATCCCTTTGCGGAGGGGATCGGACGCTTCACCTGGGCGTGGGTCGGAGTATTCCTCTTCGGCCTCTTCCTTGCGGGGGCAACGCTGAGCCAGCGGCGGCAGAGGCGTCCCTCAGCCATTGTGGGAACCGTGATGTCGCTGGTCATGGTGCTGGTGTCCTCCTTCTTGGCGATTAACGGACACTACGGCGCCTACCCGTCGGTGGGATCCCTCGTGAATGCGGGAATCACCACCGTTCCGTGGACACAACTCTCACTGCCGGATCCGTCCCACACTCTTCCGCCGTCAACGGGGATTCTCGAAGATGAGTGGCGTGCGGAAGGGGAGATCCCCGATAGCGGTGTCATTGCGGAGACTCCGATTCCCGCCTCGCACGCGGATTTCAGTCCCCGTAACGCCCTGGTCTATCTGCCGCCCGCCTACTTTGCGTCCAACCGCCCGGCTCTTCCCGTCCTCGTGCTGGTGACCGGCCAGCCGGGTAGCCCCATGGAGTGGCTGTCCTTGGGAAATATCGGTGAAGCCCTCAACAGCTATGCGCGCGCTCACAACGGTATTGCTCCGATTGTCGCGATGGTCGATATTTTGTCGACGCCGATCGATAACCCCCTGTGTTCCGACGGGGCGAAGGGGCACGTGGCGACCTATGTGGAACAAGATGTGCCCCTGTGGCTCAAGCAGAATCTGGGCGTGCACCCGGATCCGGATCGCTGGGCGATCGGAGGCTATTCCAGTGGGGGAACCTGCGCGCTCCAGACGGTGACGCGGGCTCCCGAGGTCTACCGTTCTTTCCTCGACATGTCCGGTGAAGAACATCCGACGCTGGGTAATGAGGAACAGACGATTCGCCAGATTTTTGGCGGTCAACGGGAAAAGTACGCAGCGAATGACCCGATGAGCCTCATGCAGAAAAACTCCTATCCGATGATCCACGGAATTTTCTCCGCGGGTAAGGGCGATCACCTTTTCGGCCCCTACATGGAGACCGTGAGTGCGCAGGCGGAGAAGGCCGGAATGACGGTGGAAAAGCGCCTGTATCCGGGAGGACACACGTGGCGCGTGTGGAGCGCCGCGGTCAATGACCAGCTGCCCTGGGTGGGGCAGAGGCTGGGGATCTCCCGCGAGGGCAGAGAGTAGCCTTCATCGGCGCATCCGGCTTTGCCCACGAGACGAGGCGATGGGTGCTTTTCCCGTCCTTGCGAGCCCCGTCTGTGCGTGAATGACGCGGTGTGGCGTAGAGCGAGGAAAGCGTCACAGAACCGGCCTCTTCGTTCAAGACGGGTGTGTCCTGCCGATAAACTGGCAGGCGCATGTCCTTGTCGCCCCTGCGCGACAGTGACTTTCGCCGACGCGTGAGCGCATAAGCCGCGTCCTGATTGATGAAGCTGCCGAGGAGTCCCGTTTATGTCTATCCGCCACAACCTGCGTAATGTCGCTATCGTCGCGCACGTCGACCACGGGAAAACCACCCTCGTCGACGCGATGCTGTGGCAGTCCGGCGCTTTCTCCGAACGCGACACCGTGGAAAAAACCGGCGAACGCGTCATGGACTCCGGTGACCTCGAACGCGAAAAGGGCATCACGATTCTCGCCAAGAACACGGCTGTCCACTACACGGGCGCCGCAGCCCAGGAACGCGGCCTGAGCGACGGCGTGACCATTAACGTGATCGATACCCCTGGCCACGCCGATTTCGGCGGCGAGGTTGAGCGCGGCCTGTCGATGGTCGACGGCGTCGTGCTCCTGGTGGACTCCTCCGAAGGTCCCCTGCCGCAGACCCGCTTCGTGCTCCGTAAGGCTCTTCAAGCCCAGCTTCCCGTGGTCATCGTTGTCAACAAGGTTGACCGTCCTGACGCCCGCATCGAGGAAGTGGTCTCGGAAACTCAGGATCTGCTCCTGGCTCTGGCCGAAGACCTCCTGTCCGAAGGCGTGGAAGCCGACGTGGATTCCCTCCTGGACGTTCCGGTGGTGTACGCCTCTGCGAAGGCGGGTAAGTCCTCGCTCACCAACCCCGGTGACGGCAATATCCCCACCGAAGACCTCGAACCGCTTTTTGCCACGATCCTGGATCGCATCCCCGGCCCCGAATACGACGAGGGTGCTCCTCTCCAGGCGCACGTGACGAACCTGGACGCCTCGCCCTTCCTGGGGCGTCTGGCACTGCTGCGCATCCACAACGGTGTGCTGACCAAGGGCGCAAACGTCGGCCTTGCCCGCCACGACGGCACCATCAAGTCCGTGCGCATCACTGAACTGCTGCGCACGGAGGGGCTGGAGCGCTTTGCCGCTGAAAGCGCCGAACCCGGCGACATCGTCGCGGTGGCCGGTATTGAGGACATTACGATCGGTGAATCCCTGGTCGACCTGGATGACCCGCGCCCCCTGCCGCTGATTACCGTGGACGACCCGGCAATTTCGATGACTATCGGTATCAACACCTCTCCGATGGCGGGTCGCGTGAAGGGCGCGAAGGTCACGGCACGCCAGGTGAAGGATCGCCTGGATCGTGAACTGGTGGGCAACGTGTCGCTGCGCGTGCTCCCCACGGAACGCCCGGACGCCTGGGAAGTTCAGGGACGAGGCGAACTCGCTTTGGCCATCCTCGTGGAGCAGATGCGCCGCGAGGGCTTCGAACTGACCGTGGGTAAGCCCCAGGTCGTGACGAAGGATATCGACGGCGTGACCTCGGAGCCGATGGAACGCATGACCATTGACATTCCCGAGGAGTACCTCGGCGCGGTTACGCAGCTCATGGCGCAGCGCAAGGGACGCATGGAAACGATGGCCAACCACGGATCGGGCTGGATTCGCCTGGAATTCGTGGTGCCCGCCCGAGGCCTGATCGGTTTCCGCACCCGCTTCCTCACCGAAACGCGCGGAACGGGAATCGCCTCGTCAATTTCGGACGGCTACGCCCCGTGGCAGGGCGCCATCGAGCAGCGCCTGTCCGGTTCTCTGGTGGCCGACCGCGCGGGTCAGGCAACTCCCTACGCGATGATTAACCTGCAGGAACGCGGTTCGTTCATCGTGGAGGCCGGCTCTGAGGTTTACGAAGGTCAGGTCGTGGGCGAGAACGCGCGCGGCGAGGACATG
The DNA here is from genome assembly GCA_963525415.1 of uncultured Actinomyces sp. GTDB lineage: Bacteria > Actinomycetota > Actinomycetes > Actinomycetales > Actinomycetaceae > Pauljensenia. The sequence continues at coordinate 59,737 of CAURIY010000004.1, forward strand.
GATGTGAACATCACGCGCGAAAAGAAGCAGACGAATACGCGTAGTGCGACCGCCGACGTGTACGAGTCGCTCACTCCGTCGCGTCGCCTGACCCTGGAAGAGTCCTTGGAATTCGCGGCGAACGACGAGTGCGTTGAGGTGACCCCCGAGGCCGTGCGCGTGCGTAAAGTCGTCCTCGATTCCCAGGAGCGCTTCAAGATTGCCGCTCGGGAGCGTCGCGCCCAGCGCTGATCCTTCCCTTCTCCGCGGGGGTGTTTTTCCGCGGACGAGGCGCAGCTTCCTTCTCGCCTGAACGGCGATCAGGGGAAGGGAAGCACGCCTCGCACCGGAGACCCCCGCATGAGGAGGAAACTCATCGCTTGCTGGCTTTCCGCGTGCGGGCGTGGCAAAGCCCAACGTGCAACGAGACGTGCCTCTGCCTCGTCAGTGGGGAAGGGGAGCGGAAGGCGGCGGGGGAACTTTCTTTCCCGTCACCATCGTGCGGGCGTCCACGCGCACATCACCCTTCCGCGTACGGATCACCACGTGGTCGGGAGCTGTTTCGAGCAGATCTCCCAGAGCGTCGTAGAGCCCGTCCTCACCTCGGTAGCGGACAACGACGCGCTCGCCTGGCGTCCACGCCAACCAGGGCAGGGGAGGGGACGTCGGGGTATTTGCGTGCAATGCGTGTGCCGTAAAGGGCGCTTCACCTCGGGGATTCTCCTCCTGAGAATTCTGGGAATTTCCGGGTAAAAGCGAACTCACATCTGCGCGCGACGTCATATGCGCGATAATAGGACGGTTATTGGTCGCGTTGCGACAGTGTCCAAGGAGGAAATGGAATGACCTACGTCATCGCGCAGCCCTGTGTCGATGTGAAAGACCGGGCCTGTGTGGACGAGTGTCCCGTCGACTGTATCTACGAAGGTGCGCGCACCCTGTACATTCACCCCGATGAATGTGTGGACTGCGGCGCCTGTGAGCCGGTCTGTCCGACGGAAGCCATTTTCTATGAGGACGACCTGCCCGATCAGTGGTCGGACTACTTCCAGGCAAACGCCGATTTCTTTGTCGATCTGGGGTCGCCGGGTGGCGCCCAAAAGACCGGTGCTCAGTCTTTCGACGTCCAGTGGATTACGGATCTGCCCCCGCAGAATGAGGACTGGCTGGCCAGCCACTGACCGCGCACAAGACGCGAATAGTCTGTGAGAAGACGCCGACTGCCTCGTGCGGACGGCGTCTTGCTATATCCCTGGAATGACATGTGCAGTGGTGCGCTTTCACACCCCGCATGAGGGGGTGCTCACGGCCAAACGCCACCGGGAGCAGCTGCCCAGTCAATCTCCTCGCGTGAGGGAAACGGGCGCATCGCGTGCGTATGCTGCTGACCCCGCGGTGGGACGTCTGTGTCTCACCAGATGAGGCTCGCTGTCCTCCCCGCGGACGAGACTGAGAAAATGGGGAAATGACCGACCTTCCTCGCCCCCTTGCCCTGCCGGACTTCCCCTGGGATCACCTCGCCCCCTACAAACAGCGCGCGATGGAACACCCCGACGGGATCTGCGACCTGTCCGTGGGAACCCCGGTCGATCCCACTCCGGAACTGGTGCGCCACGCCCTGAACGAAGCCAGCGATGCCCCCGGATACCCCACGGTGATTGGAACCGCTGAAGTGCGCGACGCTATCCGCGCCTGGGGGCAGCGACGAGGAATGGTCGACCCCGGCGACGCCGGCGTTATCCCCACCATTGGCTCCAAAGAAGCCGTTGCCTGGCTGCCGATGCTCCTGGGCGTGCGCCCCGGAGACACCATTCTCATCCCCGAGGTCGCCTACCCGACCTACGATGTGGGTGTCCGCCTGGCCGGAGCAACCCCAGTCCCCGTGAACCCTGCCGATCCCGCCTCCTGGCCGGATGCCTCGCTCGTGTGGCTCAATACGCCGGGCAACCCCGACGGCCACGTCCTGAGCGTTGACCAGCTGCGCGCAGTGGTGGAATGGGCGCGCGCGCACGGCGCCGTTGTCATCTCGGACGAATGCTATGCGGCTCTGCCCTGGGCCGAGCCCTACACGTCGACGGGTGTCCCCTCGCTTCTGGATGAACGCGTGTGCGGAGGGAGTACTCAGGGGCTCATCGTCCTGTACTCCCTGTCGAAGCAGTCCAACCTCGCGGGATACCGCGCCGCGCTCATGTACGGGGATCCTGAACTTCTCGCGCCCGTGATCGAGGTGCGCAAGCACGCGGGCATGATGGTTCCCGCGCCCGTGCAGCACGCGATGGCCGTCGCCCTGCGCGATGAAGAACACGTCGCGCAGCAGTACGCGCGCTACGCACGCCGACGCGAACGCCTGCTGGACGCGGTGCGCGCAGCCGGCCTCGTCAATGACGAAGAATCCGCGGCGGGACTCTACCTATGGGTGCGAGAAGCCCCGAGGGACGGGGAAGAAAACGCCAGCTCCTGGGATCTCGTCGACGCCTTTGCGCACCTGGGAATCCTGGTCGCCCCCGGAGACTTCTACGGAGAAGCCGCGCGAGGATATGTGCGGATCGCCCTGACGGCAAGCGACGAACGCATCGATGCGGCCGTCGCCCGCCTGAGCGCGGTCAGTTCGTTGCGTGCAGTGCCTCGTTCAGAGTGATGCCGCTGCCGCTGCGTGCCACGGCTTCCACGCGTCCGGTAACGGAGTGACGGCGGAAGAGGATATTGGACGCGCCCGCGAGTTCGCGCGCGGCAACCGTCCGCTCCTCGTCGTCCTGGTCGCGGCGAGGAACGAGAGTGACCTTCGTTCCCGCGGTGATGTAAAGCCCCGCTTCGACGACGCAGTCGTCGCCCAGGGGAATTCCGAGGCCGGAGTTCGCGCCGAGCAGGCAGCGTTCACCCAGGCGGACGCGTTCGCGGCCACCCCCCGAGAGCGTTCCCATCATCGAGGCACCGCCGCCCACGTCGGAACCATCGCCGACAACAACTCCCTGAGAAATGCGGCCTTCCACCATGGAACGCCCCAGGGTTCCGGCGTTGAAGTTAACGAATCCGGCGTGCATGACGGTTGTGCCTTCCGCCAGGTAGGCGCCCAGGCGCACGCGCGCGCCGTCGGCTATGCGCACCCCGGAGGGCACAACGTAGTTGACCATCGGAGGGAACTTATCAACGCCGATCACGTGGAAAGCCTGCCCCGCCGCGCGCATTGTGAGACGCGTGTCCTCGAGGGTGCGTGGGTCGCAGGCACCGTGTGAGGTCCACGCAACATTGGGCAGGAGGGGGAAGATTCCATCGAGATTGAGGGAATTCGGGGTGACGAGGCGGTGGGAGAGCAGGTGCAGACGCAGGTAGGCGTCCTCGGTGGAGGAAGGTGCCTCGTCGAGATCCAGCTGGCATTCGACGACGCGGGTGCTTACCGCGCGTAGGGGATCGTCTTTTTCGCACGAGGCGTAGCGCGTGCGTTCGTTCGCGGCTTCCTCGGCTGAGAAATCGGCAAGATGAGGAGCGGGATACCAGACATCGAGAATGGTTCCGTCCGCTGTCACTGTGGCGAGGCCAATGCCCCATGCTGTTGTCGTCATTTGAACACTGTAGCGCGGAGCCTCTCCGCAGGACTGTATGTGACAGCAGTGTGGACGCCGGTGAGGCTCAGTGGGCGCGATCCCACAGGTCGGGCCAGTGAATCCCGAGGTCGCGAGCCAGTGAACGCACGAGGGGTAGAGAAATGCCGACAACGGAGTGGGGATCACCGGAAATGCCCCGAATGAAAGCGCCGCCGTATCCGTCGATCGTGAAAGACCCCGCAACGTGCAGGGGCTCTTCCGTGGCCACGTAGTCCTCGATTTCGCGCTCGCTCATCGTCGAGAAGTAGATCTCGGTCGAGGCCGCCTGGGACAACTGACGGGTGACCGTTCCCTCTGCAGAGATAAGGGCAAGGGCATGTCCCGTCCACAGGGTTGCGGTGTTTCCGCTGAGCTGGCGGATGCGCGCCCGCGCATTTTCGGGAGTGTGGGGTTTGCCGAGCATTTCCTGGCCGGATTGCAGCATGGAATCGCAGGCGACAACGAGGAGGGGTTCTTCGAGGGGAAAAACGCAGTCCTCGTATTCTCCGGCGCAGAGCCTGCGGGCGACATCGTGGCACTTGGCTTCAGCCAAAGCCGTGACTTGGAGTGCGGGAGAAGGGCGCTCAGGGCTGTGCTCGCGTTCCAGTTCCTCCAGCAGAGCATCTTCGTCGACCTGGGGGATGTACACGAGGGGAGTGATGCCGGCATTGCGCAGCGTGTTCAGGCGTGCGGGGGACTGGGAAGCGAGAAGGAAGCGCATACGAGGTAATTTACGTGATCAGTGGGCGTTCGCAGTGCATTGTTTTTCACTTTCCTTTACACTCGTGTGTTGTCGACCACATGTGAAAGGGGTGAAAAGTGTCTGGTGACCACGCCTACGACGCGCAACCAGAGCTTTCCCCTACCCACGAACCCCCCACGCAGGACACGTTTTCAACGGCAATGAGCTACACCTCGTCTCTCTTGGGCGGGCCGCTGACCTACACCTCGGACGACATGGCTCGTCGCGCGGGAACCTCGGTCGAGGACGTTCACGAATTTTGGGTTTCCATGGGCTTCACCCTGCCGCCCGCCGGGGAACCCGTATTTACCGAAAATGATGCGGTTCTCTACGAAGAGTGGAGCTCTCTCCTGGCTTCGGGACACATCGACGGAGCGACGGGACGATCCCTCCTGCGGGCAAATTCGCACCTGGCTGACCGCCTGGGACTGTGGCAGGTGGAAGCGCTGGTTGAGGATGCCATTCGACGCTACGAGCTCGACGACACGGCTGCCCGCATGTACGTCCTGGATCATATGCGTGAACGCGTTGCCGTTTTGGAGCACTTGCTGACCCACTCGTGGAAGAGGCAGCTGGATGCTCTGCTCAAACGAACCGATCACGAGGTGTCGCGCCGCCGTGATGAGGGGGTGCATGAGCGCTTCCCGCTGAACCGCTCGCTGGGATTCGTTGACATGGTGTCCTATACGTCCTCGTCGACGATCCTGGGTGGGGCGCTCGTAGATCTCATTGGACGTTTCGAACAGGAATCCCGCGATGCTGTGACGGCCGCCGGAGGGCGGATCGTCAAGATGATCGGCGACGCGGTCATGTACATTGCCGACGACCTGGCAACGGGGCTGCGCGTGGCTTCCTCGCTCATTGAACGTTTGGGGGCGGATGATCAGATCCTTCCCGTGCGCGCCTCTTTTGTGCGAGGAGATGTGTTTTCTCGTTCGGGTGATGTCTTTGGGCCGACGGTGAATCTCGCTGCCCGACTGGTGGACATCGCTCCGGTCGGTAAAATCCTGACCGACCCGACGACCGCGGCGGCGATTGCGGCCGGTAAGGGCGGGCAGGGATATGAACTGGAAGAGTTCCCAAGTGCAGAATTGCGCGGTTTTGGTCCCATCTCACCCTACGTGGTGACACCAACGGCTGATTGCTAGCGGGGGCTGCTCCGAATTTTCATGTGAAAAACGTGATTATTTGGTCAAGAAAAGTACAAGAAAAGTCCCTGAGAAGGTATACTTCTGGTGTGACTACAGTACTTCTCGTTGAGGACGATCCCGCGATTTCAGAACCCCTGACTCGTGCACTGGGACGTGAAGGATATGACGTGCGCGCGCACGCCACCGGGCGCTCTGCGCTCGCGGAGGCCGACGGCGCAGACCTTGTTGTCCTTGACCTGGGGTTACCCGATATGGACGGCCTCGATGTCGCCCGTGAAATTCGCTCCATGGGACTGGCTGTTCCCGTCCTCATCCTGACTGCCCGCACAGACGAAGTCGACATGGTGGTCGGACTCGATGCAGGCGCCGATGACTACGTGACCAAGCCCTTCCGTTTGGCAGAACTTCTGGCGCGCGTGCGTGCCCTGCTGCGCCGCGTCAGCGGAGAAATCAACGACGGTGACCTCTCCGTGCAGGACATCCGCATCGACGTGGCCGCACACCGCGCCTACGCCTCCGGCCGAGAGCTGCAACTGACCGCCAAAGAATTCGACCTCCTGCGCGTGCTCGTCCGCGAAGCCGGCAATGTTGTGGGTCGTGACACCCTCATGCGTGAAGTTTGGGGGAACGGTCTGACCGGCTCAACTAAGACCCTCGATATGCATGTGTCCTGGCTGCGTCGCAAACTGGGCGATGACGCGGCAGCGCCTCGCTACATCTCCACGGTGCGCGGAATGGGCTTCCGCTTCGAAAAGCCCGTGTACTGAAACGGGATCTCGTATCCGTCGACACGGGGTGCCCACCGCGCATCGGTTGACCTGGAAGGCCTGAAGGGAGAGACATGCGTAAGCGTGCTGCTCGGATGATCCTGACAGCTGTGTCGGTTGTGGCGCTCCTCCTGGGGATTCCCGGCGCGTGTGCGGCCTCCTTCCTTGTGTGGAACTACCAGGAATCCGCGCTTGAAACGCGCGTGCAGTCCGTTCAGCGAGCAATCGAACGACGCGTCCAGGGTGGGCAGGAACCCTCCGAAAGCCTCATCCGCATGTGGGCTCAACCTTTGGCCGCAGGACAGGGCAATGCTTACGCTGAAGTGAGGCTCTTCGGAAACGGCCCCCTCATTCGCGTGGGAGAGCCCGTCTCGGGGATCACCATGACCCGCGTGTCCACCTCGCCCGGAGGCGTGACTGTCAGCATGACGATCTCCGCCTATGACACCATCGTTCGCATCGTGTACGTCTGCGGAATCTTCGCGATCGGCACGGTGATCTCCCTGCTTGTTGGATGGTTCCTGGCCAATAAACTCTCCCGGCGCCTGTCCGCCCCGCTGATCTACCTGAGTGCCCAGGCCGAACAAATCGGTTCCGGTCAGGTGCGTGCGCGCATCAAACCTTCCGGTATCGAAGAAATCGACCTCGTGCAAGAAGAACTGGCTCGCACGGGAGAACGCATGGCCAAACGCCTGGCAGCAGAACGCCAGTTGGCCGCCGACGCCAGCCACCAGCTGCGTACCCCACTGACCGCCCTGTCGATGCGCCTGGAAGAAATCGAATACATTTCCACGGAGGAAGAAGTCCGCGAAGAAGCTCGCTCCTGCCTCGAACAGGTGGAGCGCCTGACAACTGTCGCCTCAGAACTCCTCGATTCCTCGAAGCGCGTCAGCGGTCAAACCGAGGCTCTTCACACTCTGGAAGTTTTGAATACCCAGCGTGAAGAGTGGGAAAAACTCTTTGAAGAAGCCGGGCGCCCGCTGGTATTCAGCGACCAGGCAGATATGCCGGTGCTGGCCGACGGAGCCAAACTTTCCCAGGTTCTGGCCACCCTCATCGAAAACTCGCTGCGCTACGGAGCCGGTACAACCCTGGTGCATACGCGCAATGCCACGCAGAGTCGAGGTGTGATGATCGAGGTGAGCGATGAGGGAGAAGGTGTCGATCCCGATCTGGCTCCCCACATCTTCGAAAACGGGGTCTCCGGCCACGGATCAACCGGTATCGGCTTGGCTTTGGCGAAAGATCTCATTGAAACCATGGGGGGACGCGTTGAACTTACGCAGCTTCAGCCCCCGCTTTTCACCGTGTCCTTAGCAGCCATTCCGCCGACCTACGATCCGGCCCGCGTGATGCCCGAAGGTCCCCTGGTGTCGGTCGGCAGGCGCTCGCGACGTTTTTAAACCGTCTGTGTGAGGCCGGAGGAGAAAATAGCCGGTCATACCTCTTTGGCATGCTTTTCCTGTTTTCTGACAAGCTGAAAAGAAAGAAATAGCGGCAACGATGCCACCGCGTACCCACCTGCGTCTCGACACTCCTTCCTGGGCGATGCGGTGCGCAGCGCCCGCAGCGAGCGCGTGAAGTTGCTCGACTTTACGCGAGGTTTCTGCGATGACGCCCAGTGCTATGCGGCTGCGGGAGGATTGCAGATCTACTTCGATTCGACGCATATCCAGGCGAACTACGCGCGGCAGTTTATTCCGGAATTGGAAGCGCAGATTCGCCAGCTTCTGCCCGTGGGGCGTTAGACCCTCTCGCCGGTACGCGCGGGGATCCTTGCGGGTGCGGCTTCGGGCACGAGGCGGCGCGGGCGGGTGTCGCTGGAAACTTCGCGCAGGTGGGGGAGTAGCCTAGGGCTCATGAGCATTCTTGTTACTGGAGGCGCCGGTTACATCGGCGCACACGTTGTTCGTCTTTTGCAAGAGCGCGGCGACAAGGTCGTGGTGGTTGACAATATGTTCACCGGCCGCCCGGATCGCATCGGAGACGCCACCCTCATTCAGGTGGATGTGGCCTCGGATGAAGCCCTGCCGATTATGACTCAAGCCATGATCGACGAGGACGTGGATGCGGTCATCCACTTCGCCGCCCTCAAGCAGGTCGGGGAATCGATGGAGAAGCCGGCTCTGTACTACCGCCAGAACATCGGCGGTCTGGCGAATGTTCTCTCCGCCATGGAAACTGCCGGCGTCCAGAAGATGATCTTCTCCTCTTCTGCCGCCGTGTACGGCATGCCCCCGGTTTCTGTGGTGTCCGAAGACGTCGAGAAGCACCCCATCAACCCCTACGGCGAAACGAAGCTCATCGGCGAATGGATGATGGCTGACTGCGAGCGCGCCTGGGGACTGAACTGGATCGGCCTGCGCTACTTCAACGTGGCGGGAACCGGCTGGGTGGATCTGGAAGATCCGGCCTGCCTGAACCTGGTGCCGATGATCCTCGAACGCCTCTCCAAGGGCGACACCCCGAAGATCTTCGGAACGGATTACCCCACGGATGACGGCACCTGCATCCGCGATTACATCCACGTGAAGGATCTTGCCGACGCGCACATTGCTGCGATGGACGCCCTGGATCGCGGCAACCCCGCGCACCGCCAGTTCAACGTGGGTACGGGTCTGGGCACCTCCGTCCGCGAGATCGTGGATGGCCTGCGTGAAGTTGCCGGATGGAACTTCGAGGTGGAAGAGCTTGACCGTCGTGCGGGCGACCCGCCGATGCTGATTGGCGATCCCATGAGCATCGCCGTGGATCTGGGCTGGAAGGCGAACTACGGGGTGAAGGAAATCCTCGAGTCCGCGTGGGAAGCCTGGCAGTCGGGTCCTCGTCGCATTGAGGTTCCCTCTCAGGATTGACGAGGCGTTTCCTCCTTTCGCTGATACGCGCCGTGAGTGCGTTGCGGGGAGGATGCAGCGAATAGCGTTGTGGGGGTCGCAGGTATCACACCTGCGACCCCCACATGTATCTGAAGCGATATGTGCGCTCTGTGCGGCCTGCGCTCGCACCTGTCAGCGCTGTACCGTCCTCTGCGCCGCTCCTTCTGTGAGCGCGAGGAACCTGCGCCTCTCTGAAGAAGTGCTGCGAGGCCAGAACATTGCGCTCTGTATTCCTCGAGTTGGCGGCGACGTTTAGGGGATGAGCGCGACTTTCAGTCCGGCGCGGCTGCGCTGCGCTTCGCATGCCTCCTCGAACTGCTCCAGAGGATAGCGGTGTGTGATGAGTGAGGAGAGGTCGAGGGCGCGACTTTCCAGGAGGTGCACGGCCTGCGCGTAGTCGGCGCGGCTGGCATTGGAAGCGCCCGTGACGGTGATTTCGCTGTAGTGAATCAGATTGGGATCAATCGTTGCGCTTGTTCCCTTACTGAAACCAGCAAAATAACTGACCCGTCCCTGGGGAGCAGCTAATTGAAGGGCATGACCTGCCAGCTCGGGCACGCCCACGGCGACGACTACGACGTCCGCCATACGCCCTCCCGTCACCTCACGCACGTAGGCGGTGAGCTCGTCCCCGGTTTTCTCGGTGACATGTGTTGCCCCCATGCGGGTGGCCGGGGCAAGCCGGGCTGCGCGGCCGGAGGCGATCACGGCATTGGTATGTCGAAGGGAGCGCGCTGCGCGCGAAGCGGCGGCGCGTATTGCCTCTGAGTACGGCGGCGCGGCCACCACGCTGTCGGCTGCGGGAACAGCCTGGTCTGACGGTGCCGGTGGAACATCGGGTGCCCTCTGGGGGGCGCTGCTCACGGCCGTGGGAACGGCGCTCGGTGACACGGCCGCTCCCACGGATCAAACTCTCGAAGTGGCGGTAGACAGCGCCTGTGACGCGGTGTCGCGCTTGGGAGGAGCCGAACTGGGAGACAAGACCATGGTCGATGCTCTGGTTCCCTTCACCACGGCCTTCCGCCAGAGCGAGGGATCGCTGGTACAGCGCCTCGACGCTGCTGCTACGGCGGCAGAAGAAGGCGCAGCGAGCACGGCCGACCTTATCGCGAAACGAGGCCGCGCCCGCCCGCTGGGCGAAAAGTCGCTGGGAACCCCGGATCCGGGAGCCACCTCCTTCGCACTGATCGCCCGTCGTCTGAGCGAACTGGCACACTAGCCCAGTCACTTTGGAGCGAGCCGTGAAAACGTTGGGGGCACCCGCGCAGGCGAGTGCCCCCAACGTAGGTGAGAGGCGGGTGAGAGAACAGGACGTGTGCCTGGAGTGAACTCCGCGGGGCACTCGTTCCTTCCGTCGGGCATCCCGTGTGGGCTTTTAGGGCATCTGCTGAAGATCAGCCGAGGTCAACGTGCCCGAACGGAGCTTCTCAAAGAAATCCGGCGCGGTCGTGTCCTGAAGGAGAACGGCCGACCCCGCAGAGGTCGAATACCCTAGGGACTTGATGGGCGGGGTGCCCGTCATCCCGTTTTTCTGAGCGTTGCGGAAAGCCATCACAAGACTTGCCACATCGAACACGCTGGAGTCCTGATCCACGGTGAATGCCGACGCTCCCGCGCGCTCAACCTGCAGGGTGCGCCCGGGGTTGATGAAGGTTGTGGGAGACATTGCCGTCGACACGGTCTTGGATACCACCTGACGCTGGCGTTCGGCTCGCCCGATGTCACCGCGCGGGTCGGAATAGCGCATACGAGCAAAAGCCAGTGCGGTTTTTCCGTCAGACATGTGACATCCGGCCGTCCACGAAAGCTCAGACTTTTCGTCCTCAACATCCATGTCCATGCAGAGCTCAACGCCGCCCACGGCATCCACGATGGAGGAGACGCCGCCCATGCCGATTTCTGCGTAGTGATCGACGGTCAGTCCGGTGAGTTTTTCAACGGTCGCCACCAGCAGGGACGGCCCGCCGTAGGCGAAGGAAGCGTTGAGCTTATCCCATCCCTCTCCCGGAACCTCCACGTAGGTGTCGCGCGGCAGGGAGATCATCGAAGTCTGCCCATTGGCAGCGACGTGCACCAGCATGATGGAGTCCGCGCGCTGCCCCTGGGTGTCGTCGGGGACGGATCCGTCCGCCCGCGAGTCGGATCCTGCCAGCAGGTAGGTCGTTCCGGGGGTATTGCTCTGCGCGGAGAGGGCGTCAACGCGACGCAGGTGCATCTGCGCGTCCCACAGGAGGAACGCCGGCCATGCCAGCAGAAGAACGAGGCACACCGCCACGGGGATCGGCCAGCGCCTGCGGGAACGTCCACGTGAGGGAGAGGAAGGTGCTCCCGTGCGAGGGAGACGCTGGCGTAGAGCGTCTTTCCACTGGTCACGAGGCGCAGCGGAGGAACGCTGTGATACGGAGGTGCGCGCGGGTACGTGAGCAGCGGGTGAGGAAGCGGCCGAGGTTAGGCGTTTCCGTTGCGCACTCGGAAGGTATGCGGGGGGAAGCTGCGTAGGGGCAGCAGAAGACGGGGTCGAGGTATCTGTAGCCCTGGCCGCCGCAGCCGCGGGAAGCTGACCAGCCCCAGCAGCAGATGCCGCCGTGGGAATTGCCGGAGAAAAACCCTGAGCACTCCCTGCTGCAGGATCCGTAGCCGGCGCCCTATCGACGGAACTGAGCGAGGGACGTCGGCGTTCATGGGAAGGTGCGTAGGACGGAGGAATAACGGACTGCGGAGCGGGCGCCTCGTCCTCGTTGGAATGAGCGTTCCGCGCAGGGGACGTGCTCTCCTTGGAGGGGGTGACCTGCCACTGCTGGACGCGTTCGTCCGCCTGAGGTGCGCTTTCGGACGGCGACGAGGCGGAGGTGGGCTTCGCCTCGGAAAGGGAGGGACGGCGGCGGGTAGGGTCTGCCTCAAAAGACGGGGGGAAGGTCATTGCCAGCTCTCGTTACTTTTCAGGTGGGCACGCTGCGGGGGAGGGAGAAGCCGAAACCGTCGGAGTGGCTGTCGTCGCAGATGCCGACGGAGTCGCGTCGGAAGAGGCCGCGGTAGAGGAAGCCGCGGAGGTGCCCGGCGTTGGGGTGGCGGTCTCTTCGATGGTTTTCTCATCTCCCTGGCCGCTGGTGTAATCCAGTCCCGAAGGGAGGGGAGCGTCGGTCTTCAGAGCAGCCCAGAGGTTGGACGCTGCGGGTTCTCGCAGTGCCACACGGTTCGGGTTGGACGGCGGGTAGTACCAGGGAGTGGTGACGAACTGAATGTTCTCTTTGTTGATGCCGGCAACAGACAGGAGGAGGCCGACATCGGTATTGAAGTCCGCGAGGTTAGAGGAGGGCTTGAGAGCGGCCAACCCCTGTTTCGTGAAGGTCACCAGAGCGGGAAGATCCGAGATGAAGTTCTTGCTCAGTAGCTCGCGCATCATGGCGGCAACGAGTTTCTGCTGGTTGCCGATACGACCGATGTCCGATCCGTCGTGGACGGCGTAGCGGGTGCGCGCAAAGGCGATGGCCTCAACCCCGCTGAGCTTGTGGCAGCCGGCGGTGATGTCGAGGTTGGAACGCTCGTCGTAGATGTCTTCTTCGAAGTTGTACCAGACGCCGCCGAGGGCATCGACCAGGCCGACGAATCCCTTGAAATCCACCAGGATGAAGCCGTCAATTGACAGGCCGGTCAGGAGCTCAGTGGTGGCTTTCGTGCAGGCGATCCCGCCTGCGAGGTCTTTGTTGTTTGATCCGTTGAAGAACGCGGTATTGAACATCACGTCATGCTGCGCGTAGGTGCTGGTGCCGTCACTGCGCTTGCACGAGGGGATGTCGACCAGGAGGTCGCGCGGAATGGACACCACTTGGATGCGGGTGCGGTCGGCCGAGACGTGCATGAGCATCGTGGTGTCGGCGCGCATGCCCTCTTCGCCGTCGTTGAGGCCGACGGCTTCCTGCCCCTCGCGGCTGTCGGTGCCAACGACCAGAATGTTGAGGGCACGCCCGTGGAAGGAGTCAGAGGGGGGAGTAGGGGATGCGACCGTAGCTCCCAGGCCGTCGGTGTTAATGGCGTTTGCTGACAGCTGTTTGCCCAGATCGTGGTAGATGAAGGCGGCTGTGGAGACGACCAGGAGGACGATGCTCAGGAAAAAAGCCGTGACGAATCGCGCGGCGCCGGGACGATAGGGGTTCGTTGCCGCGTGGAGGATCGGTCGAGGCCTGTGGCCGTGTGAAGAGCTCATCACCACCATCCTATCGTTATCAAGCCGTTACACAAGCTTTACGATACAACTAACCGACAATAGGAATCCCCTCGTGGTCTTAGGGACGAAACTCGCCAATCACCCAGGAGGTCGCTGAAGACGACGAAACCCGGGGAATCGCCACCGTTGTTCCCGAAGGGGACAGGGCAGGGCGTGAGTATCCGGGTGCCTCGCCCGCGAGGAATGGCTGAGAATCTGTCCAGCGCATGACGTACATCTGCGCGTTGTCCTGCTGCGAACCCGCACCCCACGCCACGGTCTCCCCCGCAAGCGCCACAACGGGAGTGGGGGACAGAACGTGAACCCAACGGGTGGGAACGTGAGAGGACGAAGATGCCTCATCCCACAGACCGATGTAGGACGAAATATCCGTGGGATCTTCAGACGAGATCACGCAGAGGCGATGAGAACCGGAAGCGGCCAGGCCGCGAACGACCCACCCGTCGGACACCTCAAAGAGCAGGGAAGGAGCGCGCCCCTGCTCCTGCGAACGCGCAGAGGGAAGATCCACGACGCGGGTGAGGACGTTTGGGGTATCCGACGAGGCGGGCGCTGCGGCAAGAACTCCGCTGTCGGTGGCAGCGAGGAAAGAAGCGATTCCCATGAAATCAATGCGCGTATCGCGTGGAGTCCCACTCTGGGGGAGAAGATCGAGAAGGCCGCGTTCACAGTGCTGCACCTGTAGGCCAGAAAAAGACAGGAGGGGAGAGACCGGGCGTCCGTAGCGTCCGTTTTCACCTCCATGCGACAGCCAATAGGAACGGAAGGCATCTGCCGCATCGAAAAAGTCTGCTGCCGTGTCGGGAGCTTCCAGCGAGGGAGCCTCTGTGTTTCCGAAGGAAAGGGGAGGGGCGTTGTCGACACACGGGGAAGCGGTGGTGGAGTACTCGCGGCAGCAGCTTTAGGGGATGAAGGACTCGTGGAGAGGGTGCGTCCGCAGCAAGGACGGGGCTTCCGGCTCCGGTCAGTACCCCCGTGCTCAGAGCAATTGCTCCGGCAAAAGAACGAAAGAGATTCATTTATTCCTGCAGGAGTGAGTACTTCTCTCCGCGTACAAAACGGGGGTAAAAGCGATACGGCGCACCTTCATTGGTTCTTTGTCCTAGTGCGCCCCTCCCGTAGGCTTAGAGCATGAAGACTCTCCGCGTCGTAGCCGTCGTCGTTGCCTGGAACCGAGCAGAGCTCCTAAAAGAAACCCTGGATGGCCTCGCTGCGCAGACACGCCCGCTGGACGGCCTGGTCGTGGTCGACAACGCCTCCACGGATGACACCCCGGCACTCGTCGCTGAACACCCCGCGGTCACCGACGTCGTCACGATGTCGGAAAACATGGGCGGAGCAGGCGGGTTCGCTGCGGGAATCGCGCGAGCCATGAACTGGGGAGCCGACCTCGTGTGGATCATGGACGACGACACCATCCCCACGCCCACCGCACTGGAAGTACTCCTCCGCACGCGCGAGGAATACCCCGGAGAACCCGCGCTCCTGGCCTGCCGAGCCGACTGGATCGACGGGCGCGAGCACCCCATGAACGCCCCACGCGAACGCTTCATGATTTCGCGGGAACTGCGCGAACACGCGAGCGCGGTCGGTGCACGACACATTCGCACCGCCTCGTTCGTGGCAATTCTCATGGACGCCCGCGCCATCTGCGAAGAAGGACTTCCCCAGGCGGACTACTTCCTGTGGAACGACGACTTCGAATACACCGCGCGCCTGCTCCGTGACCGCGTGGGACTCTACGTGGACGGTGCGCGAGTTGAACACCGCACGAAGACCTTCGGTAACTCAACCGCAGATCCCGGAGCGCGTTTCTACAACGAAGTGCGCAACAAGCTGTGGGCGCTCACGCGTTCCCCCGGATTCACCGCTTTCGACCGCCTAGCCTTCGGAGCGGCCACCGCCCTGCGCTGGACCAAGATGCTCGCTCGTTCGCAGGATCGTTCCGCCGCCTTCGGATACCTGCGCGACGGTGTGCGCGACGGCGTGCGTCCGCCCCGCCCCACGTGGGAAGTCCTCGCGGATACTCCCGTCGCTGAGGAAGTGCGCTTCATCGAGGATGAGGCCGGTCGTGACTGAATTCTCCGTTCTCCTTCCCGTCTACATCGGGGACAACGCCGACTTTTTCCGTCGTGCCCTGCGTTCCGTGGGAGCCGACCAAACGCTGCCTCCCTCCCAGATCGTCGTCGTCTGCGACGGACCCGTCCCCGCGGACATCGATCGTTTCCTTGACGAGGCGGTGGCTGGCCTGCGTGACGAGGTCACCGGGGGAGTGCCGCTCAGCGTCGTCCGCCTCGAAGAGAACTCCGGACTTTCCCACGCCCTCAACGTCGGAATCCGCCACTGCGCGCACGAGATCATTGCGCGAGCAGACGCCGATGATATTTCCCTTCCCCAACGTTTCGCGGAACAAATTCCCCTCATCGAACGCGGATACGATCTCGTCGGCTCCGCGATTGCAGAATTTGAAACGGACGAATCCCGCCCGGGGATGGTGCGACGCATGCCGCTCACGCCGGAAGATATCCGGGCAACCATTGATTACCGCGACCCCTTCAATCACCCCACGGTGATCTACCGGCGCTCAGCCGTCGAAGGCGTCGGTGGATATGAGCACGTGAATCACATGGAGGACTACTGGCTTTTCGCGCGAATGGTCGCCGCGGGCGTGCGTTCGTGTAACCACCCGGACGCCCTCGTCCTGTATCGAGTGGGAGCCGGTGCCTACACGCGACGTGGAGGGTGGACGATGCTGCGCTCCGAACTCGACCTCCAACGTCGAATGGCTTCCCTGGGACTGGTGAGCCCCCTCAAAAGTGTGCGCAACGTGGTCGTACGCGGAGGATATCGTCTGATCCCCGCGGGAGTACGCCAAATGCTCTACCGCGCGGTGGGAGCGAAACGCTGGTTCGCCTCGTCACGCGCACAACGTGACGAAAGCTCGAGCGAACACGAATGATTTCCCAGAAAGATGCAGGCCATCGCCTATACTGACCGAGAATGAAAGGAGACCGACTGTGAACTATGACCTCGTAGTCGTCGGATCTGGCCTTTTTGGCCTCACCATTGCTGAGCAGGCAGCGTCCCGCTGGGGTCTGCGCGTCGCCATTGTCGAACGTCGCTCTCACCTGGGAGGAAACGCCTACTCTGAGACCGATCCCGACACCGGAATCGAAGTCCACAAGTATGGAGCGCACCTCTTCCACACCTCCAACGAGCGCGTGTGGGAATACGTCAACCGCTTCACCTCCTTCACCCCCTACGTCCACCGCGTGTGGACGACCGTTGATGGCGTCGTCTACCCGATGCCCGTCAACCTGGGAACCATCAACCAGTTCTTCAACGCCGCCCACACCCCCGACGAAGCGCGCGCCCTCATTGCTGAGCAGGCAGCCGAAGTCGAAGGAAGTGACGTCACCGACTTCGAATCCAAGGGTATTTCCCTGGTCGGACGCCCCCTCTTCGAAGCATTCTTCAAGAACTACACGGCCAAGCAGTGGCAGACCGACCCCAAGGATCTGCCGGCATCGATCATTTCCCGCCTGCCCGTGCGCTACAACTACGACAGCCGCTACTTCAACGACACCTACGAAGGTCTGCCCGTTGACGGCTACACCGCATGGCTGAGCCGCATGGTCGAATCCGACCTGATCGACGTCTACCTGGACACCGATTTCTTCGACCCCAGCAACCCCCTGAACAAGGATGCTGTCGTCGGTAAGGTTCCCGTCGTCTACACCGGCCCGCTGGATCGCTACTTCGACTACTCCGCGGGCGACCTGTCGTGGCGCACTGTCGACTTCGAACGCGAACTGGTGGAAACCGGAGACTTCCAGGGCTGCCCCGTGATGAACTACGGCGACCTGGATGTGCCCTACACCCGCATCATCGAATTCCGTCACTTCCATCCGGAGCGCGACTACCAGAACGAACGCACCGTGATCTTCAAGGAATTCTCGCGCTTCGCCGAGCACGGAGACGAACCCTACTACCCGGTGAACACGGAACAGGATCGCGAACGCCTGAAGGCCTATCGCGAACTGATGGACGAAGAACCGCAGGTGTTCTTCGGCGGTCGCCTGGGTACCTACAAGTACCTGGATATGCACATGGCGATCGCATCCGCGCTCACCATGTTGGACAACGAACTTGCCCCGATTTTTGAGGATGGTACCGACAGGTGACCAGCGGGATCGAGAAATACTCGACTCCCGGTCAATCGGCCGGGATGCTTGAGGTGTTTCGTCAACCTTATTTGACGAAACTCATCGTGCATAAAGAGCTTCGAGCACGCTATAGAGGATCTATTTTTGGAATGCTCTGGAGCTATGTGAAGCCGCTGACGCAGTTTTTAGTTTTTTATTTTGCTGTCGGTGTTTTTATGCGGATGAATGCCGCTATCGAAAACTATGTGATCTACATGTTTTCCGGTGTGATTTTGGTGAATTATTTCTCCGAAATTTTTGGAAATGCCACGCGTTCTGTTGTTGGAAATGCTGCCCTGGTGAAAAAGATCTATCTTCCCAGACAGCTTTTCCCCATCTCATCGATGTGGGTAGCACTGGTTCATTTCTTGCCTCAGGTAGTTGTTCTACTTCTCGGTGCCCTTGTCGTGGGGTGGCACCCGACCCTGCTCTCTCTTGCGGCCATCCTGACGGGATTTTTAATAGTCTCCGTTTTTGCCCTGGGATTGGGACTTTTTGCGGGAGCGCTCAACGTCTTTTTCCGTGATGCCGAAAATTTTGTGGATCTAATTCTCATGGTGGTGACATGGGTATCTCCGGTTTTGTACACCTGGCAAATGGTTCACGATGTTTTCTCTGGTCATAATCTGGATTTGCTGTGGTGGCTCTACCAGCTCAACCCCATGACTATTGCCGTTGAGCTCTTCCACTACGGTTTCTGGCAGAGTACTCTCCCCGGCGCACAGGTTGGTTTGCTTCCGATGCATATGGGGATGTGGACGCTGGTATCCGTGGGGGTAAGTTTGCTGACTGTTATCGTTGGAGACCTCGTTTTCCGGCACTACGATTCGCGTTTTGCTCAGGAGCTGTGATGTCGGCGGTTATTAAAGTAGAAGACGTTGTCAAAGAATTTACTCTCAACAATACCCATACTCTTAAAGACCGTTTAGTGTGGACGTTGACCGGGCGTCGGGAGCAACTGTCAACGCATTTTCGTGCGCTCAACGGAGTCTCTTTTGAGGTAGAAAAGGGCGATTCGATTGGTCTGATCGGTTACAACGGATCAGGAAAATCTACGATGCTCAAGCTCATTTCCGGGGTGATGCACCCGACGGAAGGGAGCGTTGGGTATCGCGGGACGATGGCAGGTTTGATTGAGGTCGGTGCAGGTTTCCACCCTGATCTGACTGGACGAGAGAACGTCTTCCTGAATGGCGCGATTTTGGGAATGACTCGTGAACAGATTGAGAAATCTTTTGACGATATCGTTGCTTTTTCCGAGATCGAACAGTTCATCGATACCGAAGTGAAGTTCTATTCTTCGGGTATGTTCCTCCGTTTGGCCTTTTCGGTTGCGGTTCATACGGATCCGGATATTTTCCTCGTCGATGAGATTCTTGCAGTTGGTGATGAACCCTTCCAGCAGAAATGTTTGAATCGTATCCATGAAATGCAGGAGCAAGGTAAGTCTCTTGTTATTGTCAGTCACGATCTGGACTTGATTCGTCGTCTGTGTAATCGAGGAATCCTTTTGGAACGTGGCTCTCTGAAAGTCGATGGAACTGCTGCTGAAGCGGTTGATACCTTGCGAGGGATGTGAACGATGGAGATTAAAACTTTTGTCGAGCAGGTTGAAGGGCTTCTCGGAGAAAAACCTGTTGGAATCTCGCTGACTGCCCAGGCAGCTGATGTCTTTGATGTTTTGGGGGCTGGATGGCTTGCCGCTGCTTTGCGAACCCAACGGTTGGTGTCGGGTGAACGCGCAGTGCGGGCTGAACTGCATTTCCAGAACGCAGAACCGATGCGTAATCTCGCTGAAACCGGCTGGAGTGCACGCGACGGCCTTGCAGCCGTTGGGCGAGGTACCGTCCTCAATACGATGCATATCGCCGTTCCCTCTCCGGAACTTTTTAGTGGAGAATCGACTTTTAGCTTTGGGAATACTGCGACCTTGAAGGGGCGGATTCTTTCCAAGGTATACACGGGACTTTACAATCAGGTTCCGCTTTTCTTGGATTCTTACCGCCAATGGCGGAATACAAAGACGCATGTTGCGCCCCACTTCACCCAGCACGTGACAGCTGTAGCAGCCGATGCGCACGACGCATCGAATGATCGAGTGATGTGGGTGGCGATGCATTGGGCAGAGACCGGGGGAGCCGAATCCTGGGCCTGGGAACAAGCTCGTATTGCTCATGAGGCGGGCTTTGAGTTGGTGCTCACCTTTGACCGAGCAGCTCCTCAGCGTCTGCTTGACCGTGCATATGCTTTGACGCCCCATGTCTATTTAGTGGGGAATTCGCTTGAACCCCATATGTGGGGGCGTTTTGCTGAAGCACTTGTTGAGCACCACGGTATTACTGACGTGCATATTCACCATTCTCAGTTGGCGTATGAAACAATTCCCCTTCTGCGTTTGGCTCACCCATATCTGCGAGTTGAAGATACTACTCATATCACCGAACACAGAGGTGGGGGATTTGTACGGACATCTATTGAAAACTCTGCGGCGATTGACCTGCACCACGTGATTTCTCCTCAGCTCGTTGAGGTCTATGAACAGGCGGGAATTGATAGCGATAAGGTTGTTCTCCATCCCCTGATTGGCTTCACCCTGGATGAAAATTCTGTGGCGGTGACTGATCGCATTCCTGCTATGCCACTACGGGTAGGATTCTTGGGACGTTTTTCTGCACAGAAACGCCCCTACCTTTTCCAACGCGTTGCCGCTTATATGAATCTCCGCCACCCGGGCGATGCAGTTTTTATCATGCAGGGGGCGGGCGAGCTTGCTCCGATGATTGATCGTGATGAGCGCCGTTTGAAACTTGCAGATGTGGTTGAGCGTCGCGGTTGGGCTCCTTCTGAAGACCTTCTCAGCGATATTGATGTCCTGTTGGTGACCTCTGACAATGAGGGATTGACGCTGACGACCCTTGAAGCAGATGCTTTGGGTGTCCTTGTCGTCTCCAGCGATGTTGGATCGCAGCGTGACGTCATTGCAGATGGCGCTCTTTTTCCGCGAGAGCCCCTGCCTTTCATGAAACAGGCCTCAAACCTTCTGTCGCGACTCAGTGGGGATCCCCACCTGTATTCCCAGCTTTTGGCAGATCAACATCGTAAGATTTCCGCTATCCGAGGGATGGAATCTGCGACAGAGTTCTATACCCGTCACTACCAGGAAGAGCTTGTGAAATGACCAATCCAACAGTTGCGGCAGTCGTTGTCACCTTCAACCGTTTGGAACTGCTGAAGAAAGTTCTCGACGCGCTGGAAAACCAAGAACGCCCCGTTGACCATCTGTACGTTATCAATAACGCGTCGACAGATGATACCGCTCAGTATCTGGCGGAACGCGACTGGGAACGCCCCACAACGGTTATTACCTCTGCAAATAACACCGGTGGTGCGGGTGGATTTACTCGAGGACTTGAAGCAGCTTATGAGGGTGGAGAAGACCTGATCTGGCTGATGGACGACGATACCGTTCCCCATGCCGATGCTTTGAAGGAATTGGTTGATGGGTGGCTCGGAGCTCGCGATATGCGTGGCGGATACGCCCCGTCTTTTGCCTGCTCGCAGGTTCTGTGGGTTGATGGCACCCTATGTGAAATGAATACTCCTGAACCGACCTGGGACTGGCCGCGGCCGATGGTGCAGGGTGGAAACTGGATCGATGTGAAATCCTGTTCCTTCGTCTCCTGCATGGTTTCGCGTGAAGCGGTTGAAGCAGTGGGCTACCCTTACCGTGAATATTTCATCTGGTTTGACGATGCGGAATACACGCTTCGTCTCTCGAAGTGGCGTCCCGGTATTTTTGTCCCCTCCTCTCAGGTTGACCACCTGCTTCCGCAGAATAGGGGGGTAAACTGGGGAGACGTGAATGACGGAAATATCTGGAAGTTTGAATACGGCATGCGTAATCAGCTTTCAGCAGCATGGTCCTTGCGTGCCCCACACTTAGCTGTCGGCCTTTTTGAAAACGTAATTGGGCAGATGCGCGGTGCCGGTGTTTCGAATGCGTTGCGTCTACGTCTTCTTAAGGCTGCAGCAAAGGGAATTTTCTTCCATCCGAAGAAACGGTTCCCTAATCGATGATGCTTAGTGTGAATGGGGATCTGTTGCGTGAGCGCGCAGATCCCCATTCATTTTCAGGTGCGAAGGGCGTGGGTCAGTCATGCTCTCGCTCTTCATTTCTTTGAAGAGTAGAACCTCGGTTTATGTTGTGAAAATATGAGAGTTTGGGCAATGGAAAAACACGTTTCGCGAAATCTGCCGATCGAAGTTTTGAGAATAGTGGCAATGATTCTGATTGTGGCATGCCATTTCATTATTCATTTTGACTGGAATAGCCATCATTTTGCCTATGTTCTTGATCCGGCTCCCGGCTGGTCTAATGCCCTTAAGCATGTCATTGTTCAGTATGGCCAGGTTGGTGTTTCAATCTTTTTTATCATCTCGGGTTATTTTCTTGTTAATAAAGATTTTCGTTGGTCGAGGATTCTGAAGACATGGTTTCAGATGTTCTGCTACTCACTGGGAGCGCTGTGTGCTGTTCTCTGTGTGACTCTGCTTTTCCCCTCCCGTTCATTTGTGGCTCACCTTTTTTCTGGCGAGGAGCGGTTGCGAACGCTTGAAGCCACTTTTCTTCCCTTCCTTTATAACTCATATTGGTTTATTGGTGCATATCTCTTGCTGCTGCTAGCCTCGCCTTTCCTGAATAAGCTATGTGCAGCTTTAGACTGGAAAAATCATGGGCTGCTGATTGTCTTTATTTCCTTCCTGAGTATGCAAAGTCTCCTCTTGGGTCGTACTTCAAATTGGAATAATCTTACCTATGCAATCCTGGGCTACCTCATTGGAGCCTGGCTGAAAAACTACTATCGGGATTTTGCTCATCTTTTCAGAATGCAATGGATGATCCCGGTAGCTCTTCTTCTCACGGGGATGATGCTGGTGTTTAACTATGTGGCATCCTCGGGTTCTGCTTTTGTGCGCCATATGACCTGGGATGGGCAGGTGCACAATGGGATCATTCTTTTCCCCGTCGTAATTGGAGCTTTTTGCTTTATTTGGAGTCTGCAGATCGACCTCTCATGGCTCCCAGAATGGGTAAAGAAAGTGATCGTGGCCGTCGCGCCGACAACGTTTGGAATTTATCTTATTCACGAGAATCTCTTTGGATTCCGCATCGTCTGGGAGCTTGTTTCTCGACTGGCGATTAAACCTGAAGGGCTGTTGCTGCAAGCGTGCGCGAGCGTAGGACTCGTTCTGGCAACTTTTGTGTGCCTGAGCGTCCTCGCATGGTGCTACAACACGGTTATCGTGCGCCCCTTGGAAAAGATTCTTTTCCGTTCTCGATCAGCTCAGAAATAGGAGCCATGATTCGATCGTGCGATAGATCGTATTGTTGTGTGCGATCAGAGCGCCGTAGCGTTCATCAGCTAAGAGGTTCCAGTAGCTGAGGAAGACTCCGGCCAAAATCAGATAGGTGAAGATGTGCCGGATGAGTGTTCCCAAACCCTCGTTTGCATATCGGTCGAGAAGAAGAATCGTTGTTCCGATGGCGGATGTCAGGAGCAGCCAGCCAAAATCTCCGAAGTATCGTGAAGAAATGCCGACTACTTCAGTGTCGAGAATGACGAGCAACCCCGCGAACAGCAGGATTCCAAGATTAAAGGAATTCCAATGGGGTTTATGCGCAAATTTTCGAGTGAAGAATCCCCAGAACAGAAGGAGTGCGGCTGGTGTAAAGATGAAGAATCCGCCGTAGAAAGGTTCCATGATGGTCTGCCCCATGAAATGAGACGAAGGGGTGACCTGTGACATGAAGGGGTAGGTCGAATGGAGCTTGATGGGCTGGAAGAGGTAGAACCAGATGCCCCAAGGGATTCGGCTCAGCGCATACGAACGGTGCACCATGTCGAATCCTGTGAGATTGTAAGTCGCTCCAAAGTTTGTCAGTGAAGCGAAGCGTGCGTAGTTGTAGATAGTGGTTGCTGAGATGGAGGCGATAAAAGGTAGGAAGATGCAGAGAGTATTTGAGAGTCCCTGTCGTGAGAAGAAAAGCTTCTCTTTGATTTCATCCCAGAAAATAGGGAAAGCAAGGAAAGTAGCAAGAATAAATTGGGGGCGTGCTCCAAGGTTGGCTGAAATGAGGAACGCGCCGAGGACGAGAGAGATTTTCGAGAGTGATCCATCTGTGCGTCGAGCAGATAGCCAGAGACCTAGACCAGTGAGGGTGAGACAGAGGGAGACAAGAAGCGGCAATGAATAGATCTTCGGCAAGAAGGTTTGCGTGAGGACGCTGCTCCCCGTAATAAACATCAACAGTGCTGATGTGAAAAAACCGAATGTGGTGCGGTTGAAATATTTTGTGATCACGCGGTGCAGGAAGAAAGCTGCAGAAAAAACGAACAGCACTGCAAAGAAAGCTACTGCGTAGTCAGTGCGTAGATCTAATCCCGTCAGGAACTTATAGGGGACAAAGGTGAGTAGTGCGGGAAGAACTCCAAAGTAGGAATAGTAGTGTCCGTTATAGAAGGCATAATCCCAGTAGGTGGGCTGCCCGGTTTGGAGAGAAAGCTGTGCTCTATGACCTGCGTCATAGGGATTTGTTAGGGTGCTCATCCAATCGGGGACGGGGAGATCCAGATATGTATGCCCCGTAAGGATGGCGTTGGCAACGTGGTTGTACTGATTGTCATCGTTGATAAAAGCGCCGTTTTCGGTGAGATAGCTTGAGGCAAAGATATGCGCCGGCTGGATGAGCTGGGTGATGACCACGAGGATGAGGGACTGAAGAGTGAGAAAGGTCAGGAGCGAAATGCGCTGCGAGCGGTCGGAGAGATTCAGGGGAGCTTTATTGAAGGGGCGGGTGGGGGAGAAATAGTAAAGGGTGTAGGCGATGAGCAGCGCCAGAGCGATCCGGATAGGGGAAAAGAAGAAGGGGACTCGTGTGTTGATCTCAATGGAATCGAGATGGAAGGATTCTCCAACAGCATTTTTTATATTGAGATGAAGAGAGGATACTTTTCCGGCCGGATGGAGACGGATGTAGTGCGTTGCGGGGATTCCCTCAGAAACATGTGCTTCTCCAAGGGAGATGGGGTAAGTGCTGTTGCCCTCGTCGAGGACAGAAGGAGAAATGAAATATGTTTTCCCGGCCTTGAAGCGAGGCGGTTCGCCGGCCGAGCGGATCGGGAGAAAAATGTTGTCGATTGTCTCAGGTTGGGGAATCGCGACCTCAATGTAGGCTCCGTCATTACTGGTGACGGTATATGTGTCGTTTTCATGTGAGATGCCGTTGCCGGTGCTGAAGGTCGCGGTTTGCGTTCCGGGGAAAGTGAACGACTCCAGTGCGGGGTAGTTAAAGACAAAAAGCTCAAGCACGAGGACAATAAGAGTCGGAATGCAATACTTCCACGATGATCCAAGAAGACGATGCGGCCGTTTGTTTGGCATTTGAGCTCCTTTTGTACGACGTCTCACTCTAGGACACACTACATGACGCGTTTCTTCTCTTGTCGTTGGATTGCGTCTATGTGACCCCTCGTATAATAGGGGCGCGCCGTATCGTGTTGGGGTTCTGTCGGTACAGGGCGTTACTCTGTGCGGTAGGAAAATATATTCGAAGGATTCGTATCCCATACCCGGAGGTCTGCCATCATGCGAATCGCCGCCATCGTTCCCTGTTACAACGAGGAAGTTGCCATCGGCACGGTCGTTCGAGATCTGAAGGCAGCTGTCCCCGGTATTGAGGTGTACGTCTACGATAACAATTCGAGCGATCGAACCTCAGAGGTGGCTCGTGAAGCCGGCGCAATTGTTCGATTTGAACCGCGCAAGGGGAAAGGCAACGTGGTTCGTCGCGCTTTTGCTGATGTTGAGGCAGACGTCTACCTGATGATCGATGGGGATGACACTTATGATGCCACTGCGGCCCCGGAAATGATTGACCTTCTGGTGCGTGAAAACCTCGATCATGTTCTCGGTTGCCGTGAAGACGATAAGGACAATTCCGCTTACCGCCCCGGTCACGCCCAAGGCAATAAGATGTTTAACAAGCTGGTAGGTTTCCTCTTTGGTGAACCTGTGACCGATATGCTCTCCGGCTATCGCATCTTCTCTCGTCGTTTTGTGAAGTCTTTCCCGGCGCTGTCTCGCCAGTTTGAGATCGAAACGGAACTTACCGTTCACTCGATGGCTCTGCGTGTTCCCCAGCGCGAGTTTGGTGTGGGTTTCAAAGACCGCCCTGAAGGATCGGAGTCTAAGCTCAGCACCTTCAAGGATGGTTTCCGTATTCTCAGCCTCATTGGTCGTCTGATTGCTCATGAGCGTCCGATGGCCTTCTACAGCGTCCTCTCGCTCCTTTTCATGCTCCTGGCGCTTCTTTTGGGTCTGCCTGTTGTCTGGGACTTCATGCTGACCGGCTTTGTGCCGCGTCTGCCCACCGCTGTTCTGGCCTCCTCGTTGGTGATCATTTCGGGTCTGTCTTTCATGGTGGGGCTGATTCAGTCGGGTATTCAGAAGAGCCGACGTGAAGCTATGCGCCTGGCCTACCTACAGCTCTCGCCGGTTTCACCCAACTGATGGCATTCCTGCGTGCGCTGTGGAAGCGCCTATACGAGGCGGGATCCTTTTATCGCTACCTTCTGGTGGGGGTAGGGACGTCTCTCCTGGATCTCACGCTGTTTAGCCTGTTCAGTGTTCTTCTGCACGTTCCGGTGATCCCAGCCAATATTGCTTCGACGATCATCACGGTGTGCGTGAGTTACCTGATCAATCAGTGTTTTGTCTTCCAGACTGAACGTCCCACGTGGGGCAGTTTCTTTTCTTTTGCAGGAGTGACGCTGCTTACGGGACTCGTGTTGCAGTCTGTGATTATTTGGGCGCTGGTGTGGCTCGCTCAGTTTGCGCTCCCCTCGCTCTCCCTGTCCCTGGTCAAGCCTGCTGTCAAAGTCGTGGCGATGGGCGTTGGTGCAGTGTGCAACTATTTGGGGTATCGCTTTATTTTCACGAGGTGATGCATCGCGTGGGCGCGAGCTTTCCCAGTGCTGAGATGCGTCTTTCTCAGTGATAGCGGTGTGTGCTGCGTTCACTCAGAGCAATTCGCTGGATGTCTTCCGTGCAGTGGTGATCTGTGTTGATGACAACCAGTGAGGCTCCCGCTTGCCATGCTTGAATGCTGGTACGAGCGTCGATTGTGCTGCCCTCGCCTGAGATGCTCACGCACAAGCGTGCTTCGGGTTGTGTGGGTATAGGGAAAAGAGGGGGGACTGTGAGCACCTCCTCCCACGTGGGCGCGTCCTGCCTGGGATCGACTTCGAGGAAATCGGACTGTGCCATAAGTTCTGCCAGGGCGTCCAGAGTTCCGGCGGGGAGTTCCTGTCCCCAGGAGAATGCTAGGGGAGAGAGGTTGTGGAGGAGGCGCCACGGGGCATCTGACTGCTCGAGGGGCTCGGTGGTGGCGCTGACGTGCACGTCAACGGGGGAGGAAGGCGCGGGGAGCGGGTGCTCTGCCTCGTCCATGAGAACGGTCCATCCCATGAGCTCCGCGCTGATCTGCCAGAGGAGGGATTGCCAGCTGGTGCCCAACGAGAGGCGCAGGGACGAGGCGGAGGGTTCTTCCCCGAAGAGATCTCCCGCGTAGTCGGTGCCCAGGAGGTTTGCGCATTTGGTGATCCAGCGTGCGAGAGCGGGGCCGGTGAGTTCGACGCGTTCGGATCCGTACCAGGTGAGCACCGGGCCAGACTGTTGTGAAAGCAACATTGTGAGCTGGGGGAGAGCGTCCATGACTCGTAGCCTACAGGGTGGCGTGAAAACTCCCTCGGGAAGCGGAGAGAAAAGGAAGAAGGGGCTGTGGGGAGAGTGGGGAGCGCCGAAAGGTTGAGATGACGCGGTTGTCGCTCATGCGAGGTGGGGGCGTGTGAAAATTGAGAAAAAGATGGTGGATGCGCGCCTCGTGCAGCCCTAGCAGAAGATCCTCAAGAGCGCCACCGAGCAATTTTTTCTAATTACTCCTATCCGCTTGACATGAGCGAACGACACGCGTGTAATTCTCATATTGATTATTTCGTTATGAGGAGACGTCATCGTGTGGAACATTCTGGGTGAAGGACCGATCAGCTGGTCCGACGCATCCGATGTCGACGCTCTTCCATTTGCCGACGGGCCGCTTGCATGGCAGCAGCACGCCCTGTGCGCACAGACCGATCCCGAAGCATTCTTCCCGGAAAAGGGCGGATCCACGCGCGAAGCAAAAGCCGTGTGCCAGTCCTGCGAGGTGCGTGAAGAATGTCTCGAATACGCTCTCGCCAACGACGAACGTTTCGGCATCTGGGGAGGCCTGTCTGAGCGTGAGCGACGCCGCTTGCGTCGCATGGCAATGTGAATACCGCACGCGAGGCCGGATCCCTCAACGGAGTCACCGCCCTGGTCGTGGCTCGGGGAAACACCCCGGTTCTACCCGACATCCTCGACGCTATCCAACGCCAGACCTCTCCCATTCGCTCCCTCGTCATCGTTGATGTCCGAACCTCCCACACCTCCCTCCACGCCGGAGACGTTCTTGAGGTCACCGACTGTCCCGAAGGTGCAGTCCTGGTGCGTGCGGGACGCAGCCGCACACTCGCAGAAGCCATCGCACACGCACAGCGCGACCCCCACGCAGCAGCTGTCCTGGACGCCAGCCGCTGGTGGTGGATTCTCCACGACGATTCACGCCCCGATGACACCTGCCTGGCTGAACAAATGGAGATCGCCGAAGCCGGGAAAACCCTTGCCGCCGTCGGCCCCAAACAGCTGAACTGGGACGGAACCGCTCTCCGTGAGGTTGCCCTGCACGCAACGAGTGGAGCACGCCGATTCACCCCGATTCTCCCGGGAGAAATCGACCAGGGGCAGTATGACGACACCAGCGATGTCCTCGCTGTGGGAAGCGCCGGAATGCTGGTTAACTCCCACGCCTATCGCGAAGTCGGAGGTTTCGACCCGGTGCTTGGCCCCTACGGGGACGGACTGGAATTGTGCTGGCGCCTGCATCGCGCCGGCTACCGCGTGAATGCCGCTCCGCACGCGCGCCTCTACCACCGTCAAATCTCCTTCACACAGGGGATTCGCCAGGAACCGAAACAACGCCTGGCACAGCTGTACACCTGGTGTGTCACTTGCCCCCTGTGGCTGTTCCCACTGCTGGTTGTCGGCCTCCTGCCCTGGTCGTTCCTGCGAGCGATTGCGGCTCTCCTGCGAGGAGCACCGGGACGCGCATGGTCGGAGATCGCCACATGGATGCGTCTGCTCCTGCTGACGCCCGCACTCCTGAAAGGCCGCTGGCGCCACCGTACCTGTGCCCGCCAACCGCGCTCGAGCCTGCGCCCCCTGATGACGCGTCGCCGCGACCTCATCGCCCACCGGCGCCTCGTCAGCAAAATTGAACAAGACGTCACACACAGCGCGAGGGGAGAAACCCCCGCCATCCGCGCAGCACGCCGGATCCTGTGGCGTCGCAGCCTCCTTGCCGGGAGCGTGCTGACACTGCTTCTGTTCTGCGCCTCGTGGTTCCTCATGCGCGACCTGCCCGCCGGAGTGACCGGAGGAGCCTGGCGTCCTCTTCCCGCGACCTACACGGATCTGTGGAATGCCGCGTGGGCGACGTGGATCCCGGGCGGTGACGGTTCCGCGAGCCCCGCTGACCCGCTCCTGGCTCTCTTTGCCGTTGTGTGTGCGCCGGCAGCCTTCCTCGGTATTGCTCCCGCACAGGTGCTTGCCGCACTGATGATCTGTGCACCCGCTCTCGCTGCGCTGAGTGCTTGGGCGGCAGCTCGCGCCGTGACAACCCGACTGCACGTCGTTGTTGGCGCGTCCCTCGCCTGGGCTCTTCTTCCGTCCTTCCTTCTGTCGCTGACGCACGGGCGATATGCGGCGGTTCTCGTGCACTGCTCCCTTCCGTTGCTCTATGCCGGAGGGATGCGGCTGGCCGCCCGCAGGCCGGTTCAGATTGTGCGCGTGGACGGCGAGGAAATCGACCTCACCCGTCCGCAGTGGGGAGGAAGTGCGGGCGTTGCCGCCTGCGCACTGTGGGTGTTGACAGCCGCTCACCCCCTCCTGGGAATCGTCATCGGACTCGCTGTTCTGCTGGCCGCGTTCGTGTGGGACATGCGTCGCGAGGCAATGGCCTGGGGAGCCTGCGCGCTTCCCTCGTGCGTACTCGCGCTGCCCACAATCGTCTCTGCGATTCGGGAAGGCGCGTGGCCCGCGCTTCTGGCGGGGAGCGGGGGACAGGGCGTGTACGAGGCGTCGCCCGCTTGGCTCCTCCTGTGGGGGATCCCCGTGCGTCCCCAGTCGACGCTCCTTCTGGTGGCGTTGCTTCTTCCGGTCCTTCTTCTCGTTGCCGCAGCCTGTGTCGCCATCGTCCGCCGTGGGACTCTTCGCGGAGCTGTGCTGCTGGGAGGAACGGGTCTCCTGATGGGGGCAGCTCTTGTGACGACGCACGTGGGCGTTGCCCGCGATCTGTCCGGACAGGGGATTGCTCACGCGTGGCCGGGGGTGTTCTACTCCTGTGCAGCTTTCCTCGTGCTGCTGCTCTGCGTTCAGGGATTTACCGACTCCCGGGAGACGAGTGATATCCAAGTGTCCCCGGTGGCGCAGGGTGAAGCTCAACGCTCGGCGCACACGTGGGGAAAGCGCGTTGCTGCTGCCCTGATCCTGACTGGACTTTCAAGTCCGATGATCGGCTTCCTTGCCGCAAGCTCTCTCCCGCAGGGGCGGGACGTGGCCGTGATGCCCCTGAAAGCTGATGGCCACGTGATTGCATCGGTCAGCGACCAGGCTGCCCGTTCCTCACGCGGAGGACGCATTCTCGTGCTGGATGGAACAGAAACGAACGACGGGATGCGTGTGCGCCTCTGGCGCGGTGCGGGAGTCGGCCTGGCTGACGAGAGTCCGCTGACCCGTGCTCGCGCGCTCGCAACCGAACAG
The DNA here is from genome assembly GCA_963525415.1 of uncultured Actinomyces sp. Classification (GTDB taxonomy): domain Bacteria; phylum Actinomycetota; class Actinomycetes; order Actinomycetales; family Actinomycetaceae; genus Pauljensenia. Next base: position 90,220 of record CAURIY010000004.1, read on the forward strand.
TGGGACGAGGCCACCGCAGATCTTGCGCGTCACGCCGTCACGCTGGTGACCTACCCGGATACCGCCTCCGTCAGTGCACTGAGCGCCCACGGCGTCGACACCATCATGATTCCCGCGGAAAACAGCCAGGCATCACCTGCTTCTTCCGCGACGGACACAGCAGCGTCTGGGACGTCCGTCAGCACCGTTGCGCGCACCGCTCGCGCGGCCATGATCGACGCACTCGATCGGGCGCCCGGAATTGAAAAAGTGGGGACAACCGACGCGGGAACGGTATGGCGTGTGCGCCCCCGAGGTCTGCAACCCGCCCGCGTGCGCCTGGAAGAAAGCGATGCCACATCGGAAGGTGCCTGGACGAACGTCGAATCCAGCATCGTCTCCACACAGACCGCCCTTCCTCGGGGCGGCCGCCTCGTGATGGCAGAACGCGCTGACCGGGGATGGGTTGCGACGCTGAATGGACAGCGTCTGGAGGCCGTAGCTGATGGATGGGCTCAGGCTTTCACCGTCCCGGAAAGCGGGAACCTCACTGTGGAGCATGCGACGTGGTGGAAGCACCCGTGGCGCATTCTCACGTGGGTACTCGGAGCCGCCTCGCTTGTGGCGCTCGCACCCGTGAGAAGGAAGCGAGACGCATCATGAGCGAGACTCAGGACACCCACGTCCCCGCGACCCCCGCCTCGTCCCCCGACGCACACCTCGCCGTATCGTCTGCCGCGTCCTCTGCCTCGTCTCCTGTCGTAACCCCCGGACGTCGAGCCCTCGCGGGACTGACGGCGCTTCTCCTGGTGGGAACGGGGATAGGCGCAGGTGTTCTTATCGCGCGCGTTCTTCCCACTGCCGATACCGCCTCTTCGTCCCTCCAGACGGTTGCCGCTGCACCGACATCGGTGACTGCGCTCTGCCCGCCCGGCGTCGTGAACTCCTTTGCTCCCGCCTCCCAGGCAGCCCCTCCCGCGGTGTGGAGCTCCGCTCCCCGCGATGTGCATACGGGAACTGTGACAACGATCCTCACCCAGGCGCAGGACGGCGCAATCCAGCTCCCCTCATCTGTCGTAATTGCAGCCCAGGGCGGGGGAGAACTCCGCGGGATGTCCCTCACCCCCTGCCGCACGGCCTCAACAGATCAATGGTTTGCCGCTGGATCGACGACCCTCGGAGAAGACCTGGTACTCGCCCTCTCGAATTCCGGCACCATTCCCAGCGTCGTTACGGTAAGTGCTCTGGGAGCTGGAGGAAAAGTCGCAGAACCTCAGCAGATCACCGTCCCCGCGGGACAGACGATTTTCGCCCTCCCCGCAGGATGGTTCACCGACGAATCACGTCTCGCCCTGCACGTCGAAGCCGACGGCCCCGGAGTTGCCGCCTGGTTGCAATCCACCCGCATGGACGGCGAAACCCCGCGAGGCAACGCCTGGGTTCCTTCCACCACCCCCGCGACGCGCACCCTGATTCCCGCCCTTCCCTCCACGCACTCCACCCTGCGCATTGCGGTTCCCGGAACGGACAGCGCGCACGTAGAAGTCGAACAGATCAGTGTCTCGGGAACGCACCCCTTGCCGGGAGGACAGTTCGACGTCGACGGACAGACCGTCCTCGATATCCCCCTTGACGACTTGGGCGAGGCGATCTCCAGTATGCGAATCACCTCCTCTCACCCCGTGGTGGCGCAGGTGATGACGCGACAAGAAGGCGCCGACTATCCGACGGGCGGTCGGTGGGATGCTCGTTCCTTCCTGAACGCATCCACCCCCTTCACCTCGATCGCCCTACCCGGAACAGGTGACCTGACAGAACGCGTCACCGCGCAGATGAACGCACCCCTCGTGCGAGCCACCAGCGTGGAAACAGCCCGTGTCCTCCCCGAGACAACACTGAACCCGCGCATGAGCTTGGTGCTGAGCGCAGACGATCCCACGCGCGATGTCCTGGTGAAAGTGGGGGAGAGTAAACACACCATTCCTGCGGGTACACAGGCGGTTATCGACCTTCCCGCTGCGGCTCAGGTTCTCACCAGCAACGCACCGATCCACGGAGCTCTCCGCGTACAGGTCGACACCCCGACCGGGGCAATAGAGGGAACCTGGGTCTTGGGAACACTCGGCATGTCACGTCACGACATGCTCGTCGATGCTCGTTCCTGAAAATGAACCCAAGGACGGGGGAGAGCGCTAGGAACGCAACGCCTCGTCAATCTCATCGGGAGGAATGATGAGGATCTGTGCAATCCGATCGATGAGCACGCGACGCGTTGCGGTGTACAGCTCCTGTGAGGGCACACGAAGCATCAGGGGAAGGCGATACAGGACAATCCGATCACGCAGTCCTCGACGGCGATCCGAGGGGAAAATGCGCCCCACCACCAGCGAATGATCCTCCCACACCGCCGGATCAGACGGCGGGACATCCTCGGTTGCGAACTCGATCGACGCAACGGCCGGCCAACGCTGGGTGAGCTCAGCAACCAGGGACGCGACCAGGGCATCAAAACGCTCGCGACGTGTCTTCCATGCGGGAGTTCCCGGGAAAAAAGGCGCAAAACGCGGCTTTCGGCCGTGACGGTCACGCGTCGAACGGAAAAAAGGCGAGGATTGCACCCGGTCACTCTAACTGGCCAAGTCATGACTTGCGCACATGTCCGTGAGCGTTTCGAGAACTCTACCGGGTATGGTTGAGCGGTGATGTGGACGAGGCACTGTTCTAAACCCGGATGCAGCCGCGGAGCTGTGGCAACCCTGACCTATGACTACAGCGACTCCACGGTCGTTTTGGGTTCGCTTTCAACCGCGGCAGATCCCAATGCCTACGATCTGTGCGACTTCCACGCCGAACATCTCACGGTGCCCCGGGGGTGGCAAATCGTCCGCCTCCAGACCACCTTCGAACCGGCGCCCCCCTCAGGGGACGATCTCATGGCACTGGTCGAAGCCGTCCGCCGAGCCGCTCACACGCCGCACCCGGAAGAGGACGAACAGATTCTGGAACCGCCGGCTTCCCTCAACCTGCACCGAGGCGCATCCCCTCAGGAGCGTGCGCCTCGCTCCCGCGACCTCAGCGCCGAATACGGTCCCTTCCGCACGTCGCCGACAGAAGATGCTGACAGTCATGTCCCATCTCCCGGTGCTTCGCCCCAGGAAGGTGCTGCGCAGATGGCCAACCCCCTGGACCCCGAATCCCCCTGGGCACAGCGGCGCGCGCAATTCCGACTGATCTCGGACGACACCGCGGAATAAAACGAAAAGGGGAGGACGCCTCGCCCCGTATCTCCGTCACATACCGAAAGAGGATGAATCGAGGCGCGCACGACGAGCGCGAGACGCCTCGTCCCGGCGAAGGTAACGCGCATACTCGCGATCGCGAAGAATCACAAGAACCGCAGCCAGAAAACGCTCATGATCAGCCTGAGATCCCGGACGAGGTGAGACATACGCTGACACGCGCTCAGCAAGATCAATGCCCGTAGAGTGACGCACCTCGGGGCGCATCATGCGATTGTGGCGCATGAAATGCAGGCACTCGTAGTGGAGCTGCTGCGGAAGGGGGAGCACCTGGGCGTGCGACGCCCACAGCGCATAGTCCGGCGGCATCACCAGAGGGTCGTACTCCACGGGCTCCGGAAGACGAATCACCATGGTGCCGGCAGCAATATCCCCGAGACGCTTACTACGAGCAGAGACCATCATCGTTAGGAGCGCGATCACCCCGAAAGAAGTCCAGCATTCAACGAGGCCGATGATGACCCGAGTCATGCTGTGACGTCCCGTCACCATGCCTCCGTCATCGCGCACTACCCGAAGGCCGAAAGCCCACTTTCCCAGGGAACGCCCGCCGGTCGCAATTTCCACACTCAACGGAAGAACTCCCGTGAAGAAGAGGAGGGAGAGGAGTGCATAGACCCTCAACATGGAGTGCGACAGAGAAAATGCCAGGGTTTTCGTGAATTGAAAATAGAGCAGTCCCACCAAAATAATGGTCGCCATATCGACGAAGGCGGCACCGATGCGAAGCACGGGAGAAGCGGGATGAATCTCCAGCTCCACTGCTTCACCGGTGATGATGGATTCTTCTTCGATCCGGCGAATCGGGACGACAATTTCACTCATATATGACACGCTAGTGCATGTGGATATCGAAGCGTTGAAAGCCTCGCGACACGAGTCCTGGAAACGTCTTCATGAACGTTCTGGACAGAGGCAGTACACCGGAGAAGAAATTGATGAACTTGCTGCTCTCTACCATCAGGGAACAGCGGATTTAGCAACAATTCGCAGTACCAACCCGGATCCCGATCTCATCCGTCTGCTCTCGCGTGACCTCGCAGCGGCACGTGCGCGGTTGTCAGGAAAAGCAAGTAGCTCCTTCCTCGCGGTGTCCCGATGGTTCCGTCTCCTGCTTCCCGCTGCCCTGTACCGCCTACGCTGGTGGACTTTCGGGGTCATGGTGATCTTTTGCGCCGTAGCTGCCGGACACGCCTGGTGGATTTTGCGCGATCCCTCCCTCTTCCAGTTCATCGGCAGCCCCGAAAGTCTGAGCCACTACGCGCACCACGAGTTTGTGGCCTACTACAGCCAAGATACCCACGCGGAATTCGGAACCTCCGTGTGGGTCAATAACAGTTTTGTTGCCCTGAAAACGATAGCTGGCGGGCTGACAGGGTTTTACCCCGTGCACGTTCTCAACGAGAACGCATCTAAGCTGGGACGTGCAGCTGCCATCGTGATCCACTATGCGGGAGCGGGACACTTCTTCCGTTTCATCCTGCCCCACGGGATCCCCGAACTGACCGCCGTGTGGCTTGCGGCAGCCGCAGGCTTGAAAACCCTATGGGCGCTTATCGTGCCCGGCTCCCTGACGCGGGCGCAGTCCGTTGCACGTGAAGGTCGAGCCATGATCACCGTGGCTTTGGGAACGGTGATTCTCCTGCTGATGTCGGGAATTATTGAAGGCTTTGTGACTCCTTCCGAGCTTCCCGTATGGATCAAGATCTCCCTGGGTGTTTTGGTGACCTCGGGAGTCTGGGTCTACACCCTGTGGGTGGGACGTCGCGCTGCGAATGCCGGATATACCGGAGACGTGGAAGAAGACGCCGGATACTCGCGTCCCGTGAGCGCGTGAGTGTGCCCCCTGCTCGCGGGTGGATCCCCTGCGTGAGGGGACTTGCCTCCCCGCACGCGTGTGAACCTGTGGATCTGTTCCCCGCGTTGGTGAGTGCACTCCGTGCATGAATGTGCCCCTCACGCGCGGGTGAGGGGCACATCCGGAGACACGGCTCAGATCTTTCCGGCCTTTTTCAGTGCGATATACATATCGGCCAGACGCGCAGCCACAAGCCCCGCATCCTCATCCACAACGTAGGCTCCAGCGGCGCGCACATCCTGACAGCCTTCCGCCATCTCGTGAGTGACCTGTGAGGCGGCTGCAGCAACGAAAACGCTGGAAACGTCCGAGATATCCGCACTGACCTCACGAAGCTGCGGGTCGCGTGCCGAGGCCACAACAACGGTATGGCGCTGCGTGAGCTGGCTCAGAGCTTCCATAAAGTCCGGATCGGAACCCGCCGGGGGAATATCGCTCAGGATCAGAACGAGACCGGGATGACGCAGAACAGAGCGCACATGGGAAACGACCAGTGACCAGTCAATGGGCTGCAAACTTGGGGACACATCGCTGAAAGCCTGTGCGGCCTGACGCAGGTAGGCGCCCCCGGATGTTCCCGAGATCTGCGCGTGGATCTGACGATCCAGAGCACACAGGTGGACGTGATCTCCGGCGCGTTCAGCCAAAGCCCCGACGAGAAGGGCGGCTTCAATCAGGGCATCAAGCCTGGGCGCAACCCCCAAATCCAACAGATCGGCCTGATGAATCGACGTGTGTGCGGCTCCCAGAAGAAGAGCACCCGAACGCCCGGTATCCACAATGATGGCAATGTGACGATCACGCTCCGGACGCCACGTGCGCACGATGAGATCAGACGCGCGTGCGGACGCACGCCAGTCGATATCTCGAGGATCGTCTCCGCGCACGTATTCGCGAAGCGAATCAAATTCTGTGCCGGGGCCGCGCAGCGTTGTTGCCGTTGTCCCCTCGAGCTCATGAAGTCGTGCGAGGCGCGACGGAAGGAGTTTCCGCGCCCGGAACTCCGGCAAAACCTCGAGAACCAGGGGAGCGGCACAGGAAATTTGACGTGCCGCAAGCCCCAGGGGTCCCCAGAGGCGCACAGAAATATAGTCGGCCTGCTGGCTGCCGCGACGTTCAGGGCGCAGCACCGTCGTGACCGTCATGTGTTCGCGAGCAGGAATCACCCCCGAATGATGAGCGGGAGTGGGATGGAGCGAGGGCGCCCACGCATCGCGGACACTCACCCGTACGGCGCGTGCGAAGGGATTGGAAATCCGCACGGTACTGACGGTTTCTTCATCCGCGCGTATCGGGCCGAGGACTTCGCGCTGATAGCTCAAACCTCGTGGATCTGCAGCGCAGAAAAAATCCACCAGACACATGAGGAACGCGCAGAAAACCCACCCCCAGGCCATGGCCGTGGAAGGAAAGAAGAGAACCGGGAGGATTCCCGCCAGAACAACGAGCGCCGCGCGCCAGGACAGAGCCATCAGCGGGGAACCGGAACCTGCTGGAGCAGCGAATCAAGAACTGTCCGTGCGGTCAGTCCTTCGAGCTCCGCCTCGGGACGCAAACTCAGGCGGTGCGCCAGCGTCGACTGAGCAAGGGCTTTCACATCGTCCGGGGTCGCGAAGGAGCGCCCCTGGAGGAATGCCCACACGCGCGTTGCTCGCAGAAGAGCAGTGGCGCCTCGCGGAGAAACACCCATACGCACTGACGGTGAGGTACGAGTCGCGCGCACCAGGTCAACGATGTATCCCAGAACGGCCGGCGAAACTTCGACGTGTGAGGCTGCCTCACGTGCGGTGAGAATATCCGAGCTGCTGGCCACGGGATGAATCCCGGCTTCGGCCAGGGAACGAGGATTGAAGCCCGCCTGGTGGCGCGCCAGAATATCGATCTCCGCCTCGTGCGAGGGAAGAGGCAGGTCAAGTTTCAGGAGGAAACGATCCAGCTGCGCTTCGGGGAGGGGATAGGTGCCCTCGTACTCCACGGGGTTCTGAGTGGCGATGACCATGAAGGGGCTGGCCAGGGGGTAGGAACGTCCATCGACACTGACCTGGTGTTCTTCCATTGCTTCCAGGAGCGCGGACTGAGTCTTCGGGGGTGTGCGGTTAATTTCGTCTGCCAGAAGCAGGTGCGTGAAAACCGGACCTTGGCGGAACTCGAAGGCGTTGCTTCCGTTGTCCCACACCAGAGAGCCCGTGATGTCTGCCGGCATGAGGTCGGGGGTGAACTGGACACGCGCCGTCTCCAGATCAAGAGCAGCGGCCATTGCGCGCACGAGGAGGGTCTTGGCGACGCCGGGAACGCCTTCCAAAAGAACGTGGCCGTCAGCGACGAGAGCAATGATGAGTCCCGTGACCGCTCCGTCCTGGCCCACAACTGCCTTCCCGATCTCTGCGCGCAGCGCAATGAGGGCGTCCCGGGCAGCGTGTGCCTCGGGCGACAGAGCGGGGGCAGCGGGCTGTGCAGCCGTGGCCTGCGCAGTGGAAGGAACAGCAGCCGGTGCGGCATGCGCGGGAGTCATACTCGCTGAAGGAGCATCCTGTACGGGGGGAACCGCGGCGGGTGCGACCCCGTCGGCAGGAACTGCGGGGGTGAAGCCTGCGGGCTGCTCGGGGGTGTCAGTCATGAGAAATCTCCTCTTCGAGGGTGGTGAGTTCACGGGCAAGGGCAACGAGCTCTGAGTCAGAGTACGGTGGCGGTCCCCACAGGAGGAAAACTGTGCGCTCAAAGTGAGTGGTGTGAGCGCGCAGAGCCTCTTCGAGGGTGGCTCGCGGTGCACGCGGGTCAACGCCGAGACGTGCGGCAATGCGACGAGCAGAAGCCAGGCGCAGAGCGCGAGCCGCGTGAGCGTGAGTACGCGAGCGCTGCATGAGCCGTCCACGACCAATAACCGTTTCGATGGACGGAACGTATGAGGGAAGGTTTTCTGGGACGAGGCGTCCCAGACGCTGGCCTCGGGAAATACCCCACGTCAGTAGGGATACTCCCATGAGGATGAGGACAGGAATCATCCACTGGGGAGAAAGATCGGTCTCGCTCATCATGGACGCATCGGTGTCTGCGAGATACCAGACGAGGGTTGGGGTAGCACCGAGAACGTTGAGAGCAAGCGTCGCGTTTCCTTCGTCGGCCACAGACTTATTGAGAACGAGGGACGAGGGGACGATGAGCGCCCGGTACTGTTGGTCGCGGGTGCGCTCGGCATATGCGTAGAGGGGGGAGAGACTGTCCTCGCTGGTGATCGGGAAACAGCCCGTCCATTCCGAATCGCTGATTTTCAGACCATAGTTTTCTCGCACGAGGCGGTTGGTGCGTACCGCTGCGGGGAGAGAACACTGCGCGTATAGGTGGGTGGGGTCCTGAGTGTATGTGGAATCCGTGCTGAGACCGGTGAGGTCTGAGGGCACTCCGCTTTCCAAACCGATGTAGACCACGCGTGGAAGTTCGGAAACAGCCTGCGCGACATCGGGTTGCATCTGCCAGGGGCGGATGACGACGGCAGTGGTGTTCGGTGCGCTTGCGCGTACGACAAGCTCCCGGGGGGAAGAAACCTGAACAACCCGAACCCCCTGTTGCTCCAACACGCGAGCCAGCGCGCGGGCGCCGTTCTTCCCCGCATTGTGGATGGAAAAAGGCGTGGTATCTGACGTCAAACGGGGGATCAGGGCAAGTGCGACAAGGAAAAGAACGATCACCCCGCACAGAGTGAGCAGGGGACGGAGAAGACGTACTTTTTTACGCAGAGTGGGAGTTACCGTGACGACGTGGGAAGTTTTCACATCGCCCCCTGGGAGAGTGCCTGTGCCAGGGCGCCTTCAAGGGAACGCATCGCGGCGTAGTCAGAACGAGTTCCCGGTGCGTCACCGTAGCGAATGGCAGCAAAAGAGGAGCGCGCGCGAGCAAAATCGTCTTTCAACTGCGGGAAGCGCGATCCCGCACGCTCGCTGGCTTCACCCGCAGTGAGACCGGGGCTGTCGCGCAGAATGCCGGCCTTCGTGAGCTCCATGACGATGAGACGGAACGCCCAGACCGTTGCCATATCCCACTGAGCGGACTTCTCCGCTTCCGCCATGGCGCGGCGGACATCCTCCGCGGTGAGGGAATCGTCATCAAAGACCTGGGCACGTTGGGCTGCTCGACGCATCCGCACGGGATTCAAGAGGACGACAACCCCGAGGAAGATCAGAAAAAGGAGGAAAATCCCCAGAATGATCCCCTCAACCGGGATGGTTTCTTCGCCTGAGCCAAAGCCCCTGAGAAAGAGCTCGAGGAGAGAACGAATGGCTCGAGTCAGCGGAGAAAGCTCGCTTCCATACTCTGGGCGCGCGAGTTCTTCAGTGATCCAGGTCTGCGCCTGATCACTGTCCGGGGTGAGGGGAACATCGCTGGGAAGAATCACAGGCGAGCCGCTTCTGCCGCGATCTGAGGAGCGATATTTTCCTTGCGGATTCGCTCATCCACGTACATCAGGGTCTGGTAGGCCACATTGATGGGCAGAACCAGGCCCTCGAGAAGCGTGGACACGAAAACCGACAGGAAGAGGGCCGAAGTGAGTGATCCCAGAGCTGCGACTACGCCGGTCAGCACTCCCGTGAGGGTTCCCAAAATCCCCGTAATGGTCATGACGAGCACGGTCATCAAGAGGAGGCGTCCAAACGTACGCCAGAACGCTCCCTGAGTGAGTTTCCAAGAACGGGAGAAGGCGGCGAAGGGGGAGAGGCCTTCCAAAACAACCGTCGTGGTGACGTATGCCATTTTTGCCATCATGCCGAAGACGACAAAGACAACGGCTGCCAGCATCAGAATTGCCAGGAAGAAGACTCCCACGAACATTCCGGGATCGGGCACAGAATTCACAGAATTGAAAAAGAGGAAGCCGACGAGAAGGATGTACAGGCCAGCCAGAAGTCCGATTGCGACAGCGTAGCTCAGCGAGACGAGAATCGTTGCTCCCAGAAGAGGAAGCAAACGTCCCTTAAAACGGTTCCACGCATCCGCAACGGACGTCTGACGTCCCAGGACAGCATCCCACACGGTCAACCCCAGCATGCCCATGAGAACCATCGAGGCAATGGACGACAGAGCTGTCGAAGTCACGCTCGTCAGGATGGTGGAGCTGATCCCCGACGCGGCGTAGGTGAGCTGATCCTCAATAGATGCCGTGGGATCAGACAAGAAGGCTGTCAGCGACGTTCCTGCGAGGTATTCGATCAGGGCACTCAGCACGGCGACAAGAGCCATCACCGCCAGGGAGAAAGCGAACATCGCCGCGGGATTTGCGCGAATCGCGCGGAAGGATCCCTCGAGGAGATCGCCCACGCTCAGGGGACGCAGGGGAATCACCCCCGGCTGAGGCGCGGGCGCCCAGGAAGCACCGTTGGGCTGCGAGGAACCCCACGACGGGTTCGGTTGGGGTGCGGGCGCCCAGGAGGGCGACGAGGGAGAGGGGGCACCGTTCCATCCGGGCTGCCCACTCTGACCGGGCGTCGCTGATCCCCAGCCCTGCGCGGCAGTCGGAGGCGTCGGAGGAGCCGGGGGAGTGGATCCCGCTGCGGGCGCAGAGGGATCCCATCCGCTGTAAACGTTCAGGGGCGGCTGCTGTGCAGACGTATCCGGTGCATTCAGACCGGGAACGGCCTGTGAGGCATCCGGCGCGCCCCACGACTGAGGAGACGACGGCTGAGTCGGCTGTCCTGCAGGAGAATCAGTGTGCTGCTGCGATGAGGGCGGTGCCCAGGGGTTGGGGGTGTCCTGCGTATCAGACATTCTGAGTCTCCTTCAGTACGTGTTCTTACCGTCAGTACGTGTTCTTAACGTCTATAGTGCCATGACGCGCGGACAGGTGACGCAACACTCGTGTATTTTCGCCTGAAAAAGAGCATTCGCACTCGGGCGAGTCACGAGCAAAAAAGACAGAATCGTGACACGATCGTGACATGAGTTCGCGGATTCTGGTCGTCGACGATGACATTGCCCTGGCGGAGATGATCGGCATTGTGCTTCAAGCCGAAGGATTTGAGGTCGTCGACTGCGCCGACGGCGCACAAGCCCTGGACGTATTCCACCAGGTCACCCCGGATCTTGTCCTGCTTGACCTCATGCTGCCCGGCATGGACGGCATTGAGATCTGCCGCCTCATCCGCAGGGAATCCGACGTCCCCGTCGTCATGCTGACAGCTCGTTCCGACACCGCCGATGTCGTTGCCGGCCTCGAAGCCGGGGCGGACGACTACGTTCCCAAGCCCTTTAAACCGAAGGAACTGGTTGCTCGAGTGCGCGCCCGTCTGCGCGGCCGCGAGGACAGCGCGGAAGAACACGTCCGTTTGGGAGACATGAGCATTGACGTCGCCGGACACGTCGTACGACGCGGGGACGAAGAAATCTCACTGACCCCCCTTGAATTCGACCTTCTGGTGGCTCTGGCACGCGCACCGTGGAAAGTTTTCAGCAGGGAAGAACTCCTGGAAAAAGTGTGGGGCTACCGTCATGCAGCGGACACACGTTTGGTCAACGTCCACGTGCAGCGCCTGCGCTCGAAAGTGGAACGCGATCCCGACAAACCCGAGGTCGTGATCACGGTTCGCGGCGTCGGCTACCGTGCGGGAAACCCCTCGTAATATGCGAGGCGACGCGCCCTCTTCCCCGAATACTCACCCCGAGCCTCGCCCCGCGCGCTGGTGGGATTCCCTCCTTCTCCTTGCGCGCCGCCTCGTGCGCAGCCTGAGGGGACTCACTCTGTGGGAACGCGCGCGCGAATGGCAGGTTTTCGAGGCGATCCGCGCCTCGGTATCGATGCGCGCAGCCGCGTTTATGACCGTCGGCGCACTGGTACTCATCGCCTGCGGGGGATTTTTCGTCTCGGCTCAGCTGCGCGCCAATGTCTTCGACTCGCGCAGGGACATCGTCCTCAGCGACGCCGCACTGCGTTTCTCATCAGCCCAGTCGATTTTCGACCAATCGACGGCGACCACACCGGATCAGATTCAGGAAACTGCACGCCAGATGGTTTCCTCCGTACGCCTGTCCGGCGCGGGTGCCGGGGCGGTCGCAGTCATGCTGCTGCGCACCCCCGACTCCTCGGAGACTTTCCGAATCAATGAAATCGTGGATCAACAGGTCGAGGGCGTCATCACCTCTGAACTGCGCGAGCGCGTGCAATCGGATGCGAAAGCTCAGTGGCAATCCGTTGAAATTCCAGGGAAGACCCAGACAGATAGCGGAGTTCCGGGAATCGTCACCGGCGGGATCGTACAGATCCCCCGCGCGGGAATGCACGAGCTGTACATCGTCTACTCCTTGGAATCCGACCAGGCGATGATCAACATGGTCATGGGGGTTCTGGCCGTCGCCGTTATCCCCTTCGTCCTCCTGGTGCCGTTTGCGATCTACGTGACGATCTATCAGATCCTCGGCCCCGTGCGACGTACCGCATCGGCTGCCGCACTCCTGGCCGACGGAGACCTGGACGCCCGCGTTGACGTCGAAGGTGGAGACGAACTTGCCCACCTGGGAACCGCCTTCAACAACATGGCGTCCTCTCTGGAACACACAATCCACGAGTACGACGAACTCTCGCGCCTGCAGCAGCGTTTCGTCTCCGACGTTTCCCACGAGCTGCGCACCCCTCTGACCACGATCCGCATGGCGGAAGAAATGATTTGGGAAGACCGCGAGGATTTGCAGCCGATTACCAAGCGGAGCGCGGAACTCCTCCACAGCCAGGTCGCGCGTTTTGAGTCGATGCTCGCAGACCTTCTCGAAATTTCCCGCTACGACGCCCAGTCCGCCCTCCTGGAATCAGAAAATACCGATATACGCCCCCTGGTGTCGCGCGTCGTGGAAAACCATCAGGAACTGGCCGAACGCCTGGGCGTTCCCGTGGTGTGCGATCTACCCGACCAGCGCTGCGCCGCAGAAATTGATGCACGCCGCATCGAACGAGTCGTGCGCAACCTTCTGGTGAACGCCGTGGAACACGCGGAAGGAACCCCGGTGATCGTCACCGTTCGCGCCTCCCGCGACGCGGTGGCCGTCCGCGTCCGCGACCACGGCGTCGGCATGAACGAGGAAACCGCACAGCGCGTATTCGACCGTTTTTACCGCGCAGATCCCGCACGCACGAGAACAACCGGCGGAACGGGATTGGGACTGTCGATCGCTCGCGAGGATGTCGCCCTGCACGGCGGACGCCTCGAAGCCTGGGGTGTCCTCGGACAGGGATCTTCCTTCGTCATGACCCTGCCGAAAGTTGAGCTTGCCCCCATTGGCGAGGCGCCGCTTGCCCTCTGGGAAGAACCCTCCCCGGAAGGTGGCGCCTCCCTCGGACAGGGGAGAGGGGAAGATCCTCACGCTCTCCGCGCTCCCGAAACGAGGGAAGAAAAGTCCCTCCCCGCCGAAGGAGAGGAGATGCGCGAAGCGAGCTGCGCCTCGTGCGAGACGACGGACGAGGAAAGGACAGAGCCGTGAAACGACGCCTCCTGTGTGTCGGAGCGTGGATTGCTGCGGGTGCGCTCGCGGGGTGCACGTCGCTGCCGACGTCCTCGTCTCCCACCTCTTTTGACGTGTCTGTTCCCCATGCGGCACCGCTGGATCTCGCCGCGGGTGGACCGGTCGCGGATTCTCCCGCAGAAACACTGGTGCATGATTTTCTGCTGGCATGTGCGGCGGGAGCCAGTGACGACTACACGACGGCTCGTCTTTTTGTGACCTCCGGGTCGGCGCGCATGTGGAATCCGGGGAAGCAGCTCAAGATTTATGCCACGGACTCCACGCCGACGGTGACGATTACCTCGGATCCCACGTCGGATCAAGCGCGTATTGTGACGGTGTCTGCTCCGGCGGTGGCGACCGTGGATTCCGCGGGGATTATGACCCCCTCGGAGGGATCGCGCGTGGAAACTCGCTACCGTTTGGTGCGAGAAAACGGCCAGTGGCGAATTGAAAGCCCCGAAGACGGCGTGATTGTGTCGCAGGCATCCTTCACGGCGTCCTATGAGCTAGGGCAGCTCTATTTCCCCGCGGTGACGGGGGATGCGCTGGTGGCAGATCCGCGCTGGTATCCGACGAGGCGCCTGGCGACGCGCCTCATTGAAGGTCTGCTTGAAGGGCCGAGTGAACACGTGGCTCCCGCGGTTACGAATGCGATTCCGAGCGGGAGCACTCTGCCGTCGCAGGGGATCGAGATTTCTGATCGGCGCGCGTTGGTGAATCTCAATGCGGCTGTTCCTCGCGATGAACACACGCGCCGACTGATGGCGTGGCAGATCGAGCAGACCCTCACGCGCACCGCGGAAATTAGTTCTGTGGAACTCAGTGTGGGCGGGGAAAAGATCGATACGTCTCAGCTGCCGTCCACGCCCACCTATTCCCTGGATTCTGCTGTGGGGATGGGGAACAGTGGGCTTGTGGAGCTTGTCGGTAATGCTGTGACTCCCTTGGCTTCGGGGCGCGTCCCCGCGTCGAATGCCTCTCTTCCGGCGTCTTCCCCGCTGGGCAGCGGCCTGTACGCCTGGAGGGAGGAGGGCAACCTGGTGTTGGCCGATACCGGAACGGGTGTGAGCACTGTTGTGGAAGGCGCGGGACGAGCGGTTGCTCCCTCTATTGACCGGTGTGGCTGGGTGTGGAATGCCGGGAATTCCGGAGTTCTCACGGCGTATCGCGCGGATGGAACCCGGGTACAGGTCGTGAGTAAAAACCAGGTGCTGACGGATATCGAAGCGATTCGCCTGTCGCCGGATGGTGCGCGTGCTCTGCTGGTGCGTTCTGTGGGCGGGGTGCGCAGTGCCTGGCTTGCGGCGGTGCAGCGCCAGGCGCACGGAGAGCCCGTGGGCTTGGGCGATGCGGAGCAGATCGGGGTTCTGTCCTCCGGTGTGGTGGATGTCAGCTGGGTGGGGCGCAGCACGATTGTGGCAATTCGCCGCAGCGGGCAGACCCATGTGGGGAGCGGTGCGGTTGCGGCCGATGAGGGGGTGCTGGTGACGCTTCCTCTGGGCGGTTTGCCCGCATATTCGACTCTTCCGCAGGATGCGAGTGCGCTGAGCGCGGGGTCGTCTGCGTCGGTGATGATCGTGCGTGCTCGCGAGGGGTATCAGCTGCGCGTGGGTGCGGGCTGGCAGCCGCTGGTGGGTGCCGTTCGTGACCTCTCCTATCCGGGGTAGTGGCGAGGCGGAGTACTGGGTTTCCGGGGTGAGTATCGCGATGCGCTCCGATTTGTCCACAGGTTGTAGTGGGTGCGATAGATGCACAGCAGTGACGTGAGCGGTGGCGACGAAGGAACGAATGTCTCACGGTGGGGAGATGCTGAGCCGCTGTCTGTATCGCTTTCTTCTGACCTGCGCGAATATCGTGTTTCCTTCCGCCTGCGCGGGGTGCGGCCGCTGGGATTGCGTGCTGTGTGATCGCTGCGCGTCTCTTGCGCTGGAGATTCCGCGAACGGATCTTCTTGAGGATTCTGCGGGTTCAGAGAGCAGCCGGATTCTTCCTCTCTGGTTTTTGTCGTCCTATGAGGGGAGGATGCGTTCGATGATCATGAGTGCGAAGCATGCTCCTCGCGTCGATATGGAGTCTTTCCTCGAAGCGGCCGGACATACCTTGGGTGAGGCTGTTGCGCAGTCGGGTGTGTTGGAAGAATCCGGCGCAGAGGGGGAGGTGTGGGTGATTCCGGCGCCGTCGAGTTGGAAACGACGGTGGGGCGGAACTTCTGTTACGCCTGTTCTGGCACGAGGCGTTGCGCGCGGTATTGCGCAGGAATCTGGGCGTCGCGTGCGCCTGGTGGACGCTGTTGCCCTGAAGTGGGGGAGGAAATCGCAGTCGGGAAAGGGAAGGAGGGAACGGAGGAATGGGCGCGTGGGAGCAATGGTGTTGCGCGTGGAGGATGTGGGGAGTGTGCCCGTAGTTCTCGTGGACGATGTGGTGACCACGGGGGCGACGGTTCGGGAGCTTGATCGTGTGACGCAGGGGAGGGCGTGTGCCGTTGTGGCGCTTAGTTCCGCATAGATTTCACCATGTGATGTAGGGCACTGTGGTGGTATGATGAAGGTACTGGTGCACGTGAGTCTCGTCAGAGTCTCACCGTCAGCAAAGGAGGTGGTGCCGTATCCACATCCGGTGGCAGTGGAGCCGTCGGATTTTCACTATGCGGATTTTTCCCTTCGATCCATATGGAGGCCATGATGGATATCACCATCGTTGCACGCAATGCTGAGATTCACCCCAATTTCCGGGCGTATATCGAAGAAAAGCTGGCGAAAGTCACTCAGTTTTATCCGCGCGCACAGCGTGTTGATGTGGAGCTGACTCACGAACGTAATCCTCGCCAGGCGGATACTGCGGAACGCATCGAGCTGACTGTTTTTGGTAAAGGGCCGATCATTCGTGCCGAAGCAGAGTCTGCAGATCGATATGCGGCAGTAGATATTGCAGCGGGCAAGCTCTTTGAACGTCTGCGTCGCATGCGGGATCGTGCCAAGGATCATCATCGTGGCCAGAGCGGGACTTTCGAGGATGAGCTTCCCGTGGTTGAGGCTCCCGCCAGCCTCGTGGAAGAAGTTGTGGAAAAGGTTGCCGCGGGCTTGAGGAGCGCCACCGATCTCAAGGTCGGAGAATCGCGCGAAGATCAGCTGGGAGATTCTCCCATTGTCGTTCGCCAAAAAGTCCATGAGACGGAACCGATGTCTGTTGACGAAGCTCTCTATCAGATGGAGCTGGTGGGGCATCCCTTCTTCCTCTTTGTGGATCGTGAGACGATGCAGCCCTGCGTGGTGTACCACCGCCACGGCTGGACGTACGGCGTTCTGCGACTCAACGCGACGGTCGTGAATATTACGGACTGACGTATGCACACTGTGAGGGGGAAGGGCACAGCCCTTCTCCCTCACGGCGTATATACGAGATGTAGGGAATGAACCCCTCAGTGGGAGGGGAGTGTTGCGGTCAACGGCTCGTAGTGAGACAACACGGCTTTCTGATAGGCCGCAAGATTGCCCTGTTCAGCTGCGACAAGCAAATCGCGGTGGGCGCGTGCCGTGTCCACGAGGCCGTCTGTGCTGCGAGCAACCGAGGGGAGAGCGGCCATGTGGATATACCACATGGCGTTCACTAGCTGCTCAGCGAGGGGATTATTGACCTTGTGCATGAGGGTGGTGTGGAAATTCACGTCCTCATCCATGAACCATTCGGAAGCCTGGGCTTTCTCCACCATGGTGTCCACCAGCTCGTGGAGTTGGGGATCATGGGTGCCTTTCATAGCTGCAACGACATCAGCCGACAGGCCAATGTCGAGAACCTGGCGAATCTTGACGACCTGTTCGAGAGCCTCGACGGAATCCGGAGCCGTGGAGGAGCGCAGGAGGATTGTTTTGATCAGAGGACGCATTGACATGTCGCCGACGAAAGCGCCTCGTCCCTGTTGGACGGAGACAATTTCCAGCGCCTGAAGATGGCGGAGTGCCTCGCGAACAGAAGAACGCGAGACTCCCAGATCTGTGCACAGGGTGTTTTCTGTAGGCAGTGGATCCCCGGGCTGAAGGCGATGGGTGAGGATGTAGCGCTCGATTGCTTCCATCGTCGCTTCGGTGCGAGACATCATTGTGGGAGCGGGGGAGAGCGGTGTCGAATGTCCCGGCAGGCGCAGGCTGTCACCGGCGGAAGCAGAAGTGGGAGAAGGCATAGGGCATTCAACTTTCTGGAAAGAGTGGCGGCTTGAGGTGAAAGCCGACGGATACCACGGTACAACATCACTGGTTGTTGCGGCTTCAATGGTGTCTTGTGCCCTCTTTTTCCTGAGAACATAACGAAAATGTTTCAAGCTGAAAGCTGACTGTTATTTCCCGTTGCTTGTCGACAGATATCCCGCTAGCATCATCCCTATCAGTCATCTTCCGTTAGTTGTCTGATGTCTGTTGTCTGATAGTTCCTCGAGGAGGAGGGCCACATGTCCACTACCCGTAGCCGAATGACCGCAGCAGTGGCAGTTGCCGCGGCAGTTACCCTGTCCCTAACCGCTTGCGGTGGCTCGAAGGCCAATAAGGCTGCCGAAACAACCGCTCCGGCTTCCACCGGCCCCGGCGCAGAAATCGTTGCCGGCGCTGCATACGAAGCCACCAACTACCACCCCTCAAGCACTACGTCGGCTCTGTCCCTGGGCACGAACTGGCACGTGATCGAAGGTCTGTGGAACCTCGATATGTCCGACTACAAGCCCTACAAGGCTCTGTCGGCTTCGGACGAACCCACCAAGATCTCCGACACCGAATACGAAGTGAAGCTGCGCGATGGCGCGAAGTTCTCCGACGGCAAGGAGATCACCTCCGAAGACGTTGTGAAGTCCTTTGAGCGCATGATGGCCAAGGGCAACCTCTACGCCTCGCTGCTGAACTTCATCGATGGCGTGAGCGCTAAGGACGCCAAGACCGTCACCATCAAGCTCAAGCAGCCCTTCTCCCTGCTCAAGCAGCGTCTGGCTATCGTCCGCATTGTTCCCGCAGCAATGAGCGACGACGACCTCAAGAAGATGCCGATCGGCTCCGGCCCCTACAAGTACGAGAAGATCGGTGACGCAGAGGTCATCGCCGTCCCGAACGAAAACTACAACGGCGACATGCCCGCGAAGTCCGAGCGCCTCAAGTGGACCGTCATCAAGGATGACACCGCTCGCACCACCGCCGCACAGGCCGGAACCATCCAGGTGATGGAAGCCGTCCCCGCCGACAACGCCAAGACCCTCGAAGCCGCTGGCCTTAAGGTTGAGAAGAAGGCCGGTTTCAACCAGGCATTCATGCTCTTCAACACCAAGAAGGCTCCCTTCAACGACGCTCGTGTGCGCCAGGCATTCCACTACGCCATTGACGTCGACAAGCTGGTGGCCAACAACATGTCGGGCGAGGCGACCCCCGCCACCTCCTTCCTGCCGAAGGATCACCCGAACTACCACAAGGCTTCGACCGTCTACACCAAGGACACCGAAAAGGCTAAGAAGCTCCTCGCTGAAGCAGGCGTTTCTAACCTGAGCGTGACCCTGCTGTCCACCGACCACACCTGGATCAAGAACCTGACCCCCCAGATCAAGAACGACCTGGAGGCAGCGGGCATCTCGGTGAACCTCGAAGCCCAGGCTTCGGCATCTCTGTACTCCAACAACCTCGACGTCGATAACCCGACCTTCGACCTGGCGATCGCCCCCGGTGACCCCAGCGTCTTCGGTAACGACCCGGCGCTCCTGATGAACTGGTGGTACGGGGACAACGCGTGGACGAACAAGCGTTCGGGCTGGAAGGCCAGCGACCCGGCCAACTTCGAGAAGCTCCAGGGCATCATCAACGAAGCAGTTGCTCTCGAAGGCGATGCACAGCAGAAGAAGTGGGATGAAGCTTTCGATCTGATCGCAGCTGAAGCCCCGATCTACCCGCTGTTCCACCGCAACATCCTGACCGCTTCCAGCACGAAGCTCACCGGCTTCACCCCGATTTCGACCACCGGCATGAGCCTGCTCAG
Source organism: uncultured Actinomyces sp. (assembly GCA_963525415.1). GTDB lineage: Bacteria > Actinomycetota > Actinomycetes > Actinomycetales > Actinomycetaceae > Pauljensenia. The sequence continues at coordinate 109,837 of CAURIY010000004.1, forward strand.
CGCCAAGCTCGAAAAGACCAAGTGATTTCACGGTGCACCTGCACGTGAAATGACATGAAGGAGGGGCGGGAACCCCGTCGTTCCCGCCCCTCCCCTTCATCTGTAGAGGAACCCTGACGTGAGTAATCTTCTTCGACTCATTGGGCGAAGGCTGATCGCGCTTCCGGTAATGGTGCTGGGCGTGACCTTCCTGGTCTTTGTCATCATGTCCCTGTCACCCATTGACCCCGCCTACTCGGCACTGGGCGAAACCGCTTCCCCCGAACAGCTGGAAGCCTACCGAGCTGACCACGGGCTGAACGAACCCTGGATTGTTCAATTTGGCTCCTACCTGTGGGGAATGCTCCACGGTAATCTGGGTGTTTACGGCAACGCAGATATGCCGGTTGCCGACAAGGTTTTCGAAGCCCTTCCTGTGACCATGCAGCTGACCTTCTTCGGTCTGCTCATCGCCGTCGCTCTCGCTTTCCCCCTCGGCGTTATCGCCGCAATCTACCGCGATCGTTGGCCGGATCAGCTGATCCGTATCCTGTCGATCGCCTGCATCGCGACCCCCTCCTTCTGGCTCGCAATCCTCTTGATCCTTCTCTTCATCGGTGAGCTTCCCGTTTCCGGTCCGCTGACCCCGATGAGTGAAGACTTTGGCGAGTGGTTCCTCCGCATGCTGCTCCCGGCAGTTGCGCTCGCAGTTCCCGTGATTGGCCAGCTCACCCGCGTGGTGCGTACGTCCATGGTGGAAGAACTTGACCGCGACTACGTGCGTACCGCTCTGGGCGCAGGCATCCCGAAGAGCGTCGTGATTGGTCGCAACGTTCTGCGTAACGCTCTGATCACCCCCGTCACCGTTCTGGGTCTGCGCGTCGGCTACCTCATGGGTGGTGCTGTCATTATCGAAATCATCTTCAACCTTCAGGGCATGGGGCGTGTCCTCATTGACGGTATTACCTTCAACTGGGTCACCGTCGTCCAGGGAGCCACCCTGGTCGTGGCTATCGCCTTCATCGTTGTCAACATCGTCGTCGACATGCTCTATGTGTTGATCAATCCGCGAATCAGGGCGGTGTGAGCCATGCGTAAAAAACTGACTGACTCCATGTCACAGCCCGGCGTGCGCTTCAAGCGCCTGCGCGCCATGAGCTGGGGAACCAAGATCTCCATCACCGTTCTCCTGCTCATTGCCCTGGCATCGATCTGCGCGCCCCTCCTGGCGACTCACTCGCCCGAGTTCATCGATCTCAAGAGCCAGTCGCCGAACTCCGAGTTCTTCTTCGGAACAGACAACCTCGGACGCGACGTCTACTCCCGCCTCCTCTACGGCGGACGCTACTCCCTGATGGTGGGTCTGTGCGCAACCGGCGTCGCGCTCTTCTTCGGCGCCATCATCGGCTCGATTGCAGCCGTTGTGCGCAAGTCCCTGTCCGAAGTGATCATGCGCGTCCTCGACGTCATCATGGCTGTCCCCGGTATCGCCCTGGCAGCTGTCGCCGTCGTGGTGTTCCGCAATCCGGAAAAGCCCGAATCGCTGATCTTCGTCATCATCGCCTCCATCGGCTTCGTCTACATCCCGCAGCTCACCCGCATCGTGCGCGCCAACGTCATCAGCGCCTACGGTGAGGACTACGTGAATGCGGTTGTGGTGTCCGGTGCGCGCGCCCCGTGGATCCTGGTCAAGCACGTTGCACGTAACTGCGCGGCTCCCGTCTTGGTCTTCACCACGGTTCTCGTCGCCGACGCGATCATCCTGGAAGCCTCCCTCACCTTCATCGGTGCGGGTCTGCAAGAACCGATCGCAACCTGGGGTAACATCCTCTCCGGCGCACAGCCCGGTGTTCTGCGCGGCGAATGGTGGCAGGCACTCTTCCCCGGTCTGGCCATTATGCTGACCGTTCTGTGCCTGAACATCCTGTCCGAAGGCATCACTGACGCCATGGTTGCCGCCCCCAAGGGGCCGGTTCAGGACGCTCCCCGTAGCGACACCGAGCGCGAAGCAGATCGTCTGCTCATCGACCCGGTCGCCTCGCACGCCGCACAGCGCGAATCGCTCAACGAACGCCTCGCCGCTCTGCGCGCCACGGAAAACACCCGCACCGACCGCGCCGATCGTCACTTCGAGGGCGAACCCCTGCTGGAAGTCAAGGATCTGTGCATCTCCTTCCCGCGTCACGGCGACGTCAATGTCGTGGATCACGTGTCCTTCACTGTGTACCCGGGACAGACCATGGGTCTGGTCGGTGAATCCGGCTGCGGTAAGTCCATCACCTCCCTGACCATCATGGGACTGCTGGATCCCCGCGCCACCATCACCGGTGAAATCCTCTACCAGGGACGCAACCTGCTGACCATGTCCCCGACGGAACGCCAGGGACTCCTCGGCCACGAAATGGCCATGATCTATCAGGATGCCCTGTCCTCCCTCAACCCCTCCATGCTGATCCGCTCGCAAATGAAGCAGCTGACCAGCCGAGGCGGAACCCGCACGGCAGAAGAACTCCTCGAACTTGTGGGTCTCGATCCCAAGCGCACCCTGGATTCTTACCCGCACGAACTGTCCGGCGGACAGCGCCAGCGCGTTCTCATCGCCATGGCTCTGACCCGCGACCCGAAGCTGGTCATCGCCGATGAACCGACTACGGCTTTGGACGTGACCGTGCAGAAGCAGGTCATCGAACTGCTCAACAAGCTGCGCGATCAGCTGGGATTCGCCATGGTGTTCGTCTCCCATGACCTCGCTTTGGAAGCCGAAGTCGCCGACGCTATCACCGTGATGTACGCCGGTCAGGTGGTCGAACAGGCCAGCACCCGCGAGCTGCTCATGCACCCCGTGCACGAATACACCCGCGGTCTGCTTGGTTCGGTTCTGTCCATTGAAGCCGGATCCGGACGCCTCCACCAGGTTCCCGGAACCGTTCCTTCGCCCAAGGACTTCCCCCGAGGTGACCGCTTCGCACCGCGCTCCTCTCACCCCAATGTGGGGCTGGAGGATACGCCCCTGCGCCTGCACATCCCCGGTACGGACCACTACTACGTCAGCGCAGTGCGCCCCGACGGCACGCCTCTCATGCCCGTTGAGGACGTCGTTGCGGCTCGCGCTCAGGAAGAGGGGACACGATGACCACCGAAGAAACCCCCATCATCGAACTGCAAGATGTTCACGTCACCTACAACGCGCGCACCGGGTCGATCTTCCGACCCAATAAGGTGCACGCCGTTGCCGGCGTCGACATGAAGCTCATGCCGGGACAGACCATCGGTATCGTCGGTGAATCCGGCTGTGGCAAGTCCACGACCGCAAACGTGATGTGTGGCCTGCGCACCCCCACGAAGGGACGTGTCTTCTTCAAGGGCGTTGAGGTCACCAAGCGCACGGCAGCAGACCGCCGCCGCATTGGGCGCGTCGTTTCCGTGGTCTTCCAGGATCCGGCGACTGCTCTCAACGCGCGTATGATGGTGCGCGATCAGCTCATGGATCCGCTCCTGGTGCACAAGATCGGGACGAAGGAGAGCCGCGAGGCTCGCGTTCGCGACCTGATCGCCATGGTCGGCCTGCCGGACTCCGCTCTGGAAGCCCTGCCCGGCCAGCTCTCCGGTGGTCAGCGTCAGCGTGTCGCCATCGCCCGAGCACTGTCGATTGCACCGGATGCGATCATCGCCGACGAACCGACCTCGGCTCTCGACGTGTCCGTTCGTGCGCAGATCCTCAACCTCCTGACTGATCTGAAGGATGAACTGGGACTGGCTATGGTCTTCATTTCTCACGACATTCAGACCGTGCGCTACGTGTCTGACCGCATCGCCGTGATGAACGGTGGTCTGGTGGTCGAAGAAGGCCCGGCCGAACAAATCCTGCACAATCCCAAGGATCCCTACACCTCGAAGCTCCTGGGAGCCGCTCCCTCGCTGCTTCACCCCACACTCTGAAAGAAGAACATGATGACTCACACACTCAGGGGCGTTGTGCCCCCCGTGGTGACCCCCCTGACCGAAGACGGGCGCTTCGACAAGGAATCTTTCGCTCGCAATATCGAGCGTCAGATCGCCGCCGGAGTTCACGGCCTGTTTGTTTTGGGATCCTCCGGTGAAGTGGCCTTCAATACGGATGCGCGCCGCCGCGAAATCCTCGAAGCAACGATGGAAATCGTCAAGGGACGCGTCCCGGTTCTGGCCGGCGTGATCGACACCCAGACCGCTCGCGTCGTTGAGCATATCAAGGTGGCCGAGTCCTACGGCGTCGACGGGATCGTGGCAACCGCTCCCTTCTACGCTCTGGCGGGTCTGCCCCAGATTGAGCGTCACTTCCGCGTGCTCCGCGAGGTAACGGATCTTCCGATCTACGCCTACGACATTCCGGTGTGCGTCCACGTCAAGCTCCCCGTGGATCTGCTGATCCGCCTGGGCAAGGACGGCGTGATTCAGGGTGTGAAGGACTCCTCGGGCGACGATGTCTCCTTCCGTTTCCTTGCGCTGCGCAACGAGGCGGAGGGACACCCCCTCTCGCTGCTGACCGGCCACGAAGTGGTTGTCGACGGTGCGTACATGTCCGGCGCAGACGGCTGCGTTCCCGGCCTGGGCAACGTAGATCCCGACGGATATGTCCGCCAGTGGAACGCCTACCAGGCGGGAGACTGGGAGACCGTGCGCGCCGAGCAGGATCGCCTGAGCGATCTGATGACCCTGGCTCTGGCGCCCAAGGGCATTACCGGCTACGGAGCCGGTGTGGGTGGTTTCAAAACCTCCCTCCAGCTCATGGGTGTTTTCGACACCAACCAGATGCCCGAACCCGTGGAGCGTCTGAGTGGTGAGAACGTCGAAGCCATTCGCGTCATCCTGGAACGTCACGGACTCCTGGACGCCTGATGTCGATTCTGTCCATCGATATCGGTGGGACGAAGATTCGCGCGGGGCTGGTTGAGGGCACCGATGTGGTGTCCTCAACCGCCCTGGCGACCGAAGCCTCCCAGGGCTCTGCCTACGTCCTGAGCCGCGTCCTCGACATCGCTTCGCAATTCGAGGGATACGAGGGGATCGGTGTGGCCTGTGCGGGCGTGATTCGTGACGGTGCGGTTATTTCGGCAACCGATCTCATCCCCGGATGGGCGGGCACTGATATCCGCACCGAACTGAGCCGCGCCTGTGGCGTGCAGGTCTCCGTCATGGGAGACGTCCACGCGCACGGCGTCGGTGAAGCGGAACTGGGTGCTGGCCGCGGATATGACTCCTGCCTCACGGTTGCTGTGGGAACGGGAATCGGTGGTGCTTTCGTCGAAAAGGGTGTTGCACAGATCGGTGCGCACTGTCTGGGAGGGCACATCGGTCATATGACATCGCCCGCTGCAGCGGGTCTGGCCTGCTCGTGTGGACGCGAGGGACATATCGAGCCTCTGGCCTCCGGTTCGGGCGTCATGGCACGCTACGCGGCCGCGTGTGGGGAAACCATCGATGGGCGTGAGCTGACCCAACGGGCGGAATCGGGGGACGAGGTGGCCGCCGAGATCCTCTACGGTTCTGCCTATGCGTTGGGTGAGCTTCTGGGGTCGACTGCGAATCTCATCGACCCCGGAGTCATTGTTCTGTCGGGTTCGATGACCCGCTCGGGAGAGCGCTGGTGGGAGAGCCTAAAGGACGGTTTTGCGTCCAGTGCTATGACTCTGGCGCGTGAGACCCCCATCGTGCTCGGAACTCTCGGAGATAACGCCCCGCTGCTGGGCGCGGCGTGCCAGTACAGGAAGGAATGGCAATGAATCCGCTGATTGAATCCCTCAAGGGAAGCCTGGTTGTTTCTGTCCAAGCCTATCCGGGTGAACCGATGCGTGACCCTGCAACTATTGCGCGCATCGCTCGCGCTGCCGAAATCGGTGGTGCTTCTGCGATCCGCTGCCAGGGACTCGCCGATATTTCTGCCATCAAGGGGCAGGTGTCGATCCCGCTCATTGGTCTGTGGAAAGAAGGCAATAGCGGGGTGTACATTACGCCGACGCTGCGTCACGCACGCGCCTGCTCTCTGGCCGGTGCTGATATCGTGGCTATCGATGCCACGCGTCGTCCCCGTCCCGACGGGCGTACCTACGCCGAAGTTGTTGAGGCTCTTCATGCGGAAGATGTCCTGGTCATGGCGGACTGTGGGTCCTTTGAGGACGCGGTGATGGCGGCAGAGGCAGGTTCGGATATTTTGTCGACCACCCTGTCCGGCTACACCGGCGAACGCCCCAAGACCGATGGACCCGACCTGGAACTCCTGCGTGAAATGGTCGCCGCTTTCGATATTCCGGTGATCTGCGAGGGGCGTATCCATACTCCCGAGCACGCTCGCCAGGCGATCGAAGCGGGCGCGTGGGCAGCCGTTGTGGGGACGGCAATTACGCACCCCACGACGATTACCTCCTGGTTTGTTGAGGCGGTAACGGGAGTGCGTCCGGAGATCCCCGGACACTGATCTACACCACCTGCGTATGGTGACGGTGGGTTGGAAGAGACTTCTTCCAACCCACCGTTGTGTATCAGCGACGAGGCGCCCGGGAAGATTCCGGGTATACGGAGCGGCAGGTGCGGGGGGGGAGGGGGAGAGCGACTCCCGGTGGAGTGTCGCCCGGTAGCGTGAATGTGCGCGTCCGGGGAACGTCGAGGAAAGCCCAGGGGAGGGGCGCCTCGTACGAGGAAAGAGGCGCGGAGAAAAATTGCGCTGAGAGCGTCACGGTCGTCAGGTGTCCACAAAGTTCGTAGAATAGGAAAAGTGTGCATTCGCGCACCCGGATAACCCGGCCACAAACCCAGGAGACCCTGTGTCCATCATCGACAAGATCCTCCGCGCAGGCGAAGGTCGCACCCTGAAGAAGCTCGACCGCATCGCCACGCAGGTAGAAGCACTGCGCGAAGACTTTGAGGCGCTGACCGACGAAGAACTGCGCGGTAAAACCGCGGAGTTCAAAGAACGTCTCGCCGAAGGGGAAACCCTGGACGACCTGATGGTCGAGGCTTTCGCCACCGTGCGCGAAGCCGCCTGGCGTACGCTGCGCCAACGCCCCTTCCATGTGCAGATCATGGGTGGCGCGGCACTTCACCTGGGGAACATCGCCGAAATGAAGACCGGTGAAGGTAAAACGCTGGTCGCCACCATGCCCTCCTACCTGCGCTCCCTCACGGGTAAGGGCGTCCACGTCGTCACGGTGAATGACTACCTGGCGAAGTACCAGTCCGACCTCATGGCGCGCGTCTTCAATTTCCTGGACGTGTCCGTGGGCTGTGTGCTGGTGGGGCAGGATCCGGAAGAACGCCGTCGTCAGTACAACTGCGATATCACCTATGGCACGAATAATGAATTCGGCTTCGACTACCTGCGCGACAATATGGCGCAGCGTCCCGAAGACATGGTGCAGCGCGGCCACAACTTCATGATCGTCGACGAAGTGGACTCCATTCTCATCGACGAAGCCCGTACCCCGCTAATCATCTCCGGACCGGCCTCCGGCGATGTCAACCGCTGGTACACGGAATTTGCTCGCATCGCACGCCTGCTCAAAGCCGGAGAAGACTACGAAGTCGACGAGAAGAAGAAGACCATCGGTGTCCTCGAACCCGGCATCGACAAGGTCGAAGACCAGCTGGGTGTCGAAAACCTCTACGAGGCGGCAAACACCCCGCTCATCGGCTTCCTCAACAACTCCATCCGCGCCAAGGAACTCTTCCACCGCGACCGCGACTACATCGTCGACGGGGGAGAAGTCCTCATCGTTGATGAGCACACCGGGCGCGTGCTGCCGGGACGCCGCTACAACGATGGAATGCATCAGGCCATCGAAGCCAAGGAAGGCGTTGAAATTAAGGCCGAGAACCAGACTCTGGCCACGATTACCCTGCAGAACTACTTCCGTCTCTACCCCGAAGGCTCACGTTCGGGCATGACCGGTACGGCAGAAACGGAAGCTGCGGAATTCGCCTCCACCTACAAGATCGGCGTGATCCCGATTCCGACGAACCGTCCGATGATCCGCAAAGACCAGGGTGACCTCGTCTACCCGACAGAACGCGGAAAATACGCGGCAATCATCGATGACATTGAGGAACGCCATGCCGCCGGACAACCGGTGCTGGTGGGCACCGCCTCGGTGGAAAAGTCCGAAGTTATTTCCCAGATGCTGCGCGAACGTCACATCCCGCACCAGGTGCTGAACGCTAAGCAGCATGCGCGCGAAGCCGCGGTCGTCGCTATGGCCGGGCGCAAGGGGGCCGTGACCGTCGCAACGAACATGGCCGGTCGTGGTACCGACATCATGCTGGGCGGTAACTCGGAATTCATCGCCCAGGCCAATCTGGCCGCACGTGGCCTGGATCCCAAGGAAAACGCGGAAGAATACCGTCAGGCATGGCCGGATGCTCTGGCCGAAGCCGAAGCTGCGGTGGAAGCCGAACGCGAAGAGGTGCGCGAACTCGGTGGCCTGTACGTCCTGGGAAGTGAACGCCACGAATCTCGCCGTATCGACAACCAGCTGCGTGGACGAAGCGGCCGTCAGGGTGATCCCGGTGAATCGCGCTTCTACCTGTCCATGGAAGATGACCTGATGCGCCTGTTCAACTCGGGTATGGCTCAGCGCATCATGGCATCGGGTGCCTACCCCGAAGACGTGCCCCTGGAAAACAAGCTGGTGACGCGTTCGATTGCCTCGGCACAGCACCAGGTGGAAGCGCGCAACTTTGAGATCCGTAAGAACGTTCTGAAGTACGACGACGTCATGACAGACCAGCGTGAGTTGATCTACGACGAACGTCGCCGCGTGCTGGAAGGCGAAGACCTGCGCGACCAGATGATGGGCTTCATGGAACGCCTCATCCGTAACGTCGTTGATGAAAAGATCGCGGGTCTGAGCGTGCGTGAATGGAACCTTCACGAACTGTGGGAGAACCTGCGCGGCTACTACCCGCCGTCGGTGACCCCGGAAGAAGTGGCAGAAGCCTACGGCGGGGAAACCTCCCTGACCCGTGATGCGCTCCTGCGTGAACTCATCGGCGATATCCAAACGCAGTACGAGGACGCAGAAGATCGCATGAATGCCAACCCGCTGGCGATGGCACAGCTCGGTGAAGAACCGATGCGCACGCTGGAACGTCGCGTGGTGATCGCAACTGTTGACCGCCTGTGGCGCGAACACCTGTACGAGATGGACTACCTGAAGGAAGGTATCGGTCTGCGTGCGATGGGTCAGCGCGATCCCCTTGTGGAGTACAAGGATGAAGGCGCGCAGATGTTCAACCTCATGATGGATCGCATTCGTGAAGAATCCGTCCAGCAGGCCTTCGCCTACGCTCACCAGTTTGATCTGGCCTTCGCCCAGGCGCAGGAGCAGGCAGCTGCCTCGCAGCCCGTGAGTGAAGCTCTGAGCGAGGAAGAGGTTGCCGCTGCTCAAGCAAAGACCGCGCAGACTCAGGAAAGCGCGATCGAACGCTCGGCATCCGTCATGGGCAACATGGGACAGGAGAAAAGCTCGGATCGTCTGAGCTACTCGTCGGGAGATTCCGAGACCTCGGTCAGCGGAGAATCGACCTCGACGAACCGTGCGCAGCGTCGAGCCTCGGCGAAGAAGCGTAAGCGCCGCTGACAATAACTCATGAGGTGGGGGTGAATTCCTGAGGGGATTCACCCCCACCTCATAGGGAGTGAGTCTCAGAGTCCAGAGAACGCTACTTAGACGAGGTCAATGGCTGTGACGATCCAGCGACGCCGGAAGGCCTCCAAACGCAATCCGACGACGTGGCGTTGAACCGGTCCGGATACGTTGACGCACATCTCGACAACCTGAGGGCTGATCAAGCAAATCCTCCACGAGGCAGGACGGCAGACCTCACGTGCGACTCCGCGCGCGATATTCTCGGTGCGGGCTGCGCATACGGCGGCATAGAGGGGTGGGATGAGCCATCGAGTCATTTGCTCAACGGGGCGAGTGCCGCAGAGAACCTCGATCAGGCCGCGAGCCAAGCCGATTGCCCAGAGGTTAAAGTTCTGGATTTCGCATTCTCCGACGGGGCGGCAGGGATCGGGAGCAAGCCATTGGCGGATGGTTGCTCGAGCTTTTTCGGACAGATCCCTGTCGATATCCCAGTGCAGATTTATCCGAATCGGCTCTTTCCCGTGTGCGTTGTTTGCCAGACTCGGCGTAGTGCGGATAGGGGGAGTCATGGTGCCTCCTAAAGCCGATTGAAGGGTTGATGAAAAGGGGTAGGAAAATGTTCTGGCTCGCTCTGAACAGTGTCAAGGGGTTGTGGATAAAGGGAGGAATGGCCTGTTGTGTCCTTTTTCTTGTTGATAACGAGAGTGCTGGGTAAGAGGTTGTGGTGCTGCTTCGATTCTGTTTTAGGGAAGTTGTGGTGACAGCGGTAGACAAAATGTTGATGAGTGAAGAAAAGCTGACACCGTCTGCAGGAATGATCGGGCGAAAGAAATGAGAAAGTGTGCATATAAGGCCGTGGAAAAATCGGTGATTTTTCCACGGCTGGCAAGAAAAACTGCCTGGGCAACAATGCTCAGGCAGTGGGGGAGTGATCAGGCTCCGCGTGCTGTTCGCTCGCGAGAAGCCGCGTACTGCTGCTGGATGAATTTTTCGAGAACGGTTTCTTCGACGCGCCACATGCGCTTTCCGCCGAGCTGAATTGCGGGCAATTCACCGGAACTGACAAGGGAGCGGGTTGCGGAAATGGTGATATTGAGTGTCTCGGCAACTTCGGCGAGAGTGAGAAAACGAGAAGTCATGACCCCATCATGCCATTGCGTGGAAAAGCTGTCAGCCAAATGATGGTCATTCTTTTCTTTTGATGCCATTGCGTGCGATCTGGCGTGAATTTAACGCATGTGAATCCAAAAGAGTGGAGTGTGTTCAAAGTGTCAGTTCTGTCAAAACTCAAATCGTGATCCCATCTGTTAACGGGAGGGTGAAGTGTGACAGACTGGCGTTATGCGCGTCTACATTCCCGCCGTGAGCACAGACCTGAGAGAGCTCCTGCCGCCGGTCAGGATCGGATATTGTGTAGTGCCTCACACTGTGGCTGTGGGGGAAGAACTCGAGCTTCTCGAAGATGACGCACAAACCGAAGCGGGGCTCGCGTCGTTGAGCCTGCTCCAGGACGACGATACCTCTGCCCCCGTGCGCTTGATCCTCGCCGTAGAACTTTCAGAAGGTGAAGTGACCCCCTTCGAAGGGGATATCGCGCAGATCGAATGCTCGGCATATCGATGGACAGATGTGGTGGCTCTTTTCGTTGACAACCTCGATGCTATCCCACACGTGCGCGCCGCTGTTGAAGCGACGACCCAGGAGGAAGCCGATGACGCGGTGAGCACTCTGTGGGAAGAAAGCCTGGAGTGGTACGACATCGATGAACGCGAGGCACTGGGACAGCTCCTGCGCCCCTACGAAGGAACGCTGCGCACCTCCTGAGCATGTTTCGACCGTGCCTCAAGGAGGCTCTCGCGTTGCGCCCGTGCCTCGCTCTGCCCCTGCCCTGGCCTTGCCGCTCATTCCTCATCTCAACGATGCGCCTGAAACCCCCGATGTTCCCGCGGTAGATTTCCTCTCACGTACCGCAGGCCAGGGATCGCACGTCACGCGCTCTCGGGGAGTACCGGCTCCCTCTGATCCTTTTAGGCGCGGATCGTGATGTGCGACCCGCGGTTCGGATGCCACCGAACATTGACCTGATCCGGGATACGTCGCGCCATTTCCGCCACGTGACTAATCACCGCAACGCTACGCCCGCTGTGGCGCAGCGCCCCCAACTGGTTCATGACGATATCGAGTTTTTCTGCGTCCAAAGAACCGAAGCCCTCGTCGATGAGCATGGTGCGCAATTCAATTCCGCCGCTTTCGGCCATGACGACATCCGCCAGCCCCAGGGCAAGTGCCAATGAAGCATAGAAGGTCTCGCCACCAGAGAGTGTGCGAGGGGTACGGATCTCATCGGTGTCATGGTCGAGAACCGCAAGCCCCAGACCGTTCTTACGCGTGGAGGTATCGTCCTTCAGCGTTGCCTGCAGCTCGTAGCGTCCCTCGGAAATTTCGAGCATGCGCGGGTTTGCCGCACTCAACAGCTCGCGGAAACGCGAAATCAACACCCAGGAACCCAGGGGAGTGTTCACCAAATTTTCCGGTGCCTGTCCCTGGACAAGTGCTGCAAGACGCTGCGCGGGGCCGGCCTGAGCGCGTGCCTGCTCATAGGAGAGCAGAGAGTGTGAAAGGCGTTCGCACGCGTGCTCCACACTGTCTCGGTCAGATTCGGCTTTCCCGACTCCCTGAGCAGCCGCCTCGTAGAGGCGCGCGGACTCCTCCGCTTCCTCTGCGAGGCGTTCAAGCGGGGGAGGAGACACCTGATCCAATCCCCGCATGCGCTCACTGTCCAACGCTCGATTCACCGCGTGGAGACGCTGATCGTAGAGGCGAATACTTTCTTCGATTGCCCCCAGCTGATCCAGATCGTCACAGGCCGCGCGAACCTGCTCATAACCGGAAGCATCTGCCGCGTACCCCAGTGAGGGAAGTGCGGTATACACACGTGAGGAGGCCTGAGCAGCGAGGTTCACGCAGGACGCATAGTGTGCGTACGCCTCGTACAGGGCTTCTTCCTGAGAAAGCTGCCGCTGGAGGTCAGCGTCTCGCAGTGTTAGCGAGGGGAAGGGATGGGCGGCTGCGCGGCAGGCGTCCTCGTCTGCGGTAAGCGCGGAATGCAGGGCGTCAATCTGTGTGGATTCCTGTGACAGACGCGCGGCCAACTCCGCGAGGCGTGCGTGCCACTCATCGAGATCTCGAGCCAGAGTCTCAATCTCTCGATTGATCCTCTCAACATCGCGCGAAGCATGCTCTCCGCGACTCATGCGCGCATGAACGTCATCCAACTGGAGGGAGAGCGAGGCACTGTCCCCCTGAGCGGTTTCGTTGAGAACACTGATGCGATGCACGGTTTCCCGGTGAGCTTCCTGGGCGTCGTGGAGGCGCTCGTCGGCTTCTCGGCGCATCTGATCCACCTGGCGCACGTCCTCCACCGTGAGAGGCGTATTGTCCTCCTGCACAGCGGGTGATGGATGCTCGCATGAACCGCAGACAGGGCAGGGCGCCTCGTCAATGAGGCTTGCGGCCAGTGACGAGGCGGTGGATGACAACCAGCGATCGTGAACGTCGTGCTGGGAGGCCTCGGCGAGGCGCGCCTCGATACGTGCGGTACGCAGGTCCTCGGATCGGGCAACGAGATCGGCGCGGAGGAGATCCGCCCGCGTTGCCGCATCGTAGCGCTGCTCTAAAAGGTTGGCTTCGTGAGAATCGCGCTCATACTGAGCGGCCTCGCCCTGAGCCTGTTCGAGTTGATGGTGAAGGGTGTTCCTGCGTTCCGGCGCCTGATCGATGGCCAGACGCAGGGCATCGTGAGTTTCTGTCAACTCGGCGTGCGTGCGAGTGCGAGTATCGAGGTCGCGTCGGCGCTGCTCAAAAGAATCCTCCCGAGCTACGAGGGTACTCAACTGCGAACGCTCCTGAACGAGAGCATCGTGTACTCCTCGCAGACGTGTGCTGAGCGCATCCCATGACTCGCTGACCCGCAACTGGCTGTTCTCCATCTGGCTGTCCTCTGCCAGGAAAAGCACACATTGCTGGAGAAGATCCTCGGTGAATGCAGATGAAGAGGCATATGTGGACGCAGCAGAATCGGGAATGTCTTCGAGAGCATCCTGTGCCTGCTCTCGTGCCTGAGCGACCGCGTCTCGCGTGCGCTCGGCCTCCTCGATGAGGGGAAAGACGTCGCGGAGGGCATCCAGGCGCTGGTAGTCCGAGCGGAGAGATTGAATCTCCTGCGCGTGCTCTGCCAGAAGGTGCTGCTCAGCACTCAGTGCAGAAAATTCACGCAGGCGCGCGTCGAGGTCGCGCCCGGCCTGGAGAGCCGTTTCCGCGTGGTCGCGCTGGAGTATCGCCTGCGCACGGGCGTCCTGAGCCTGCGTAACAGCAGTGGCGAGGCGCTCGCTCAGCCCGTCGATGAGAGCGGACAGATCCCCCTGATCGGTGGGAACAGAAACGGGGAGAGGAAGTGAGTCCTCATCGGGGGTGGAATCCTGAGGAGAATACGTCTCGAACACCACCCCGGGAACGGCGAACGACCCCAGAAGGTCGTGCAACGCCTCGTACGAGGAATCGAGGGAGAGGCGCGAACGTTCCACCTGCCGCGCCGCATCCGTTCCCGCGCGCGCAAGAGTTTCCTGAACCCTGCGATAGAGCGAGGTATCAAAAATTTCGCGCAGAATCTCTTCACGATCGGCCGAGGACGCATTGAGGAAACGCGCAAACTTCCCCTGGGGCAGGACAACCGTCTGCAAAAACTGATCTTTGTTCAACCCCACCAGGGACACGATTTCCTGATCTGCCTCGCGAATAGAACGCGATAGGGGTTCTAACGTGCGGTATCCGTCCTCGCTCTGAGCATCTTCGCTCACGCGCTCTAAATGAATCGTGCTGTTGACGTCGCTGGAACGCCCCTCTTTACGGTACTGAGGGGTGCGCCGGACGCGATAAATGCCCTTCGGAACTTCAAAGACCAATTCGACCACGCTGGGGTCATTCGGCTGCGCATAGGACGAACGCAGGCGATCTTTAGACGCGTCTTTCTGACGTGCCACGTCTCCGTAGAGCGCAAAGGTGATGGCGTCGATAATCGTGGATTTTCCAGCTCCCGTAGGACCTTCCAACAGGAAGAGAGCGGAATCGTCAAAAAGCGTGAAATCGATGACCTCGCGCCCCGCGAACGGGCCGATGGCCTGCATCATCAGACGGCGAAGTTTCATGCTCGCTCACCTCGGACGCTTTCGTAGGTGGAACGCACAATGGCGCGTTCATCATCACTGAGCGGACGTCCGCCCACTTCCTCGCAGAAATCTTCGAGAACTTTCAGGGGAGAAACAGTGGGTGCCACCGACAGCGCGACATCCATATTGGGGAGATGCTCGGGGCGGTGCACGATGACCAGCGGGTGAGCGAAAGCCGCGCGAATACGGGGCACCATCTGGTCGGGGCGATGAGAGTCCGTGATTGTCACGCTGACGTAGTCCTCGGGTGCAGTGCTCGGCGCCGCTGCCAGTACCTCATCCATGGTGCCCTCCAGAATCCGCAGGGGGTGAAGGGTGGGGATAGGGAGAACTTCCACGTCAATGCCGGTGCGGTCGCACCGAATGAGGGTGACAGATTTTGGGGTTCCGGCTTCGGAGAAGGAAAAAGCGAGGGGAGAACCGGAGTATCGCATCGGGACGTGTGAGGCGGCGATGTCTTGTGGGCGATGCAGATGACCGAGTGCAATGTAGGCCAACGCCGGCGACGGCGTGGGATCAGAACTCCCCAGGGAATCAAAAAGCTGTGCGCTCATAGAAGGAACGCCGCCGACCTGAATATCCCGCTCAGAGTCCGACGGAGCAGCTCCGGTGACAAAAGCATGAGCCATCACGCAGGCTGGACGCTCATCGCCCGCGCTGCGTCGATCGCATAGATCTGCTCGGATCCGACGCAGAGCGGCGGCCATTACCGCCTCGTGAGAACGCGGAAGAGGAGGACGAACCCCGGAGGAATCTTCGGGCAGATCGGACAGAGACACGCGAACAAGATCGGGCTCCAGGTAGGGAATCGGATAGATCAGGACTCCGCCGTCTGTGCCCGGGCATTCCACAGCCGTCCCGATCTCATCTGGGGAGGAGACGATGCGCAGTTCCTCGCGGAGCATGGAGGAAAAAGCGCCCAGACGCGTCGCGGAGTCGTGGTTCCCCGCGGTCATGATTACGCGCACTCGGGAACACAGGCGCTCCAAGAGGTGCGAGAGGTACTGGATATGAGCGACCGGCGGAACTGCACGGTCAAAAACATCCCCCGATACCAGGAGAACATCGACACCGCGCTCCTCGATGACGTCCAGGAGCCAGTCGCCGAAAGCACTGAATGCATCCGAGAGGTCTTCTCCGTGCAGAGTTCGCCCCAGATGCCAGTCAGAGGTATGCATGATCAGCATGACGATTCTGCTTTCCTGTTCTCCCTCGGTGCCCTATCGAGCAGCTTTTGAGGTTTCTTCCGCTGTGGCAACCGCATCGAGTAGGCGACGCACCGAGGCCACCCGCGAAGAACGGCGTTCGGATACCTCTTCGTCGATGGTGTTGAAGGGGTCGCCGCCCACGCGCCACTGATCCAGGGCGCACGCGGTGGCTTCCTCGCGATGTGAGCACAGGGGAAGGCACCACGAGGAAGCATCGGCTACGTCTGGAAAAACGTTGAGAACATCGTCAACGCTCACGTGTCCCAGGCCGAAGGACCGCACTCCCGGGGTGTCGACAATCCAGCCGCCGCCCGGTAGTTCGAAGGCCTGGGAGGAGGTCGAGGTGTGGCGTCCACGTCCGGTGACTTCGTTGACGTGCCCGACTGCGCGGCCGGCTCCGGGAACGAGATCGTTGATGAGTGTGGATTTACCGACGCCGGAGTGACCGACGAGCACGGAAAAACGATCGTGCAGGAGCTCGCGAAGTTCGTTGAGCCCTGCCTGTGCGGGCGAGTCTTCGACGGTATCGAGGCTGTGCGTGGACGCCCCGACCGCGGTAACGACAAAACGCAGGTCGAAGTCCCGGTAGGCCTCGATGAGGGGAGCGGGGTCGGCCAAATCGGCTTTGGTGAGGCAGACGATGGGCTCGAGGCCGGCTTCGTGTGCGGCGACCAGGCAACGGTCAATCATGCCCATGCGCGGCGGCGGGTCGGCGAGAGCCGTCACGATCACCATGGTTTGTGCGTTGGCAACAATGGCTTTTTCTCCCCGATGATCGGGGGCATCTTCCAGTGAACGCCGCAGAACCGTCGTGCGTTCTTCAACGCAGACAATGCGCCCCAGGGTGTCGGTTCGCCCGGAAAGGTCACCCGTGAGGCGAACCCGGTCGCCGATGATGATGCTTCCTCGCCCCAGTTCTCGTGCGCGAACAGCAAAAACGTGGGTTCCGTCCTGCATGAGAACCGCGTAGCGGCCGCGGTCGATGGCGATGACCTGCCCCAGGGGCTTGGACGACCAGTCGGGGCGAACTTTGGTGCGCGGACGTGAGGATTTTCCCGGTCGGACGTGAACGCGAGGGTCGTCGGTTCCGATATCACGCGCCATGGGAACCTTCCTTTCCGGCGAGGAGCTGCTCCCAGAGGGAGACGAAGTTGGGAAGAGTCTTGGAGGTACAGGTGATGTCGTCCACGGTGACCCCGGGGACGCGCAGCCCCACAATTGCGCCGAAAGTTGCCATTCGGTGGTCCGCGTAGGCGCGCAGGTCAGCGGCGTGCAGGGGACGCGGGCGGATGGTCAGCCCGTCCGGGAGTTCGTCGACATCCCCGCCTAGGCGACGAATTTCTGCGCTGAGCGCCGCCAGACGGTCGGTTTCGTGGCCGCGCAGGTGGGCGATTCCGGTGAGGGACGAGGCGGAGCGCGCAAAGAGAGTGATCGCCGTGAGGGTGGGGGCGAGTTCGCCGATGGCGCTCATATCGCAGGTGATGCCGTCGTAGTTTCCCGCACCGGAGCCTTCGCAGATCAGGGTATCGCCCTGGAAAGAGACGGTGGCGCCCATCTGGGTGAGGAGCTGAGGCCACTGTCCCCCCGGCTGGGTGGTGCGCTGCGGCCAGTGGGGGATTTCGACGCGACCGCCGCAGACCATGGCTGCGGCCAGGAAAACCCCGGCGTTGGACAGGTCGGGGGCGATTGAGAGCGTTCCGCCTCTGGGGCGCCCGTAGCTGACCTCCCAACGGGCGTCGCCGGTGCGTGTGCAGGAAATTCCGGAGTCGCGCAGAGCCAGGGTGGTCATCTCGATGTGCGGGAGGGATACCAGATTTCCTGTGGCTTCGACGGTGATGCTCCCGCCGGATGCCGTGTTGTCGAGGGCAGATTCTGAGGTGTTGACCTGCGTGTCTAGGAGGGGCGTGACCAGGAGAAGAGCCGTCAGGAATTGCGAGGAGGACGAGGCGTCCACGCGCAGGGGAGACGCTGGGGACAGGGAGCCGGAAACGATGAAGGGGAGATGCCCATGTTCTCCGAGGTAGTTGATGTGTGCCCCCATATCAGTGAGGGTTTCCAGGAGGGGAGCAAGCGGCCGGACGTAGGCCTCGGGATCTCCGTCAAAGAGAGTGGGTGTGGGGAAGAGGGCAGTGAGGGGCGGGAGAAAACGCATGACCGTTCCCGCCAGGCCGCAGTCGATACGACGGAAGGAATCCGCAGAAGATGAAGGATCCTGCGTGGAATCCTGGGGATCTGACGGGCGGGGAGCGCGGGATGCATCCTCGTCCTGCTCGGAATGCGGCGCGAGAACCGGGGAATCCCCCTGGTCGAGGTCCCCTTCGGGAAGCCCTGCCGAAACACGTCCAGGGTGTGTCGCCTCTGGGAGGGGAATCGGGCGCACGTGGAGAACCTGTGTTCCGCTTCCCGAAATTTCTGCACCCAGAGTGCGCAGAGCCTCGGCAAAAAGATCGGTATCGCGCGAGTGCAGTGCCCCGTGAATCGTTGTTTCTTGCGAGGCGACCGCAGCGAGGTAGAGGGCGCGGGCGGTTTCAGATTTTGACCCGGGAATCTCCAGGTGTGCCCACACGGGTGTGGGGCGGGTGGGAGCCTGCCAGTGCGTCATCGACCCTCCCCAATAGCGAAGACGCGAGGGGTCGAAGAAGAGGAGGAAGCGCGTGTGGAAAGAGCAGCGGATGAGCGTGTACGCCGGGCGTGGGAGTCCGCGAGGCGCCAGGAGAGCGAGGGACGCCCCCGACGGTCGAGCGCAGCAAAGGTGAACCCGGCACATAGCGCCATACGCAGCATCAGATCGCGGCGCTGATCGCTGTATCCGGGGCGCGCGGCCTGAGGATTGTTGATGAACGCCATGGGAATTCCCACGGATGCGAGGAATGCGGCGTGTGCGCGGGGAGCGTACCCCAGTGCAAAACACAGGGAACTGGCCGTGGTTGCCGCCCCTAAAAGACGCGTGCTTGCCGAGAGAAACTCATCGGTCACGGGTATCCCCGTGGCGTCTTCGACGGCATCGAAGACGCGGCGATAACGCTGAACGTGTTCCACGTGACGTTCCGGATGAGTGAGAGCATCCCAGCCGTATCCCACGAAAGGAGCCGCAAGGAGGGGGCTGGCAGCAGCGCGAAGAAGACTCATACAGGTATTGTCTCTGGAGCCATGGACAAATGAAAACGGGCGAGCCGTGGAATAAAAAAATCTCCTGCTCCGTTCACACAGTATGCACATCATGAGAACTCGGGACAACAGCGGAAGTCTGCTCGTCCCAAGCCGTGAGCGCTCTCGCACGCGTCCTCTGGCACGACGAGGCGCACGGGAGATAGCCTTAGGGACGATGAGTACCCATAATGTGTCCTCCGAAGAACACCAGGTTCTTCCCTCCGAAACCCCCGATTCTGTGCAGGATCTTCTGACGCACAGCGCTCAGGAAAGCGAACAGGATCAGGAGACTTCGCCTCGCGACATGACCCCGGAAGAACGGGATCGTCTCTTTGCGGACGAAGCCCTGCCTCTGCTGGATCAGCTTTTCGGCGCAGCTCTCGGAATGACGCGGAATCGGAGTGATGCTGAAGACCTGGTGCAAGAAACCTTCATGAAGGCCTACAGCAAATTCCATCAGTACCGGCCGGGAACGAATATCAAGGCATGGCTGTACCGGATTTTGACGAACACCTACATCACTCACTACCGCAAGGCTCAACGTTCGCCCCAGCGCGGTGGTGGGGAGGAAATCGAAGACTGGCAGCTGGCAGAGGCCGCTTCCCATGATGAACGCGGTCTGGTTTCTGCAGAGGCGGAAGCTCTGGAGAATATTCCTTCCCAGGAGATGCGCGATGCCTTGGATGGCCTGTCTGAAGACCAAAAGGTGGTGGTTCTGCTGGCCGATGTCGAAGGTTTTAGCTATCGGGAGATCTCTGACATGCTCGATGTTCCCATGGGAACCGTCATGTCACGTCTTCATCGAGGACGACGCAATTTACGTGCGCAACTGACCTCGCTGGCCGCCGAATATGGGATTGGAGAACACCGTGCGCACTGACGAAGAACTGTGCCGAGAACTGCACGCCCACCTGTGCGAAGTTGTGGACTACCTGGATTTGTCTGAACGCTGCGAGAATATTGCGCCCTGTCTGGAAAATCCCGAGGTGCGTGCCCTGCTGATTGCGCACCTGGATCGCTGCTCTGAATGTACTCACTCCTACGAGGTGGAGCGGTTGGTGCGTACCTTGCTGAGGCGTTCTTACAGGGAGAGCGCTCCCGCCTCGCTGCGCGCGAAAATTGTGGCCTCCACCTGTGTGAGTGTCACGCAGGTGTCCTGGCAGAGCTGAGAACGGGGCGAGGTTTCCGTGATGTGGCGTGCTGTGAGCGTGAAATGTGACTCCCACAGCCGTTGCGTGTTGGATAGTGAGCCTCCAATGTGAAAGACTGTCCCAGTTGAATCCGACAACGTCTGAGGAGACTAAAATGTCGAAGCGTGGCCGCAAGCGTCGTGATCGTCGCAAGCACGGTGCAAACCACGGTAAGCGTCCCAACGCCTGAGCCGTGACTGCAATCAGAAATGCCCGGTGGAATGTCCACCGGGCATTTACTGTCTTGCTGTTCTCTGAGAGATAGTTCAACAGCCGCAGAGACGAAGGCTTTACAGGCGCTCAGAAGTTCCTGTCCAGTCAAACCAGCCCTGATGCAGCACCAGCCACGCCATGAGGGCGTAGCCCGCCTGACCCGGCAAAGTCACGCCGTGAGCGCTGCGAGCCGAAGAAGACGCCATATCCTCAAACCACTGATCGTGCGCCACCAGCGGCGTGAACGTATCGACAAAGGGCATTTCGCGACGCTCACACACCTGCTGGCACGAACGTGACAGCTCACGCAGCTGCTGCGTGTCCGCACCGGCAAGAGGTGGCGGCCCCACCACCATGCACGCCACCCCCAACGAAGTCGCGCGATCGGCAATATTTGCAAGATTGAGGCGAGCACGCGGAGTCGAAACCCCCGCGGGAATATCGGCGCTCCCCACCGCGATAACCAGAGCAGACGGCTCATCCACGCTTAGACGCGGCATCACCTCACGTTCCCAACGTGAGGCCAAATCCGTTGTGGTCTCACCCGGAACAGCAAGGGACATCACCGTGGGAGGGGCGGGGTATTCCGTGCGAGAAATGACACGACCCACCCATCCCAGGCCGCGGGGATCTCCCGTTCCTGCTACCAACTCATCACCGATGACGCAGATGCGCATCCATGTTCCTTTCTGCACGGCACCTCACGATTTCGCAATCCCCACCTCGTGCGAGCAGCCGCCACTGAAGGGCAGTATGTCCCGACGAGGGGATTCTTCGAGCGTTCCACGAACAGAGGCGTTTCGCGAACACGGAACTACGCCTCGAAAGCCTCACGCACAAGCTGAGCCGCCTGCTCCTTATGGAGCGCCGCGCGACCCGCAGCGGTAGTGGCACTTTCGGGACGTGACACTACGCGCACCGGAACCGGAAGTTCGGGGAACATATTGAGCGCCAGGAACGGCCATGCTCCCTGGTTGCGAGGTTCATCTTGCACCCACAGCACCCGAGCACCGGGGAAACGAGCAAGCTCTGCGGCCACCTCCGCAGTGGTCAGCGGATAGAGCTGCTCCAAGCGAATAATTGCCGTATCCCACGCCCCGCGTTCCTCGCGTTCACGCGCAAGGTCGTAGTAGACGCGACCCGTGCATAGGAGGACACGGCGAACCGCGCCCTGCGTGCCTACGCGCGGATCCGCCTCGCCAATGAGGGGACGGAAAGAACCCGAGGTGAACTCATCCAGCGACGAGGTCGCCGCAGGCAGGCGCAGCAACTGCTTTGGAGTGAAGACGATCAGCGGCTTACGCGGGCGACGGTAGGCCTGTGTGCGCAGCATGTGGAAGTGGTTGGCCGGCGTTGAAGGCTGGCAAATCCACATATTGTCCTCGGCAGCCAGCTGCAGGTAGCGCTCGATGCGCGCGGAGGAGTGATCTGGTCCCTGACCCTCGTAGCCGTGGGGGAGGAGCATCACCAGGGAGGAACGCTGCCCCCACTTTTGCTCGGCAGAAGCAACGAACTCATCGATCACCGTCTGAGCGCCGATCGCGAAATCGCCGAACTGTGCTTCCCACAGGGTGAGAGCTTCCGGACGCTCCACCGAATAGCCGTACTCGTAAGCGAGAACCGCGTACTCCGACAGGGGGGAATCGTAAATGTCGAAGGGTGCCTGCTCGGGAGTCAGGAAGCGCAGCGGCGTGAACTCACGACCGTTTGCGTGGTCGTGCAGGACCGCGTGACGCTGCACGAAAGTGGCGCGACGGGCATCCTGGCCGGTCAAACGTACCGGAGTGCCCTCCATGAGGAGCGTGCCGAACGCCAGAAGTTCGCCGAAGCCCCAGTCGATGGGCGTGCACCCCGACGCCATGTCCAGGCGCCTCGTGCACAGCTGCTCCATCTTCGGGTGAGGCGTGAAGTCGGAGGGGAAGGTCGCATAGGCCTCGCCCACGCGCTTGATGGCCTGCGCGGGAGCCGCCGACGTCCAGCCGATCATCATGCCCTGGCCGGGAAGCTGTGATTCGGGAATCTGCCAGCTGTCCTCGGACGAGCCGGCTGAACTGAACGAAGCGGAAGCCCCGGCCTGTCCCTGCGGCCGCCACCCGTGTTCGCGGGTGTGCAGCAAAATCTCGCTCAGCTGTCCTTCGTAGGCGGTGATAGAGGCGCGCGCCTCCTCTTCCGTCAGCTGGCCGCGACCCACCAGGTTGCGAATGTAAACCTCGCGCGTGGAGGGAATCTGGTGGATGAGCGAATACATGACGGGCTGTGTCATCGACGGGTCGTCGCCCTCGTTGTGACCGCGTCGGCGGTAGCACACCATGTCGATGATGACGTCCTTGTGGAAGGCCTCGCGGTACTGGAGCGCAAGTTTGGCCACGCGCACCACGGACTCCGGGTCGTCGCCGTTCACGTGGAAAATCGGCACCTGAAGACCCTTGGCCAGGTCGGTCGGGTAGCGGCTGGACCGCCCCGAAGTCGGGCCGGTCGTAAACCCGATCTGATTGTTGACAATGACGTGAATCGTTCCGCCGGTCCTAAAGCCCGACAGCTGACTCATATTGAGAGTCTCCTGGACGACGCCCTGACCGATGAAGGCAGCATCCCCGTGGATCAACAGGGGAACGATCGGCAGGGAGGGATCGCCCGCAACGTCCTGCTTAGCGCGCACGATTCCTTCGAGGACACCGTCGGCTGCTTCCAGGTGTGAGGGGTTGGCCGCCAGGTACACCTTCGTGGCGTAGCCGTCCTCGCTTGAGTAGATGCCCTCGGTTCCCAGGTGGTACTTGACGTCCCCGGAGCCCTGAACGGTTCGCGGATCCTGGTTTCCTTCAAACTCGGAGAAAATCTGCGCGTAGCTCTTCCCCGCGAGGTTGGCCAACACGTTGAGGCGCCCGCGGTGCGCCATCGCGATGGCGACCTCCTGAATTCCGGTGCGCGCGGCTTCCCCGAGGACGGCGTCCAGCAGGGGAATAAGGGATTCTCCGCCTTCCAGGGAGAAACGCTTCTGGCCGACGTACTTGGTTTGCAGGAATTCCTCAAAAGCTTCCGCTTTGATGAGCGTTGACAAAATGTGGTGCTGTTCTGCGGGGGAGGGCACCTCGTAGGGGCCTTCAATGCGTTCCTGCACCCACTGGCGCTGCTGAGGATCCTGAATGTGCATGTATTCGATGCCGACGCTGCGCGTGTAGGTGTCGCGCAGGCGCGCCAGAATATCGCGCAGCAGCATCTGCTGTGTGGCACCAAAACCGCCGGTGGGGAAGGAACGATCCAGATCCCACACGGTCAGCCCGTAGCTGGTGAGATCCAGGTCGGGGTGGCGGCGCACGCGATAGGCCAGCGGGTCGGTGTCGGCGGCGAGGTGACCGCGGGAGCGGTAGGCCTGGATGAGTTCTGCGATGCGCGCGGGTTTGCCCTTTTCGCGTTCCAGGTCGTACTCGTAGTCGGCTTCCCACAGGTAGGGCTGGTGGGGGACGTGGAGCGAGGCGAAGACACGATCGTAGAATCCGTCGCGGCCGCTGAGCTTGCGATCCACCAGGCGCAGGAATTCGCCGGACGCGGCTCCCTGGATGACGCGGTGGTCGTAGGTCGAGGACATGAACATGGTTTTCCCAATGCCCATGAGCGCAAGCTTGCGCGGGGATACGCCCGCAAATTCTGCCGGGTAGTCGGTGGCGCCAACTCCGACGATGACGCCCTGGCCGCGCATGAGACGCGGGACGGAGGTCGTGGTTCCCAGAGTGCCGGGGTTGGTCAGGGTGACGGTGGCGCCGCGGTAGTCCTCGGGGGTGAGGGCACCGACGCGTGCACGCTTGACGATGTCCTGGTAGGCGTCCACGAACTGCGCAAAGGTCAGGGTATCCGCCTCGTGAATGACAGGAACGATGAGCGAGCGTTCCCCGCCGTCGCGCGCCACGTCGATCGCCAAACCGAAACCGACGTGCGCGAGGTGCTCGATGCTGGGTTTATCCGCCTCGAGACTGTAGCGGACGTTCATCTGCGGCAGCTCGCACAGCGCTTCGACGACGGCGTAGCCGATGAGGTGCGTGAAGGAGACTTTGCCGCCGACGGTGCGCGCCAGGTGCGAGTTGATGACCGCGCGGTTTTCGATGAGGATCTTCGCGGGAACCTGACGCTGCGAGGTCGCGGTGGGAACCGCCAGGGATTCCTCCATATTTTTCGAGGTGGCGCGTGCAATTCCCTTGAGGAGGTGCACTTCGTCCTCGGGGTGCGCCTCGCTATTGAGTGACGAGGCGGTGCCCGCGTCGCGCTGCTGGCGCGCGTAGGGGGAGGTGGCTTCCGCCATCTGCGCGGGGGGCGCGGGAGGAAGATCAGAGCGGGTGACGAACATTTCCGGTTGCGCCGTTTCGGGGAGGTCGCTGGTGTCCGTGAAGGCTTCTTCTGCCGTGACGATGGCGCTGCTGTCCAGGGAGGGCAGGTCGGTGCCGGGCGCTGGGGGAGCGGGGGTGGTGTGTGCGAGCTGTGAAGGAGTGGAGTTGCCTTCGAAGTAGGCGCGCCACGAGTGGTCGACGCTCAGGGGATCTCGGAGCCACTGCTCCCTCATACGGTCGATCCATTCGCGCTCTGATGAGGCTCCGAAAGGCACCTGGGTCACCATCCTTGCAGGCTATTCGTCGTGCTTGTGAGAATTGTGAACAGTCTATGTCTGAGGCCGTCTATTTTCCTGACCGGCACGGGTTTTTCTCACACTGCGAGGAGAAAAGAAACCACTAAACTGGTGAACATCATGGATTGTGACAGTATGAGCGCGCCTCGAGCGCGCGTGAACATCCGCTTTCCCTCAGGAGAGGTCGGCTGTGTTCGTTGACATCGCGATGATTCTGTTGGGAATTGTCCTCACCGCGGGGACATTCATTTTCGTGTCGGCAGAATTCTCCCTCGTTGCCCTGGATTCTGCGCTGGTCGAAGGACGAGCCGCCGCAGGCGACGCCCGCGCGCGCCAGGTTCTGCAGGCCACGCGCAACCTGTCCACTCAGCTGTCGGGCGCTCAGGTGGGAATTACCCTGACCACCATTCTTCTGGGCTACACCACCCAGTCCTCGCTGGCGACCCTCACCGAAAAAGGTCTAACGCAGGTGGGGATTGCGGCCGCCGCCTCGGCCACCCTCGCCGCCGTATGCGCCGCGCTCATTGTCAATATCGTCTCCATGGTGTTCGGTGAACTGGTTCCCAAGAACCTCGCGCTGGCACACCCCCTGAAGACCGCGGGGCGGATCGTCCCCTTCAATATGCTGTTCACGTCGCTGTTCCGCCCGGTGATCGCGGTGCTCAACGCGTCGGCGAACTGGGTGCTGCGACGCATGGGAATCGAGCCGCAGGAAGAACTGTCCTCGGCGCGCTCGTCTTCCGAGCTTGCCGCGATGGTGCGCCACAGCGCTGAGGAAGGAACCCTGGACACGTCCACGGCCTCCCTGTTCACCAACTCCATTCGTATCCACGAACTGAGCGCAGTCGACGTCATGACCGACCGAGGGCTGCTGCACACGCTTCCCAGTGACGCGGTTGCCGCCGACGTGGTGACCCTCGCCCGTGAAACGGGGCATTCGCGGTTCCCGGTGATCGGTGAAGATCGCGATGACATCGTGGGGTTGGTGTCCCTGCGACGGGCGGTCGCCGTCCCCTACGACAAACGCGAAGAAGTTCCCGTGGTGTCCTCGTCTCTTCTGGCTCCGGCTCCCCGGGTTCCGGAAACCGTGGATCTGGCGTCCCTGCTGGTGCAGCTGCGTGACGAGGGACTGCAGATGGCGGTCGTCATGGACGAATACGGGGGAGTGTCCGGCATCGTCACCCTGGAAGACGTCGTCGAAGAAATCGTCGGGGAAGTGGCCGACGAACACGATATGCGCAGGCGCGGTATTCGTCAGCGACCGGATGGAAGCTACCTGGTTCCCGGTCAGCTGCGCGCAGATGAACTGGCTGAACGCACGGGAATCTACCTTCCGGATGACGGCCCCTACGACACTTTGGCGGGGCTGATGATGAGCGAACTTGGACGTGTCCCGCAGGTGGGAGATCGCTGCGTGAGCGCGGGTGCTCACCTGGAAGTCGTTCAGATGGTGGGGCGTCGCGTGACCCAGATTTCCGTTGAAGCACCGAACGCTGAGGAGGGGCAATGAGTTCCGGAATCACTCTGCTGATTTCCCTGCTCCTGCTGGCGGTGAACGCTTTCTTCGTTGCGGGTGAGTTCGCAACGACTTCGACGCGCCGCGGCCAGATTGAGCCGCTGTATCGGGAGGGCGCTCGCGGTTCCGCCCAGGCAATGTACGCCCTGGAGCACGTGTCGCTCATGCTGGCGATCTGCCAGCTGGGGATCACGGTTGCCTCGACCTCTATTGGTGTCGTTGCTGAACCCGCGTTGGCGCACATGGTGGAGGCTCCACTGCATTCACTGGGCTTCCCGGAGGGCAGCGCGCATGCCGTGGGCTTTGCTGTTGCTCTGGTGATCGTCCTGTTTTGTCACGTGGTTTTCGGCGAGATGGTGCCGAAGAACCTCTCCTTGGCGAATCCGCATCGGATGCTCCTGGTGTTGGCACCGCCCATGGTGGCAATTGGTCGCGCGATCCGCCCGATTATCGAGGCGATGGATCGTTTGGCGAACGCGTTCTTGCGTCTGATGGGGGTGGAGCCGCAGTCCGAGATTGCTTCGACCTTCACGGTGGAAGAAATGGCGTCCATTGTGGAGCTGTCTCAGCAGGAAGGCACCATCGAGGACGACCTGGGGTTGCTGTCAGGAACCCTGGAGTTTTCGCGTGAAAATGCGGGTCAGGCCATGGTTCCTCTCAGTGAGCTTGTGGTTTTGGAGGAGGGCTGTACTCCCGAACAGGTGGAACGTGAGGTCGCGCGAACCGGTTTTTCGCGTTTCCCCCTGCGCAATGATCAGGGCACCCTGGTCGGCTACCTGCATTTGAAGGACGTGCTGTACGCCGAGGGCACTCAGCGGGAAGAACCGGTGACCCCGTGGCGGATTCGCCGCATGGAGTCGGTTCGCGACGATGCCGAGGTGGAAGACGCGCTGCGTCACATGCAGCGCACGGGAACCCACTGCGCCCAGGTGCACGACCGTGAGGGGCGGATACTGGGGGTGCTCTATTTGGAGGACATCCTCGAAAAGCTCGTGGGAGAGGTGCGCGATTCCCTGCAGCGCGAGCCGTAGGAGTTTCCTCTTTGGGGGACGTTGCGATCTGCTGGGGGCCTTCGGCGTGACCCGCAGGGGGTGCCTCGCGTAGGGTAGAACATGTACGTACGGGAAAGGGGGACACAGTGGCAGGAGACGTGCCATCCGAATACCCCTATCCCACGCGCCGACAGTGGCGTGAGCGTCACGCTGGCGAGGAACCCTCCCGCGATAACCCACGAGAGACGAGGCGCCCGTCGCCTGAGCGCAACCGTGCGGGTTCTCAGCAGCGTGCGAACCCTCGTCACAGCGAAGATCTCGTTCACAGGCACGATGGCGCCCGAGGCGAAGGTGGGCTTCCCGCGGGCGACGCCGTTGCATTGGACAGCGTCGCAGCGTCGTCACCGGAGCTGCTGGTTTCTCAGAAACTGCCTACGCGTATGGAACGCCGGCGAGCTGCTCAGCGCGCACACTCTCACGAAGCTCGGACGCCCCACGCTGAAAACACGGGAATACCTGCTTCCCCGGTAACTGCCTCGTCCCAGGGTGAAAACGCGGGAATAAACGCGCACTCGGGAACTGCTTCGTCGCACGCTGCCATGCCGGAAGGAACGTTCCACGCCTCCTCGGTGGATGCCTCGTCCCGCGGTGAAACGACGGAGGGGAGTGCTCGCGCCGAGGACGCCTCGATCGTGGGTACCGCCGCGGTGGACGCCTCGGCTACGCGCCCCCGCGCGGTGGGCGTGCGCGGGAAACTGATCCGAAGCGCGGTTGCCCTCACCCTGGTCGCAACCACCCTCCTCATCCCCCTCACCGGAAAACTCGGGCCGCAGACCTCCATCGGGATAGCCGCGCGCACCCTGGGATACGTGCCCGGTGGTGTGAGCTGGGCGTATGCGACGCAAACGCCGGAAGTGTCCTCCGCGCTCAACGCCTCCGTCGGGGCGGCCTCCCGCAGCCGCGTCCGCGCGCCGCTGACCGTCACCCAGTGCGTTCCCTCGATCAGCGCGGCAGATGGAAGTCGCGCCGTGACCCGGGCAGACACTATCTACTGGCCGATGAGCGAGGGAACCTACGAAATTACCTCGCCGTTCTCGCTGCGTATTTCCCCGGTTTCCGGCGAACTCCTGCAGCACGAAGGCATCGACATGGCCGGCCGCATAGGAACCCCGATCTACGCGATCGCCCCGGGTGAAGTCATTGAAGTGTCCGAAAATTCTCGTTCGGGCGCGCTGATTAAGCTCAAACACCGCTCGTCAACGGGCGAAGTGTTCTACTCCATGTACCTGCACCAGTACATGAAAGACATCCTCGTGACCGTCGGACAGACCGTCCAGGGCGGTGAACACATCGGAGCCGTGGGCTCCAACGGCTGGTCAACCGGACCGCACCTGCACTTCGAGGTGCACGGAGCGGACGACAAACCCGTCGACCCCGAAGCATGGATGGCGCGCGCCGGAGCGGTGCACATCGGAAAGGAATGCTGAATGTACCCGGTTGTGGGGGACGGTCCCCTGATTCTCGCGCACCGCGGTGGCGGGCATGAAGCCCCGGAGAATTCGCCGGCAGCTTTCGCAGCGTTGCGAGCACTGGGCGTGCGCCACGTGGAAACCGACGCCCACCTGACGCGCGACGGTCGAGTGGTGCTCAATCACGACGACACCGTTGACCGCACCTACGAGGCAACGGGCGCGATTCGCGACATGACCTGGGCGGAATTGGAGACTCTGCGCGGGCGCGAGGGGGAGCGGATGCTTCTGCTGGAAGAAGCGTTGGAGACCTTCCCCGACATGTATTTCAATATTGATGCGAAAAGCGAAGAGGTAGCGCGCCCCCTGGTGGAGATGATCCGTGCACACGAGGCATTGGATCGCGTGCTGGTCGCCTCCTTCAGTGAACGCCGTTTGGTGCGTTTGCGCCGCGCGGAACCTCGTCTGGTGACGTCTCTTGGCGTGGGAGCTGTTGCGCGCATGGTGGCAGCAGCACAGACCGCTCTGCCCTCGGGAGCCTGGCGTGTCCCCGGCCCGTCGCAGGGCGTATGGGCTGTGCAGGTTCCCGAAAAAATGGGGCCGTTGGCCGTTGTGGATCGCCGTTTCGTGGCGACCTGTCACCGCGCGGGGTGTGCGGTGCACGTGTGGACGGTGAACGAAGCCGAGGACATGCATCGCTTGCTGGATATGGGAGTGGATGGGCTGGTCACCGACTGCCCGACTCTGGCTCGCAAGGTGTTGGAAGACCGCGGCCAGTGGGTTCCGGTGGGGGAGCCGTCTGCCTGAGACGCGGAGCGCTCCTTCCAGAACCTGAGAACCTCAGAATTGAGGGGATGGGGTAAGACGAGGCGACGCCCCCTGAACGTCGTATCTCAACGTCCGCTTTGAGAGCACTCAAAGCGGAAGGGGTGTGCACTGAATTCGCTCAGTGCATACCCCTCGCTTTTAGTCCTCGGAGCCTTCCTTTTCCGCCAACTGCTGCAGCCCCGACTTCGTGGACAGCTCCTGGTTGGGGAGAGCCAGAGAGAGAACTGCGGAGAGCACACACATGGGTGCCATCCAGAAGAACACCGGAGTCATAGCTCCCACGTAGGCCTCGATAATGCCGGTGCGAATCACATCGGGAAGCTGCGCGACCATGGCCGGAGTCAACGACGAGGTCGAAATACCCTGAGACTGCAGCTGCGCCAACAGGGGAGCCTGCGGACCGGAAGCCAGTGAGGTGAAGAACTCCTGGAGTGAATCCGTCAGACGTGAAGTGAAGAGCACCCCGATGGAAGCAATACCCAGGGTGACCCCGATTTCACGGAAGAAGTTATTCGTACTGGTCGCGGTTCCCACGTGCTCCGGGGCGACGGCGTTCTGCACGATGAGGACGAGCAGCTGGAAGTAGAGGCCGATGCCGAAGCCCATGATGAAGGAATAGATCATCACCAGGTACACGGGGGAGGTGGCCGCCAGAGTCGACATAAACCACATGCCCAGCGCCGCGATGAGAGACCCCACTACGGGATACACGCGGAAATTCCCGTGTTTCGCGACAGCCGCACCCGACGAGGTACCGGCAATGAAAATACCGATGGTCATGGGGATGAGCAGCAGACCGGACTCGGTTCCCGACAGGCCGTAGGCCATCTGCAGGTAGGTCGGAAGGTAGGAGAGTGCTCCGAAGAGGGAACCCATCGAAATGACACCCACCAGGGTTGCGACCACGAAGGTGCGATCCGTGAAGAACGAGAGAGGGATGATGGGATCTGAGGCGTGCTTTTCCACCAGGGGAAGAAGCAGCCACGCAACTGCTGTTGCCGCCAGCAGAGCAGCGGACTTCCACGACACCCACTCGAACTCGGTGCCACCCCAGCTTGCCCACAGCACCAGGGTGATGGCTCCCAGATCCAAGAGGAACAGTCCCAGCCAGTCAATGCGCGAGGTCAGCGGCCTGCGCGGAAGTCTCATCGTCAACGCGATCGCGATCCACACGACAACGCCTAGGGGAATGTTGATCCAGAACACCCAGTGCCAGGAAATGTGGTCGGTGAACCAGCCGCCGAGCAGCGGCCCCAAAACTGAGGAAATGCCAAACATCGCGCCCATGGGAGCCATGTAGACGCCGCGTACGCGCGCCGGCAAAATGTCGGCGGTGATGGCCTGCGAGGAAATCATCAGGCCACCGCCGCCCAAGCCCTGGAGGAAGCGGAAAGCGATGAAGGGCAGCATGGACTGGGCGAAGCCCGACAGGACGGATCCGATGAGGAAGATCGCGATGGCTGCCAGGAAGGTTTCCTTACGCCCAATGAGGTCACCGAGCTTGCCGTAGATCGGCATGGAGACGGTGATAGCCAGCGTGTAGGCGGTGATTACCCAGCCCATGTGTTCGACGCCGCCGAGATCACCCACGATGGTGGGCATCGCGGTGGACACGATGGTCTGGTCGAGCGCCGAGAGGAACATGACCAGCATGAGGCTGATGTAGATCGTCCAGAAACGACGATCGGGAGTGAAAGAAGAGTCGTTTTCTTCCTGAGGGCGGGTGTTTTCAGTCGACATCGTCTTCTTATCTGTCGAAGGAGGCGCACAGCGCTGGATCTGCGGGTGTCGAATGTGCGGATGCCGGATGCGGGGCGCGGGTGTGGAGTCGGCGGGGCGCTGGGTGGGGTGCACTCACAGCGCGGGTGATGGTGATGGGCGAGGCGACCGCTGGGTTTTCCTTCCCTCTTCCCGTGTGCTGGGGACCCCCGGGAAAACGAAGGAAAGGAAAGAAAGGGGGGCGGTGCCTCGCCAATCGGAATGGGCGCTCAGTCCTGGAGGGGGAAAACCTGCTTCTCGAAGCGGCGCGCGCGCACGATACGTACCGTGCCGATCCCCACGAGGACAAGCGCCAGGGCAATGCCCGCGCCCTGAACCAGGGGAGTGGTTCCCACAAAGATCAGAGCCAACGAGGCCAGAACCGGCGCCAGCAACAGCAGCGCATCAATGATGTAGCGGCCGAAGCTCGGCATTTTCACGCCGTCTGCCTCGGCAACGGACTTCACCATGAAGTTCGGGCCGTTGCCAATGTAGGTCATTGCGCCGCACAGGACAGCGCCCAACGAAATGGGGATGAGGTAGACCTCGGGAACTCCCGCAACGAGAGTGCCCTCGCCGCCCAGGGACTTCGCCATTTCAAAGAACGTCATGTAGGTCGGGGCATTGTCCAAAACCGAGGACAGGCCGCCGGCGAACAGGAAGAACGTGCCGCGGTTGAGCGGAAGCGACGGGGCGACTTCTTCCAGGAAGCGCAGGGCGGGAGCCATCGTGGCGAAAATGCCGATGAAGAGGATCGCGACCTCGTTGATGGGCGCCCACGAGAACGCGTTGTCGCGGTAACGGATCTCGCGATCTCCCAAGAGCAGGGACAAACCCGCAGCGGACAGCATCACCAGTTCACGCCAGGGCACGAGTTCCATGCCGTGCGCGTGGCCGGCCGCCAGCGCCTCGCCATCCCACGAGGGAACGAAAGCGACGGAGAGAATGATGGCTGCGAAGAACACCAGGTTGATGCCTCCGCGCAGACGCAGCGGAGCAATCTCGGTGCGGTCTGCACGCAGAGCCGCGCGAGGCTCCATCGCGTGGTAGTGCGAATCCAGGGAGTAGTAGCTGAACAGCAGCAGAACCAGGGCGAAGAGCCATTCCTTCCACAGTCCCAGAGTCCACGTGAAGGGGACACCGTGGAGGAAACCGAGGAAGAGCGGCGGATCGCCCAGCGGGGTCAGTAGGCCACCGCAGTTCGCCACAATGAAGATCGTGAAGAGAACGGTGTGCGCCTTATGAACGCGCTCGCGGTTGGTGGCGAGAATTGGGCGAATGAGGAGCATGGCTGCACCGGTCGTTCCGATGAAGGAAGCCAGGAGGCCGCCGACCGTCAGGAAAAGCGTGTTGTTGCGGGGGGTTGCTTCAATGTCGCCGGACAGGTGGATCCCGCCGGAGACAACGTACAGTGCCAGCAGCAGGCAGATGAACTGCACGTATTCGACGCCCGTGGCAATGAGCGGCTCGCTTCCCGCACGCATGAACATCCACACGGTCGTGGGGAGAGCCAGGGTGAGAGCCACGATCATCTGGCTGGAATTGCGTTCCCACCAGTGCGATGTCGCCGGAAGAATCGGGAAGAGCGCAATGGAGGCGAGCATGAGGACAAAGGGGATGAGCGACCACCAGGGGTACGACACGGAATCTCCTTGCAGGTTGACGGGCGTCAAGACGCGAACTTTCTCCACTTTAGAACAGTGGGGAAGGGGGAGCCAGGGCGAAGGGGGTGGGTGAGAAAGACATCTCACTGAGAGAAAGCTGCCTAATCCGAGGACGTGCGCGAGTGCGGGGAGGGCGTGTGCACGTGGCGAGCGGTGCGATAGTGTGAGGGAATGCTGTCACGTCACGACCCCGATGCGGAACCCACGTCTGAACCCGGTACGTGTGCCACGAACTGCGGAGATTCCGTTTCTGCTGCGGAGACGACGCTATCGTCCGTGAGGCTCCCCGCTCAGTCTTCAAGTTCTTCTTCTGAAGGGAGTCAGGTTTCTTCGCCCGAAGGGACACCTGCCTCTCCCGACGGGCGAAGTGCGGCGCTGCGCGGTCAGAACCTGCTGGTCTTGTGCGTGACCGGAGCCGTCGCCGGTTTTCTGTCCGGCCTGTTCGGTATCGGTGGCGGGACGCTCATTGTTCCCGCGCTGGTGTTTGTGGGATTCAGCCAGCGCGAAGCCTCCGCCACGAGCCTGGTGGCGATTATCCCCACGGCGCTGTCGGGGGCAGCCGCCTACGCCTATGCGGGGAATATCGAGTGGATCCCCGCCCTGGTGATGACCGTCGGCATGGTTGTTGGCGTGCAGGCGGGCACGTTCTGCCTGTCCCGTCTGTCGGAAAAGGTCCTGCGCTGGTCGTTTGTGGCTTTCTTGGTGGCCTTGATCGCCGTCCAGGTGCTTTTTGTTCCCGCGCGAGGCCAGAACATTGACATGTCGCCGTCGAGTGCTCTGCTCCTGGTGGCGGTTGGCCTGGTGTGCGGCTTTCTCTCCGGAGTTTTGGGGATCGGCGGCGGCGGGGTTGCCGTGCCCGCGCTGAGCCTGCTGGTGGGAGCCAGTGACCTGGCGGCGCGCGGGATTTCCCTGGTCGCGATGATCCCCGGTGCCCTTTCCGGGAGCGCTGCGAATATGCGACGAGGCTATGCTCGGCTCCTCCCGGCACTGGCGCTTGGCGTGAGCGCGGTATGCGTCGTCCCCGCGGGCGCGTGGGTCGCAGCGCACCTGTCTCCGCGCGTGGATTCACTTCTGTTTGCCGCGTGGCTGGCGTTCCTTGTGATACGCAGCGTGTATGTTGCGCGGTCAGCTCCCGCGCGTGCAGCCTGAAACGGCGGATGAGCGGATGAAAGGACGCGCCCGCTGACGGGAAACCCCGCCAACGGGCGCGAACCTGTAGCTGTTTCTCCGCCGGGTGTGCGTGAGTCAGCGCGATGCCTCGTAGTCGGCCATGAGGTCGATGCGACGCTGGTGGCGCGCGTCTTCACTGAAGGGGGTGGCCAGGAAGGTGAGCACGAACTTCTCGGCCTCTTCCTGCGAGTGCTGGCGTGCGCCCACGGCGATGACGTTGGCGTTGTTGTGCTCGCGAGCCAGGACTGCGGTGTCGACGTTCCACACGAGGGCAGCGCGCACTCCCGCAACGCAGTTGGCGGCCATCTGCTCGCCGTTGCCGCTGCCGCCGATGACAACGCCCAGGGAGCCGGCGTCTGCGACGACTGCTTCGCCAGCTTCGATGCACATGGGCGGGTAGTCGTCGAGGGCGTCGTAGACGTGGGCGCCGTGATCGATGACCTCGTAGCCTTCGTTTGCGAGAACCGTGACGAGGTGTTCCTTGAGTTCGTAGCCGGCGTGGTCGGTGGCGATGTGAACGCGCATGAGAAAATCCTTTGTCTTCTTCGGTGACGACACTGAACGCTTCCAGTATCTCATTCTTGGGGTGGGGTGGTGTGCGCATGGGGAGATGCGCACATCTGTTGCTGGCGGGACGGTGTGACGCTGCGGGGCGGTGGGGACGTCGCGACGTGAGGTGGACGCCGTGATGCTGTGGGGCTGTCACGACCTGAAGACACGACGTGGCGAGCGAGGCATTGGGCTATCCCCGGTATCCCCGGGGGTTCCCGTCTATTTCGCCGTGGTTTCGGGGGACTGGTAGAGTGGAGGAGTTGGCCCCGATAGCTCAGTGGATAGAGCGTTCGCCTCCGGAGCGAAAGGTCGCAGGTTCGAATCCTGTTCGGGGCACTTTGTGTTGTCGATCTATGGTGCGCGCTGGTGCGGGGTGTGTGGACGATCAGGGGGAAACCCGGCCAACATCACCGCCTGGGCGTTGGTCGCACCGGCAGAAAACCAGTAATCTTAAAGGCGTGACTCCCGAAGAACTTGCCTCGCATATCCATGACATTCTGGTGCGTTCCGTTGAGAACGGACAGCTCTCCCTCGCGGCCGACGACATCCCGGCTACGGTGAAGGTGGAACGCCCCCGCAACCGCGACCACGGTGACTGGGCGACCAACGTCGCCATGCAGCTGGCCAAAAAAGCCGGAATGAACCCCCGCGAATTCGCGGAAATCCTCGTGGCCGCCCTGCGTGAAGACGACGGCATCGACCAGGCCGAAATCGCCGGTCCCGGCTTCATCAACATCCGCTTGGCCGCCGCATCCGCCGGTGAACTGGCGCGCACCATCGTGGAAGCGGGCGACGCCTACGGCACCAACACCTCGCTGGGCGGCACCCACATCAACCTCGAATACGTCTCCGCCAACCCCACTGGCCCCGTCCACCTGGGCGGCGCACGCTGGGCAGCCGTCGGCGACTCCCTGGCTCGCCTCATGATCGCCTCGGGTGCGAAGGTGACCCGCGAGTACTACTTCAACGACCACGGCTCGCAGATTGACCGCTTCGCGCGCTCCCTCTACGCGCGCGCCCTCGGTCAGGAAGCCCCCGAAGACGGCTACGGTGGCCAGTACATCGCAGACATCGCCGAGCAGGTGCGCGCCGACGCCCTGGCCGCGGGCGAAGCAGACCCGGTGACCCTGCCGGAAGCCGACGCCATCGAAGCCTTCCGCGCCCGCGGCGTGGAACTCATGTTCGGCGAAATCAAGCAGCGCCTGGCGGACTTCCGCTCAGAGTTCGACGTCTTCTTCCACGAAGACTCCCTGCACAACTCCGGTGCCGTTGACCGAGCCATCCAGACCCTGCGCGATCGCGGCGAGGTCTTCGACCAGGACGACGCTGTGTGGCTGCGCACCACCACCTACGGGGACGACAAAGATCGTGTCCTCATCAAGTCGGACGGCCAGGCCGCCTACTTCGCCGGTGACGTCGCCTACTACCTGGACAAGCGCGAGCGCGGGGCAGACGCCGCCATCTACCTGCTGGGCGCCGACCACCACGGCTACATCGGCCGCATGATGGCCATGTGTGAGGCCTTTGGCGATACCCCCGGTGTCAACATGCAGATCCTCATCGGCCAGATGGTCAACCTGGTGAAGGACGGCACCCCGGTGCGTATGTCGAAGCGTGCGGGCACCATCGTCACCCTGGATGACCTGGTGGATGCCGTGGGCGTGGACGCCGCACGCTACGCCTTGGTGCGCGTGTCCATGGACTCCAACCTGGACATTGACCTCGACCTGCTGGGTTCTCGCACCAACGAGAACCCCGTGTACTACGTGCAGTACGCCCACGCGCGTACCCGCAACGTGGCGCGTAATGCGGAAGAGCACGGCGTGAGCCGCGCGGCCGGATTCAACCCCGCCGCCCTGGATACGCAGGCAGACGCCGACCTGATCGGTATGCTCGCCCAGTTCCCGGCTCAGGTCGCCCAGGCCGCTCAGATGCGCGAACCGCACCGCGTGGCTCGCTACCTGGAATCTCTGGCCAGCGCCTACCACACCTGGTACGGCCAGTGCCGCGTGACGCCTCGTGGCGAGGATCCCGTGGACGAAGGCCACGTCGCCCGCCTGTGGCTCAACGATGCGGTGACGCAGGTTCTGCGCACCGGCCTGGGACTGCTGGGAGTTGCCGCCCCCGAAAGGATGTGAGTGATGCAGGGTGCTCGCCAGAGCCAGGAGCTTCCCGTGGGGGAGCTCCTCTGCCCCGAACCCGACGTTCGCCCCGATCTGTGGCCGTGGAGCGCCCAGCGTGAAGAGGGAGAACTGACCCTCGGCGGCATCGGCGCGAGCACCCTGGCATCCACGTGGGGAACGCCCCTGTTCGTCTGCGACCTGGCGGACGTCCGAGGCCGCGCCCGCGTGTGGGCGGATGCCATGGCCGAAGAATTTTGGGACGGCTACGGCTTCGCCGGGGGAGATGCCTACTACGCGGGGAAAGCCTTCCTGTGTGCGCAGATGGCGCGCCTCGTGAGCGAGCAGGGGATGGGCGTGGATACGGCATCCCCGGGTGAGCTGGCGTGTACGCTGCGTGCCGGGGTCGCCCCCGAACAGGTGGGCTTGCACGGCAATAACAAGCTGGATCAGGAAATCGAGTGGGCTCTTGCGCCGGAGCAGCTCACCGCCTCCGCAACTCCGGATACTCCGTCCCACCAGTCGACGACGATTCACCGCATCTTCATTGATTCACAAGATGAAGTCACCCAGGTGGAACGAATCGCTGCGCGCCTGGGTGTAGTGGCGCCGGTGATGGTGCGCGTCAAATGCGGGATCCACGCGGGTGGAAACGAGTACATCGCCACCGCGCACGAGGATCAAAAGTTCGGAGTTTCCCTGGCAGATGGCCAGGCTGACCGCGTGATTGACGCTGTGGTGGCCTCCCCGCACCTGCGTTTCCTGGGTCTGCACAGCCACATTGGTTCACAGATTGAGGGAACCGAGGCGTTCGTCCAGGCTGCGCGCATCCTGGTGCAGTACATGGCCGATTTGCGAGGCCGTGGGATCGAGGTGCATCAACTGGACTTGGGCGGTGGCGTTGGTATTGCCTACAGCGGGCGCGATCCGCAGCCGACCTCCCCGCGCGACGTGGCCACTGCCCTCGCACACGCGGTGCGCGAAGGATGTGAACGCTATGGAGTGCCCGTCCCGCACGTATCCGTGGAACCGGGACGCTCCGTCGTCGGCCCGACGATGATCACCCTCTACCGCGTGGGTGTCGTCAAAGAGGTCACGCTCGAGGACGGCGCGACGCGCACCTACGTATCGATCGACGGGGGAATGTCGGACAATATTCGCCCAGCTCTCTACGGGGCGAACTACACGGCGACGCTCGCCAATCGCGTATCTGCCGAGGCGCCTCGTCGATGCCGGATCGTTGGAAAACACTGCGAAAGCGGTGATGTTGTGGTGCACGATGTCGACCTGCCGGGGGATATCCGCAGGGGCGACCTGCTGGCGGTTCCCGCGACGGGCGCCTACGGGTGGTCGATGGCGTCGAACTACAACATGATGCTGCGCCCCGGCGTATTGGGGGTCGAAAACGGTGAGGCCGCGTGGATGGTGCGTCCGCAGACCCTCGATGACCTCAACGCCTGCGATCCCATCTTGAGTGGGAGCGGCCTTCCTCAATAGGGGGACGAGACGCAGCCTGAGTGAGTGGGCGCGGGAACTCGACTGAAACCTGCGCTCCGCCTTGCCGGTTCGCTCGGAAGGCCACTTCTGCCACGCCTGCCCTTCGACACTTCAGTGTGCCCGAGGGAATGTGCATCCCGCGTGTGGCTCCCACCCGTTTTCTGCCCGAAGCGACAGCATGACACAACGGTGGCGTGCCGCGCCCCCCGTCCCGGGCGCCCGCCGCCACCGGCCGTGAACCCCGCGCGCAGGGCACCTGGTCGGAGAGAAAGGTCCGCCCCTCGGTCATTGTCGGGTGTGCGATCGGCAGCATCCGAAGCTCCTCGTAGGTCATCCCCGCGCGCATCGCGACCTGGAGAACAGTAATGACCTCGCCCGATTCCGGGCCCAGAAGAGTCGCGCCGAGAATGCGGTGCGTATTCGCATCCACCACGGCCTTCCACAGACCGCTGGTTGCGCGCATGGTCTTCGCGCGAGGAATCGCAGCCGTCGGGATCGACGCCACGAGCACCTCGTGCCCGGCTGCCACGGCCTCACTTTCGCTCATGCCGATGCGTCCCAGTTCGGGAGTGGTGAACACCGCCCAGGGGATCAGACGTCCCGCGCTGGAAGTGCGCGGATCATCCAGGGGAACACCGGAGAACTGCTCGCGGATCAGGCGGTAGTCGTTCCACGAGGCGTGGGTGAACATGGGGGTTCCCGCACAGTCGCCGGAAGCCCACACTCCCTGTGCCGTGGTGCGCATGTGCTCATCGACGCGAATGAAGCCGCGCTCATCCACCTCGACGCCCGCCTCGGCCAGGCCGAGATCGCGCGTATTGGGAACGCGTCCCACGGCCACGAGCACACGCTGAGAGACAACGGACTCGCCCGTCGACAGGTGCGTGGCAATTCCGCCTTCCACGGATTCGGCATGCGTAATCTGTGCGCCGTTGAGGATACGGACGCCGACCTCGGAAAGAGCAGCTTCCATTGCTTCGGCAACGTCCGCGTCTTCGCGCGGCAGCAGGTGATCCGCCGCATTGAGCACGGTGACGGACACGCCGAACTGAGCCATCATCTGCGCAAATTCCACACCGATGTAGCCGCCGCCGATGATCGTCAGGGTCTCCGGGAGTTCTTCCAGGCGCAGGATATCTTCACTGTCCCACGCCCCGGCTTCCCACAGTCCCGGAATGGGCAGGTGAGCGGGGGAGGAACCGACGTTGATGAGGACGCGAGGTGCCTTCAGGCTGCGAGTGCTTCCATCCTCGAGGACAACTTCCACGTGGCGCTCGCCGATGAGGCGCGCCTGTCCACGCATGAAATCGATTCCGGGCGCTGCAAACATCTGCTCGTGTGCCGCGACCATTCCCGACACAATGCCTTCTTTGTGGGCGCGCAGTGCATCCAGCTGGAGTGTGGCTTCCTCGGTGCCCGCGATGCCGAAAGTGGGGTTTGTCCGCGACTGGGCGAGGCGTCGCGCCGAGGCGACCAGGGTCTTGGTCGGAATGCAGGCAACATTGATGCATGTGCCGCCGATGAACTGGCGTTCAATGAGGGCAACCTTCCAGCCCTTCTTGGCTCGCTCCATCGCGAGTGTTTTCCCGGCTTTACCGCCGCCGATCACAATGAGATCGTATTCGTCCACGAGAATGTCCTTTTCTGTTACGGGTGCGTTCTTCGCACATACAGACCAACGGGCGGAGTTCCTTCTCTATTCCGCGGTGAGGCATGCTGCTCATGTGAGCATTATTTCCATGGGGTTGCGAATTGGTGAAGTGGTGCCCGGCCGCAGAGGAGGCGCCACTGTAAAAGCTCCCCAGAGATACGCGTCCCGCGCAACGCAGATGCGTATACCTCTCCCTGTGGGAGGAACACACTTAAGAACGCGCTGACCGACGAGGCTTCGCCCGTGACGTAGGAACAGCCTCCAGCGGATTCTCCGGCCACGGATGCTTAGGGTAGCGCCCACGCAGCTGCGCGCGCACCTGCCGATACGGCTCACCCCAGAACGACGCCAAATCGGCGGTCACAGCCACGGGACGCCCCGCAGGATCCGTCAGATGACACACCAGGGGAACGCGCCCCGCAACCAACACCGGCGAATCCGTCCATCCGAAGGCCTCCTGGACGCGGAGCGTCAACGTCGGATGATCCCCCGAATAGTCAATCCTTCGGTGTGCGCCCGTTGGAATCTCCATACTCTCGGGTGTCAGCTCATCAAGAGAAGGGGAGTGCGACCAGGGAATAAGCCCCTGAAGGGTCGAGAAAATATCCATCGACTCCCACGTCGTGCCGCGCGCGCACCGCTCACACTCCGCACCCAGCCACTCCTCGGCGCGAGCCAGGAGTGCCCCGTCACTCACGTCGGGCCACGGATCTCCCAACGCCTCATGGGCCACGCGCAAGCGTTCCCGCAAACGGACGGACGCCTCGTCCCACGCAAGA
Source organism: uncultured Actinomyces sp. (assembly GCA_963525415.1). GTDB lineage: Bacteria > Actinomycetota > Actinomycetes > Actinomycetales > Actinomycetaceae > Pauljensenia. The sequence goes on from CAURIY010000004.1 coordinate 151,030, forward strand.
CCCGCAATCCCCACAGAGTGCAGGTGCGCAATTACCGCGGCATACGCCTCGTTACGCGGAATATCGGCGAAGGGAAGCGGTGTTTCGCTCAGGAGGATCGCCCCCAGCTGGCGCAGGGAACGCCCGCGAATCCTGCCGCCCTCCATGCTCACCTCGGTGCGCGTGGACAGCAGGTGAGAGGCTGCCTCTTCCGCGTCCTCGGCGCCGAGGGGAAGAGCCGCTCGGATGAGCGTGTCGGCTCCGCTGCGTGCGCTGAGCTCCGTGATGGCCAGCCACTGCTGACCCTCCAGGGGGCTGAGCGGGGGCAGGGTGGCGCGCTGACCGCCGGCGAGGTGGTAGGTGCGTCCGGTGACGAGGCGGGCGAGGCGTTGGGGGAACGCCGTGGCGCAGGCGAGGGCGCAGCCTTCCTCCAGGGTGAGAGGAGGCGAGGTGGGGGTGCCCTGTGTGCGTTCGTGCGGTGTGGCTTCGCGCAGATGCTCTTTGTGAGATGTGGTGTGTGTGGGGGAGGGGGCATGCCCGGAGGAAACGGAGCCCTCAGGGGCGGCAGGGCGTGTGGAGGAAGTGGAATGCGTGGGTGATGTCTCGCCGGACAGAAGGCGCGTGAGGCGCGCGGTTTCCCGCTGAATATCCGTGCGCAGATGCTGAGGGAGGCGACGCACAACCGTGGACAGGTCCCCGTCGCTGCAGCGAAGATCCGCGCTCAGGTGCGCCACCCAGCGCGCGGCCTCCATCTCTCCGTAGCGAGGAGCCAAAGTCAGTAGCGCATGCCCGATCGCGGGGGAAAGGGGTAGTTGTGCAAGTGCCCGCCCCTGAGGTGTGGCGCCGTGAGAATCTGTGAGCGCCCCCAGTGAACGCAGACGTTCGGCGGTGGTCTCCAGAACTCCCTCGGAGGGAATGTCGAGCAGGCGAAGCCCTCGCATGAGGCGAGTACCCCACGCGGTGGCCATGAGGAGGGGAGAAGCACAATCTCCCGTGAGAATCTCGGGAGCCGGCTGCGGGCTACGCCGCGTCCACTCGACCTGATCCATGCAGACAATGACGTGCCCGGATCCCGCACGCGCTGCGCGCCCACCGCGCTGCACGCACTGCGCCTGCGAGGCGGGCACGGTGACAAGACCCGCCATGTCGCGCCCGTGATCCATGCGTGACTCGCGAGAAAGCCCCGAGTCGACGACGATGCGCACGCGCGGAACCGTGAGGGAACTTTCGGCAAGCGACGTGGAGACGATGATCCGTCGCTGTGGATCGTCGCGGAAAATCAGGTCTTGCTCGGCGGCGGTGAGGGAACCGTGCAGGGGAAGGACGCGCGTCTGGGCGCATTCGTCCGATGCGCGAAGCTGTGCGCACACCTCGCGAATCTCTGCGACACCGGGAAGAAAAACGAGGATATCGCCGCTGAGAGTGCGGTGTGCTCGGAGAGTTTCCCGGGTCACGTGGGCAAGGAAATCCGGGTGGACGCACGTGGGGGACAGGAGGGGCGAGACGCCTCGCGGCGGGGGTGCCCAGTGCGTCGTCAGGGGGTGCGGCTGTCCAGGAATGTCAATGTGTGCGGGGGAGAAGTCTCTCAGGAGGCTCATGAGAGGTTCGTGATCGAGCGTGGCTGACATGAGGACGAGGCGCAGATCCTCCCGTAGGGTTTCGCGCACGTCGCTGAGGAATGCGAGGGTGAGGTCGGTGTCGCTGTGGCGCTCGTGGAATTCGTCGATGATGACGCCGCCGATCCCCGGCAATTCGGGGTCGCGCAGGAGTCGGTGCAGGAGGACTCCCGGGGTGACGATTTCGATGCGCATGTGGGGTGAGGCGACCTTCTCGCCTCGGATAGACAGGCCGACGGTGGTGCCGACGTCTTCGCCGATGAGCGAGGCGATGCGACGTGCCGCTGCACGTGCGGCAACTTTGCGGGGCTGGGTGACGAGAATGCGCTGTCCCTCGGGGAGGCGTGAAGCGAGGAGGGGCGGGAGAAGGGTGGTTTTGCCGCTTCCTGGAGGGGAGGTGATGACGAGAGTGGATCCCGGGGTTGTGGCGCGCATGACGGCTTCAGCGCCGGAGACGATCGGAAGATCGGGGAGCGCGCTCGTGAAGGTATCCAGTGTCATCCCCTGAAGTATCTCAGGTTTGGTAGGGGAGTGGAGTGTCGGGGTGTGGGCGTGACCCAAACATGAGCCTGTTCACTATGTGAACAGTTTTTATAGGGGCTTTACTAAGGGCTTAAGGTTGCACGTGCGCATAGCTATTCTAAGTGGCGTATAACTATGTATGTTGTTGCATCCCAGAGACCAGAGGAGAACTCATGCGAGCACAATCCGCACTCGCATACACGCGCAGTGTGATCGCACTGATGGTGGGCTGTGGCGCAGTGGGACTGGTAGGCGGCCTGCCCCACGCGGCATACGCAGCCCCCACTGCCACCCCTATTGTGTCCCCCGATCAGGCGGCCGACGGCTTCGTGATGAACTACGCCGTCAACCTCGATTCTTCCGCAACCGCATCCCAGTTTGATGCTCTGGTTGCGGCCGCCGACGGCATCGCTCAGTCGGCGCATCTGCGCACCTACCCCGAATTCAAGACCTTCTTTGCCCAGTCGGCAAAGAGTGACTTCGCCACCCAGCTGGCCGCAGCCGCACAGGCCGCTGGAATCCCGGTGCACTCCATCGGCCAGACGCGTACCTCCCAGGTTACCGGCGCTGAAGTCGTCGTCAGCACCGCGTCCTCCGCTTCCTCCGGAAGCCCCGGAAGCCCGGGACTTTCCGTCCACACTCCCGGAGAAGCCCTGCGCGCAGCCGCCCGAGTTCTCAATCAGACGCAGGTCGAACGCCTCAACGGTGCAGCAGCCAACTCCCGGTCCGCAGCCGTAGCCGCAGACCCCAGCACCGACTGGAATCTGAAGGCTATCGGAGCCGTCGACACCAAGAAGTACGCTGACGGCCTGGCACCCGTGACCGTGGGCGTCATCGACTCCGGTGTGGAAGGGGATCATCCCGAACTGGTGGACGTCATTGACGCGAGCAAGTCCTTCGGCTGCCAGGTGAACGGCTACGAAAACCACAGCTACTCCGCATGGCAGGACGACAACGGTCACGGCACCCACGTCGCGGGAACCATTGCCGCCAAGCAGGATGGACTCAAGGCTGAAGGCATCGCCCCCAACGCCACCATCGTGGCGATTAAGGCCTCCAGCAGCGAAGGCTTCTTCTACCCCGAATACGTGGCCTGCGCATTTGTCGGCGCCATCAATGCTGGCGTGAAGGTGACCAATAACAGCTACTACGTGGATCCCTGGGCATACTGGCTGGACAATGAACCCACCCAGGCCGCGGGCTACGAATCGGTTCGCCGAGTCGTCGCCTACTCGCAGGATCACGACATCCTGAACCTCGCAGCTGCGGGTAACTCCAACGTCGATACCGACAACCCCACGGTTGATAGCGAAAGCCCCAACGACACCACACCCGTGGAAGATCGCCCCGTTGCCGGTGGCCACGACATCCCCTCCACGCTGCCCGGCGTTGTGGACGTGTCCGCGGTGACGATGACCGATTCCACCGCAGATCCGGCCACGCAGTTCCTGGTTCGTTCGGAATTCTCCAACTACGGCGCCAAGCGCATTGATGTTGCCGCACCCGGCTCGAGCATCTACTCCACCTACTCCAAGGCAGTGAGCGGACGTGACTATGACTTCCTGAGCGGAACCTCCATGGCCTCCCCGCACGCCACGGGTGTCGCCACCCTGTTGCGTGGAGCGCACCCCACCTACAGTGCTGCGCAGGTCGCAGACCTCCTGAAGAACCAGGCGTCCGCACACTACGACCGCCTGAAGGTGGATCCGGAAGGTAAGGAATACCGTGGACACGGCCTCATCAGCGCCCTGGATGCCATTACCAAGGACGTCGAAGCTGCCACCCTGAGCAGCATCGAGTACAGCGCTGACGGCGGTGCCACCTGGCAGCCCCTGACCGGCGACATCGCCGCGGAGGAAATCTCGATCCGCGCCACCCTGACCGGTCGCGTCTCCTCCGCCACCCTCACCGTTGACGGAATGAACCCCGTGACCGTGACCGCTGACGGCCTGGGCGCAGCCCCCGTGGTTGTCGAAATTGCTCACGTGACGCCCAGGGGCGCAACAACTGGAGGACTGCGCGCCCTGGTGAGCGCATCCGGCCCCTTCTCGGCTCTGGAAACAGATGATGCAACGGGTGAAGCAGACGCCACCCTGGTCATGCCGCAGGAGACAGGCGATCCGACCGCTCCCGCGACCGAGACCCCTGCATCTGATGCTCCGGCTCAGCCCAACCCGAAGGCGGCTGGCAAGAAGAACCTCGCCGCAACCGGTATGGCCGGTGGAGTTCTGGGCGGAGCTGCCCTGGCAGCGCTCGCAGGACTGGGACTGACGCTGCGTCGCCGCTCCCTCTGAAAGCCAGTGCCCTGTGGTGGCGTTCCACCACAGGGCACTGAGCCTATGAGGGCTTCGGCTGGGCACGCCTCACGCTGGCAGATAACGGCGCTTGGAGAGTCGAGCGCCCACAACTGTCGAGGATGCTCTCGTCCCCTCGGAAGATCCTCGATACAACACAGCAGTGGGGGGGGGGGTGGGTGGTGAACCCCCCCCCTAAACACCCCCGCTGGGGGGGGGGTATTCGTGGTAAGCCGCCCCGCACTGCTGTGTTGTATCAGGCATTCACATGATGAATGCGGAAACGCAGATCATGCGACTGTCCCGGCTGCAAAACCAGCAGGTCTTGGCCGGTATTGAATGCATTGGGTGCGCAGGTCATCGGCTCTACAGCAACCGCAACGCGGTGCATATTTTCGCCCGAATAGATCTGCACCCACGGTGCGTCCGAGGTCATCGCAGTTCCCTCACCCGAGGCGTCGCGCAGAACGACCGACCACTCGCCCTCGGGAAGAGCGGTGTAGGCATGGTCAATCTGTCGAGTTCCCATGAGGGGAGCGCCTCGGAAATCGAGGTCTCCTTCGACCTCGGCAATGTGTGTGGGAATGAGGTGCTCGTCGACAATGGCCACGCGCTCAGCGGGAACCTCCAAGGTGCACTCATTGACTGTGGGAGCGCCCGCGCACAGATAGGGGTGTGTCGACACCCCGTAGGGTGCTTCTTCCGTTCCCACATTCGTGGCGCTCAGAGTTACTTCCAGGCCGCGCTTAGCATCCAGATGGAAATGAGCGCGAGCGTCCAGTGCCCAAGGATAGGAATCGCGGGGAGCGACAAAAGCAGTCAACACAACGGATGTGGAGCTGCATTCGACGATCTCCCAGTCCACCCATGCCATGAGGCCGTGCAGAGCCGTGCCCGTTGCAAAGTCGTTTACGGGGACGCGTACGCTCGTTCCCTTCCAGGAATATTCGCCTTTTTCAATGCGATTGGGCCAGGGGGTGAGTGTTTTCCCTGACCAGCCAACAGGAATCTCATTCGCGTCATGCGGTTGAACAATGTCGTGGCCGCGATAGGTGAGTCCGGCGATCCCAGCGCCTACGCTGACGATACGTGCCCGGTAATCACCATTTTCCAGAGTAATTTCGGTGCCCGAAGCGGTTCGAGTCATCTGTCTTTCCTTCACGTCGATGTGAACAAGGCCAAGAGCCTCTATCGCTAGTTTAATAGGGAAAGGAAATGAATGTGAACGCCAACACTATGCTTTCCCTTGTATGCATGCGGGTATCTCCTGCGCGCACCGCTCTTCTGCACGCTGCTAGTGCAGAGAATAGGGCGGTATCGCTATACACAGGTATGCATACGCGCTCCGAAAACCCATGAATCGCGCACATCTGCGCCCGTGTCTTGGAAGAGCTTCTCTAAGGGTTAGGATAAAACTACTTAAAGCAATGAGAAAGGAAAAGCAATGTCAGAGTTGACGACAGCATTTACGACCGATCTTCGAGCCGTCCACGACCCCGCCCTCACAATCGCCCGCAACGCCGCCACAAACGCCGGCATTGACGCCGCCGCCTTCAATCGCGCACGCTACGTCACCACACCCACGACGGTGTCGCACCGCCTCGACCAGTGGAAAGTCACCGCCCAAAAGAAATCCGGACGCTGCTGGCTCTTCTCCTCCATGAACCTCCTGCGCGACGCAGCCCGCAAAACCCTGGGAATCAAAGACTTTGAATTCTCCCAGAGCTACATCTTCTTCTGGGACAAGTTCGAACGCGCCAACTGGTTCCTCACCGACATGATCGCCACCGCCGACCAGCCCCTGGACTCGCGCCTGCCGCAATTCCTCCTCGCCGACGTCCTCGGAGACGGCGGACAGTGGGACATGGCCGTCTCCCTCTACATGAAGTACGGCCTCGTTCCCAAGGAAGCCATGCCGGAAAGCCACTCCTCCTCGGACACCTCCCGCATGAACTCCCAGCTCAAAGCCCTCCTGCGCCGCAGCGCCCTCGAACTGCGCGACAGCGCCGCCCGCGGCGCTACCGCAGAAGAACTCGATGCCGCACGCGAACGCATCATGCGCGACGTCTGGCGCATCCTCGTGATCTCCCTGGGAGAACCCCCGGTGAGCTTCGACTGGGAATGGCGCGACGACGCGGGCGAATTCCACCGCGCCGGAATCCTCACCCCGCACGAGTTCTACGAGCGCTACGTCGACATCGACCTCACCCGCTACGTCTGCCTCGTCGATGACCCGCGCCCCGAAAACCCCAAGGGACGCGCCGAAACCGTCACCCACCTCGGAAATGTCGTCGGAGGACGCGAGATCCGCTACATCAACGCCGATATGGACACCATCAAGAAACTCGCCGCGCAGACCATCGCAGCCGGCGAAACCGTCTGGTTCGGCGCCGACGTCTCCCAGCAGTCCGACCGCTCCACGGGCTTCCTCGTCGAAGGAATCTACGACTACTCCGCGCTCTTCGGAGTGGATCTGAGCAGCACCAAACTGCAGCGCGTCCTCTCCGGTGAATCCGCAATGAACCACGCGATGCTCTTCACCGGTGTCGACCTGGACGAGGACGGCACCCCACGTCGCTGGCGCGTCGAAAACTCCTGGGGCGAGGAACCCGGCGACAAGGGCTACTTCACCATGGACGACGAATGGTTCACCCAGTACGTCTTTGAGGTGGTCGTCCGCGCCGATCTCCTCCCCGAGGAACTGCGCCCGGCACTGACCGAAGTACCCATCGAACTGCCCGCATGGGATCCGATGGGCACCCTCGCCTGAGGTTTCCTCTCGCGCAACGTTCCCATTGACGAGGCGGTGGCTGGCTTCCCCGGCCACCGCCTCGTGAGTAGGCGCCTCTTCCCACGAACATATCTGTCTGAAATGATGTGACCATGACTGCACGCCCCGTCCTGATCGTCACCGACACCGTTGCTCACCGCGACAAAACTGACTTGGACGCCCTGCTGACCGCACTCAAAACGCGCGTGGTCGAAGCGGCCGCTAAAGGCTGGGATGTCCGTCTGCAATACGCCGAAGAAGACGGGAGCGAGCAGACTCTGGCAAAAGTACGCCACGCAGATGCCGTCGTGATCCTCGGCGGAGAAGACGTCACCCCCGTCTTTTACGGAGGAGAAAGCCCCTACCCGAATGAAGGGGGACACTGGGGTGGAGCCGACCATGCGCATCTGGCGCTCATTCGGCATGCGATGGAAATGGGAATCCCTCTGCTGGGAATTTGCCGGGGCATGCAGTTGATCAATGTGGCCTGCGGGGGAAGCCTCGTGCAGGACATGAGCGACCACGACTGCGATGACGTGTGCGAGACGGGGCGTTTTATCCGCCACGAGGTTCGCATCGATGAGGACTCGTGGCTCGCGGAGAACGGAATCCCCGACACCCTGACGGTCAGTTCCGCTCACCACCAGAGTGTGGATCGCGTGGGGAAGGGGCTGCGAGCCGTGGCGTGGGCGTCCGACGGCGTTATCGAAGCCATTGAATGTGAGAGCGCTCCAGTCATCGGTGTCCAGTGGCATCCGGAAGACCCCATGGATACGAGTGGGCACCTTGAGGCTCTGCTGGACGCCCTGCGAGAGGAAGTGGGGCGGTAGAAGTCAAACGCGCCTCGCGTTGAGAGCGTGCGCGACCCTTGCGTCAGTGGACTTCCACGCCGAGCTCGCGGAATACCGAGCGGATTTTCTCCACACTTTCCACGGTCGGGGGCTTGGTCTCATTCAGGATGTAGTCCAGGCCGAGGGACTTCCACTTATCGCGCCCCATCTGGTGGAAGGGCAGAACCTCCACGCGGGACACGTTCGGCCAGCGTCCGACAATCTTCGCTACCTCGGCCACGTTTTCATCGGAGTCCGTCCAGCCGGGAACCACGACAAAACGGATCCAGACTTCAATGCCCTTCGCGGCCAGACGATCGCCAAAGTCAATGGTCGGCTGCAGCTCACGTGACGTGAGCTTGGTGTACAGCTCGGGGATGCCGGCTTTCACGTCCAAAAGCACCAGATCAATGGTGTCGAGCATTTCGTCCGAGCAGGCGGCACCCAAGAAGCCCGAAGTGTCGATTGCCGTGTGAACGCCCATCTCCTTGGCGCCGCGCAAAATTGTGGCAGCAAAAGCCGGCTGCATGAGTACCTCGCCGCCGGACAGGGTGATTCCACCGTTCGTGGTGCGGAAAATACGGCGATAGCGCTTGATGCGCTGCAAGAGCTCATCAGAATCCACCGGAACACCGTCGCGCATGTTGAAGGTGTCGGGGTTGTGGCAGTAGACGCAGCGCAGGGGGCAGCCGTTGAGGAAGACCGTCATGCGGGTTCCCGGGCCGTCCACCGCGGTAACAAGCTCCCAGGAGTGAACGGAACCCAGGGTGCCTGCGCGCATGCGTGCCAGGCGTTCGCTGCGTTCCACGTCGCTGAGGTCGGTGAGGCCAGCCGTTCCCTGTCCGGCGGTTCGCGCGGCAGGAGCATCAAAGTCCTGGTCGCGCATGACAGACTGCGCGTCCGCTACCGGGGGAGCTTCGACAAGTTCAAGCATGAGAGCCTCTCGGGACACTTCAGAGACGATGAGAGAAAGAAAAGGAGCGGGGCGCCGAGCCGTGTGGCCTGGCGCCCCGCAAAGCCACACTGACTCAGGCAGAGTGGTGGAAGGTGCGGGACAGCACGTCGAGCTGCTGTTCGCGGGTGAGCTTCACGAAGTTCACGGCGTAGCCGGACACGCGCACGGTCAGGTTCGGGTACTTCTCGGGGTGCTCAATGGCATCTTCGAGGGTGGCGCGATCCAGAACGTTGATGTTGGCGTGGTAGAGGCCGGCGCCCTCTTCGCGCTCGGCGCGAGCTGCCTTCATGGAAGCGAGGCGTTCTTCGTAAGTCTTGGTTGCCATGGTTGTTCTCCTTAGAAATGGATGGGTGAGGATGTGGGGCTGGCGAACCAGCCCCACATTCGGGGTCAGTCCTCGGGAACGAAGCCCGCGTCAAGGATGCCGACCAGGTTGGTGACCTGCTCTTCCTTGGTGCGGCCAAGACCAGAGGGGGTGATGGTGTTGGTCAGGGAGATGCCGTCAAGCGCGTCGTTGTAGTCGAGCTTGGCGACGGACAGCATGGAGGCGACCATGCCGTGGGTGTCGATGCCGTTCTCCGGGTTGGCGCCGGGGGCGAAGGGGGTGCCTGCGCGGTGACCCGACGGGAAGTTACCCGTGGCCTTGCCGTAGACGACATTCGAGGTAATGGTCAGCACCGACTGGGTCGGGATGGCATCGCGGTACATCGGGATGGCCTTGATCTTGTCCATCACGGTGTGCACGACGGTGGCGGCGATGTCATCTGCGCGGTCATCATCGTTGCCGTAGGTCGGGAACTCGCCCTCGGTGATGTAGTCGACGATCAGGCCGCTCTCGTTGCGAACGGGGGTGACCTTCGCGTACTTGATGGCGGACAGGGAGTCGGCCACGATCGACAGACCGGCAATACCGCAGCCCATGGTGCGGATGATGTCGGAGTCATGCAGAGCCATTTCCATGGACTCGTAGGCGTAGCGGTCGTGGCAGAAGTGGATGATGTTGAGGGCTTCCACGTAGGTGCCAACAACCCAGTCCAGCATTTCTTCGTACTTCTGCCACACCTCGTCGAAGTCGAGGGGGCCGTCACCCTTGATGGGTTCGTAGCCTTCCATGACCTGCTTGCCGCTCATTTCGTCGCGGCCGCCGTTGATGGCGTAGAGCAGAGCCTTGGCGGAGTTCACGCGGGCGCCGAAGAACTGCATCTGCTTGCCGACGCGCATGGGGGAGACGCAGCATGCGATGGCGGCGTCGTCGCCCCAGTGATCGCGAATCTGTTCGTCAGACTCGTACTGGATCGAGGAAGTCTCGATCGAGATCATGGCGCAGAAATCCTTGTAGCCCTTGGGGAGCTTCTCATCCCAGAAGATGGTGATGTTCGGCTCGGGGGCGGGGCCGAGGTTACGCAGGGTCTGCAGCAGACGGAAGGAGGTCTTGGTGACCTGCGAGCGTCCGTCCTCGGAGAAGCCGGCGTCCGACCAGGTTGCCCAGTAGGGGTCACCGGAGAAGATCTGGTCGTAGTCGATGGTGCGCAGGAAGCGGACGATGCGCAGCTTGATGACCAGCGCGTCGATGATCTCCTGTGCGTCCGATTCGGTGATGAAGCCGCGAGCCAGATCGCGCTCGAAGTAGACATCGAGGAATGCGGACAGACGGCCGATGGACATTGCGGCGCCGTCCTGGGACTTCACGGAAGCCAGGTAGCCGAAGTAGGTCCACTGCACAGCTTCCTGAGCGGTGCGAGCCGGTCCGGAGATGTCGAAGCCGTAGTCGGCAGCCATCTTCTTGAGCTTCTTCAGAGCCTTGATCTGCTCGGAGTGCTCTTCGCGGTAGCGTGCCCAGTGCTCCGAGAAGGGCTGGTCGGCGTAGCGATCCTTGTCGATCTGCTTCTGCTCGATCAGGTAGTCCACACCGTACAGAGCCACGCGACGGTAGTCGCCGATGATTCGGCCGCGGCCGTAGGCATCGGGCAGGCCGGTGATGATGTGGGAGGAGCGGGCTGCGCGGATGCGCGGGGTGTAGATATCGAAGACCGCGTCGTTGTGGGTCTTGCGGTACTGGGTGAAGATCTTCTTGACCTCTTCGTTCGGCTCCTTGCCGGCCTCACGAATGGCGGTCTCGACCATACGCCAGCCGCCGTTCGGCATCATTGCACGCTTGAGCGGGGAGTCGGTCTGCAGACCCACGATCACATCGTCATCTTCGGAGATGAAGCCCGGCTTGAAGGCGTCGATGTCTGCGGGGGTGTCGGTGTCGACATCCAGGATGCGAACCTTGCGCTCTTCGCTCAGGAAGTTCTTTTCTAGGGTGTCCCAGACGCGCAGGGTCTTGTCGGTGGGTCCTGCGAGGAAGGTGTGGTCGCCTTCGTAGGGGGTGTAGTTGCGCTGAATGAAGTCGCGCACGTCGATTTCTTCGGCCCAGGGGCCCTTCTCGAAACCGTCCCAGGCGTCTGTGGTGACGTCGGCGGAACCGGTCTGCTGAGTAGTCATAATTCCTCTTCTCAGTGCTCCGTTGCCCCCGGTTGGAGGCGTCCGGTGGGACGAGGCGTCGGCCTCGCCATTGGTGCCGTGTGGGCATCTGACAACAGTGTCCTCCATTGAGGTGGAGAACATCATGTCGATGGCAACAAAGTGTCTATGCCGTGTGTCTCAGTATGGGACTTTTGTCTGATCGGTCACCTCCATATGGGGACTTTAGTCCCTGGGGTGCGGGGGAGGAAAAATCCTCTCAAATAGGGCATGTTGGGAGGGGGGGGAAACGCATCTGTGGATACGAGCGACGCACCCGATGAGGAACCAGTAGTATCGCAGAAGATCCGCGGGCCTCCGCGGTTGACACATCCTTCACACATAGGGAGAACAACGTGCTCGAAGAACAGCGCACGCTGCGCGTCGGAGTCCTGGGAGCCGGAACGGTCGGATCGCAAGTGATCCGCATTCTGCGGGAACAAAATGACGATCTTGCGGCACGTTCCGGTGCACGTATGGACGTCGCCAAGGTTCTCGTTCGTCGCCTCGATGCCCCGCGCGATGTGGAGATCGCCCCCTCCCTCCTGACCACCTCGCCCGAAGAAGCCATCGACGGGATGGACATCGTGGTGGAACTCATCGGAGGAATCGAACCCGCACGAACCCTGGTTCTGCGAGCACTCACCCAGGGGATCACCGTCGTCACCGGTAATAAAGCTCTCCTGGCAGCCCACGGCCCCGAACTCTACGACGCCGCCGTCGCCTCGGGTGCTGATCTCTACTACGAGGCCGCCGTCGCCGGAGCGGTTCCCGTGGTCTACGGCCTGCGCGAATCCCTGGCCGGCGACCGCATTACCGCCGTCATGGGGATCGTCAATGGAACGACGAACTTCATCCTCGATGCCATGTCGACCCGCGGATGGAGCTACGACGAAGCCCTCGCTGAAGCCCAGCGTTTGGGATTTGCCGAAGCCGACCCCACGGCCGATGTCGAAGGCCTCGACGCCGCAGCTAAGTGCGCGATCCTTGCCTCCCTGGCCTTCCACACCCGCGTCTCCCTCGACGACGTTCACGTCGAAGGCATCACCTCCATCACCGCCCAAGACATGAGTGAAGCCGCGACTTTCGGGCGCACGATCAAACTGGTCGCCCTGGCACAGCGTCTCACCGACGAGGCGGGAGGCGACTCTATTTCCGTACGCGTCCACCCGGTACTCGTCCCCCAGGAACACCCGCTGGCCAGCGTGGACGGCGCCTTCAACGCCGTCATCGTCGAGGGCGAGGCCTCCGGTCGACTCATGTTCTACGGCCAGGGAGCCGGGGGTGCCCCCACGGCCTCCGCCGTTCTCTCCGACCTCGTCGCAGCGGCACACCACCGCGCCTATGGAGGACATGCGCCTCGCGAATCCGTCTACGCGGCGCTCCCGCTGGCGGACATGGCGCAGACCCGCAGCCGCTACAACATTCGCCTGACCGTCACCGACGAACTCGGAGTACTGGCGGAAGTTGCCGGCCTCTTTGCCACCCACGGGGTCTCCATCGATTCCGTCCACCAGCACCCCACGCAGGAAACGGGGGAGGCCGTGATCCTCATTGCCACCCACGAAGCACGCGAAGGAGCCGCGCGAGAACTGCTCAGCGCCCTGGAATCTTCCCCGAGTGTGTGCCAGGTGGCATCCGTGCTGCGTATCCTGGGTAACTGAACGACGCTCCGCGGCATAAAGGAGAAAAGCGTGCGCGTACGCGAAGACTTCGTTGCAGTGAAAGTCCCCGCAACCTCGGCCAACATGGGACCAGGTTTTGACTGCCTGGGGATCGCCCTGGATCTGTGGGACGACATCGCCGTCCACGCCACCACCGGCGCAACCAGTGTGGTCGTAGAAGGGGAGGGCGCCCACACGGTGTCGCAGGGCGAAGGAAACCTCGTGGTGCGCGCGCTGCGCATGGGACTCGACCGGATGGGAGTCTCCCAGGTAGGCATTCGCATGCACTGCACCAACCGCATCCCTCACTCGCGAGGGCTGGGATCCTCCTCGGCCGCTATCGTCGCCGGACTCACACTGGCGCGCGCCCTCGTCGGTGAAGCAGACGCACTCACCGCTGACGACATCCTGGCGATCGGAACAGAACTCGAAGGACACCCCGACAATATTGCGCCCGCCCTCCTGGGAGGTGCCACCATCGCCTGGATGGAAGATGGACGCCCCGGAGCCGTGCGCGTTCCAGGCCGTCCGCCCTTCGAACCGGTGGCCTTCATCCCCTCCTTTGAACTCTCCACTTCGCAGGCGCGTTCCGCCCTGCCGGAATCCGTTGCACACCGCGACGCCACGTACAACCTGTCACGTGCCTCCCTTCTCGCCTCAATCATGGGGGGAACACAGCGCGGAGTAGGGCACGAGAGCCGCGACCTCCACGACCTCCTCATGGTGGCAACGGGAGACCGCCTCCATCAGGAATACCGTCGCGGCGCGATGGAACCCTCGGTCGCACTTGTGGACTGGCTGCGCGCCACGGGAATTGCCGCGGTCATTTCCGGTGCAGGACCTACGGTCGTGAGTCTGGAAGCGGTGGCTCCGGGTATTCAACGTGATGCCGCAGATGCCGGCTGGCGCGTCCTGCCCCTGCACGTCAGTGCAACCGGCGTGCAGATCACGCGCGGAAGCCTCAGCAAGAAAGACGGCGGCTGTGTCTACGTGTGATTTTCTGCGCAGGCAAGGGGGAATTTTTTGCCAAAAGGGTATTGGCCGCGGGAAATATTGCTACCATCTGACTTCAGGAAATCTTTTTTCCTGCGCCTGAGTGCATATTTTCGTGCAGCGCCCCTGAAGGAAGCCGCACAGTTCCTTATCTCTCCTGTCATTTTGAGAGAAATCAATCGGCCTTGTTCCTAAGGCCATCCACGTGAGGATCATGAGTTGAGCAATGACGAAACCGCTGCAGCCCAGAACCTGTCGGGTCTGAAGCTGCCGGAACTCCAGGCCCTGGCCGGTCAAATGGGTCTGAAGGGCATCTCGAAGATGCGCAAACCCCAGCTGCTGGAAGCGCTGACGGCTGCCGGAGCCGCTCCCGCGGAATCCGCACCCGCCGCGCGTCGTCCCCGTCGCCTTTCCGTGCGTGAAGAAGCGCAGGAAGCCCCCCGCGAGGAAGAAGCCGTGGCTCCCGCGCCGGCCGCCTCGTCCAGCGAGTCCACTGGCGAAAACGTCAGCGCGCCTCGTAAGAGCCGCCGTCGTCGCGTGGTGACCAGCGAATCCGCTGAACCCACCATCTCCCTGGATCTCCCGATCCCCGCCGCTGCGCCCGCGGAGGCCGCGGATGAGCAGGGCACCGAGCAGAGCGCGCCGCGCACCATCGATATCGACCTTCCCGACAGCGACGATCCCGAAGCCCGCGGCCGCCTGCGTCGCGAGAACCGTCGCCGCGGCCGTGACCGCCGCGAAGCGCGCGAAAACGGCCGTCGCGAGCGCACGGAGCGTACGGATCGCACCGACCGCGCAGAACGAGGCGACCGTCCCGAACGTCAGCGCGACCATGTGCGTGAGGACGAGGTGCTGGCTCCCATCGCCGGTATCCTCGACGTTCAGGAAAACCACGCTTTTGTACGCACTTCCGGCTACCTGCCCGGACCGAACGACGTGTACGTCACCCTGGGGAACGTCCGCCGCTGGGGTCTGCGCCCCGGTGACGCGGTTGCCGGTGCCGTGCGTCAGCCCCGTGAAGGGGAGCGCCAGCGCCAGAAGTACAACGCCCTGGTGCGCGTTGACTCGGTGAACGGCATGAGCATTGAAGACGCTCAGGCTCGTCGCGAGTTCTCCAAGCTGACCCCGGTTTACCCCGACACCCAGCTGCGTATGGAGACCTCGGCAAAGGCATATACGCCTCGCCTGATCGACCTGGTTGCCCCCATCGGTAAGGGACAGCGCGGCTTGATCGTCTCCCCGCCGAAGGCCGGTAAGACCATGGTGATCCAGCAGATCGCGAAGGCGATCGAGCTGAACAACCCCGAGGTGCACCTCATGGTGGTGCTGGTCGACGAACGCCCCGAAGAAGTGACGGATATGCGTTCGATCGTCAAGGGTGAGGTTATTGCCTCGACCTTCGATCGCCCGGCCTCTGACCACACGATCGTCGCGGAACTGGCTATTGAGCGCGCCAAGCGCCTGGTGGAACTCGGCCAGGACGTTGTCGTGCTGCTGGACTCGATTACCCGCCTGTCCCGCGCTTACAACCTGGCTGCCCCGGCTTCCGGTCGCATCCTCTCCGGTGGTGTGGATGCGTCGGCTCTGTACCCGCCGAAGAAGTTCTTCGGTGCGGCACGTAACCTGCGTGAGGGCGGCTCGCTGACGATCATCGCGTCTGCTCTGGTGGAAACCGGATCGAAGATGGACGAAGTGATCTTCGAAGAGTTCAAGGGCACCGGCAACATGGAACTGCGTCTGTCGCGTCAGCTGGCCGACCGCCGTATTTTCCCGGCCATCGACATCAACGCGTCGGGCACTCGCCGCGAAGAAACCCTGCTCAAGCCCGAGGAACTGCGCATCATGTGGAAGCTGCGTCGCGTCCTGGGTGCCCTGGATCAGCAGAGCGCGCTGGAAGCGGTTCTCGACAAGCTCAAGGAAACGCAGTCCAATGCGGAGTTCTTGATGCTCGTGCAGAAGACCACTCCGAGCGCCGAGTAACGCACTCTTCGACGGCTGCTCCTAAGGGCGTAGGCACAGCTCTTCTCAGTGCCGTTCCCTCGGGTGAGAGAGCGCTTTTGACGTGGGTGGGTCTGGATTTTCCAGACCCACCCACGTCGTATCCGCTGCCTCGTCCCCTCACGCTTAGCGAGATTCCCATGTTGCATGAAACGGTGCGTGGGGAGGATGCGCGAGTAGGGGAGTCACGCTATTTGCGGGGATGCTTCAACAGCACGCGGGGAGGAGGCGGCTGACCGCGCGTCGCGGTCAGCTTCTGGCCTGTTCAAACAGTGCGCGCGGGGAATTGACCGCTCGCTGTAATCCTCCGTCGGAGAAGTCCCAGAGAGCTAGGATGAAAGAAAAGCGAGTAAGGAATGGATGAGAGCATGCGTGAAACCCCGCAAACATCTGCGATTGAGCGACCGGAGGATCGGCCGCGCTCCTCGGCCTGGGTAGGCGTACTGTGGCTCATTGTCAGCATCGCGCTCGTCGCGGCTTTCCCCCTCTATACGCTCACGATGCCCAGGGACTCTTCGTCCTATTCTCTGCATTCTCCGCAGGTTGAAATTCACGACACCGCCCACGTGTTGGATGCTGAAGAACTCACTGTGGTCGCTCGCTCGATGCTCTTTTCGAAGCCGGTACGCCTCGTGATCTACACGACCCCGGACGCCCACGGAAACCTTGACTCCGCGACCTACTCCTACGCCTCGTCCTCCCCGGAAGCCGCCTCGTGGATTTCTGCCGATGCGCATGATCGCTGGGCGGATGGGCTGATGATTCTGGCTCTTGCCCCGAATGATCGACTGGTTGGCACCTACTTCGGTGATGATCTCGCCCCGTCATCGAGGGTGCAGAAACGCATCCAAGATGCCATGAAAGACGACTTCCGCGAAGGCGAATGGACTCAGGGGCTGAAAGCGGGTCTTGCGGAAAGCACAGACGAACTTGCAGAACCCGATATTTCCCTGGGCGCTGTCGTGTCCATGCTGGGAAGTCTCACCGGTCTCGCGGGGCTGCTGGTCTCGGTCGCGCGAGCCACGAGAGCGAAGAATGACCTCGCCCGGGCGCGCACTCACTGGGAACACGTGACGCAAGATCGCGTACGTACCATGCAGGCGGCGTTCTCTATTCCTTCCGCCAGCAACTACGCCTTGCTCATCAGAGCGCGAGCCGACATGTACGAGGCGCGCGTCCGTGACGTGGAGCAGCGGTGGGAAGAGTTGGGAACCCCCGGTGTGATTGCCTTCTATTCGCCAGACGTGCAGAAAAAACTTCGCGCTTTGTACGAGGAAACGCGCGAAATGGATAGCACAGACGACGCGATTCTCACGTCCGCGCAGCTCTATACGCGTACCGCGGACTGGCAGAACATCTGGGTGAATGAGCTGGGACCGGTCTTTGAAGACCTCGACGATCTTGAGGAAGTGTGCGATAACGACTACACCGTAGCAAGTGAAGAGAACCGTCAACGCGTGGCGTTCACTCGTGTGTGGATCACCGAAACACGCCAGCAGCTCACGCAGATCCTTCCCCAGATGGAAGCGAATGCGATGACCTCGGATCAGGCTCTGGAAACACTCGATGAGATCAGCGCAGAAATCCGTCACCGAGCTGAGGATCTGATGCGGGGCGCACTCCAGGCCGATGACTCCGATGAGGCTCACGAGCGGCGCGAGCTCTTTGACGAAACCTGCGTGACCTACGATCCCGCTATTGTCAGCGGATACTCGGGCACGTATACCCTCCACGGAGTAACACACAGCTACCGTCCCGAGGTGACTATCCGCCTGCACGCCCGGACTCCGGGACTGGATCGGTTGCGTCTGACTCAAGAGACCTCGTTTGGGCAGATGGCGTATGGAAGCGTGCCGGTGTATATGCCGCTGCTGTGGATCAACAACTCGTATATGAATGTCACCGACTTTTCGTCGACAGGTGGCGGCTTCTCGGATGGGGCGAACTATGGGACAAGCGGCTTTAGCGGGGCGGGCTCGTCTTCTTCCTTCTAACGCTGCGCGTACGCGGGTGCGTGCGCGCAAGTGTTGGCGGTTTCACTGCGCGTAGGAGAAGAACACACGTGGACGCTCCTGGTGCAAAATGGCATAATGTCCTGTCGGCTTCCGCTTCACCGCTTTGCCCCCGCACCCGAGAGGACGCGGGAAAGGACACTCCCGCCAGATGCGGCGAGTTCCTGCAAAGACGGATCCGGGGCACCAACGAACCCAGGAGTAATTCCATGAAGAAGGGCATCCACCCTGAATATGTGGACACCGTCGTGACCTGCACGTGCGGTAACAGCTTCACCACCCGTTCCACCATCACCTCCGGTGAAATGCGCGTGGACGTGTGCTCGGCCTGCCACCCGTTCTACACGGGCAAGCAGAAGATCCTCGACACCGGCGGCCGCGTCGCCAAGTTCGAGGCTCGCTACGGCAAGCGCGTGCGCCCCTCGAAGTGAACTCTGTGCCTCCGGCGCCGGTGACCTCGGGTCACCGGCGCCGGTGCATGTGACGCTCCCACATTCACCAGGATCCAAGGAACAGCTATGACCTCCGATACGCAGACGGGCGAGAGCAACCTCGATGTTCTCCTCGCCGAATACGCCGATGTTGAAGCGCGGATGTCCGACCCCGATGTTTTAGCGTCCTCATCGCAGCTGCGGCAGGTCAGTAAGCGCTTTGCCGAACTCAGCCGTATTAAACAGGCCGCCGACCGTGCCCAGCGGGCAGACGAAGACCTGGAAGCCGCGCGAGAACTCGCGGCAGAAGACCGCTCTTTCGCGGAAGAAATCCCCGCCCTGGAAACAGAAGCCGCCTCAGCACACGAGGCACTCATCGAAATCCTGGCTCCCCGCGACCCCGACGATGCCTGCGATGTCATCCTCGAAATCAAAGCGGGAGAAGGCGGAGAAGAATCGGCACTTTTCGCATCTGACCTGGCGCGCATGTACGTGCGCTACGCGGAAAGCAAAGGCTGGAAGACCACCGAACTCTCGTCGACCTATACCGAACTCGGCGGTTTCAAAGACATCACCCTGGCCGTGCGCGCCACCGGTACGCCGACTCCGGATGAAGGCGTGTGGGCACACCTGAAATACGAAGGTGGTGTTCACCGTGTCCAGCGCATCCCCGTCACCGAATCACAGGGACGCATTCACACCAGCGCAGCCGGAGTCTTCGTCATCCCCGAAATGGAAGACGAAGGCGACATCGTCATCGATCCCAACGACCTGCGCATTGACGTCTACCGCTCCTCCGGACCGGGCGGACAGTCCGTGAACACGACGGATTCCGCCGTCCGCATCACCCACCTTCCCAGCGGGATTGTGGTCTCCATGCAGAACGAGAAATCTCAGCTGCAAAACAAAGAGGCTGCGCTGAAAGTCCTCGCATCGCGTCTGGCCGCCGAAGCCAAAGCCAAAAAGGAAGCCGAAGCCTCGGCGCAGCGCCTGTCCCAGGTGCGCACCGTGGATCGCAGTGAACGCATCCGTACCTACAACTTCCCGGAAAACCGGATCGCCGATCATCGCACCGGCTACAAGGCCTACAACCTGGATCAGGTGCTCGAAGGCGCCCTCGACCCGGTGATCGCCTCCCTCCAAGACGCGGACAAAGCAGAACGCCTCGCGGCTCCCTCTGCCTGAGCAAAGACACCATGATTCTGCCTGACGACAACGGCCACGACGCATCCACCCGCAGTGAATTTCATGTGGGGGAGAGCCGTCATCGTCCCGCGCGTCTCGTCCGCGATGGGGGAGAATCCCCGCATGTGGAAGGGGGCGCCCAGGACGGCCTTCCCGCCGGGAATGCCCAGCGCCTCGCTACACATACCGATACGGCAGAGGATGCGCACCCGCAAGGGAAGGAAGCATCCCAGAGCGATTTTCTCGCTGAAAAAAGCCACCGCCTCGCCACGCGTGTCGGAGACGAGGGGGGAACGCGCCCACGGGGGGAGGAAACGACCCAACGCGAGCTGCTCGCATGGGGGACCCAGCGCCTCGCCACGCTTGCCGACGACGAAGGCGGAGCACACCCACACACGGAAGCGCGCACCCTCCTGGCCTGGGTACTCGGCGTCGATTCCCTCTTCCACGCGCCCACCCGCGTTACTTCCGACGAGGCGCAGCGCTACCGTCAAGCCGTTGACATGCGACGCGACCACACGCCCCTCGCGCACATCACCGGCCACATGTTCTTCCGAGGGCTCACCCTCATCTCGCGTCCCGGCGCTTTTATCGTCCGCCCGGAAACGGAGATCGTCGTCGAACACGCCCTTGGAGAATTCCGAGGCTCCCCCCACGGTACGGGTGCCGTGAGAGCGGAAACCTCCGTCACCGCAGGAGAGGGCGACGATCTTTCGCATCGCTCAGCCTCGTCGCACCACACCGCCCTCCTGGGTCAGGCGGATAGGGATTCTGCGCTGGAGGCCAAAGAAAACCCCATCATCGTCGACCTGTGCACAGGATCTGGAGCCATCGCCCTGGCCTGCGCCTGCGAAATCCCTGAATCCCAGGTCTACGCCGTCGAACTCAGCCCCGATGCCGCGCGCGTCGCACGCGAAAACATCGCCCTCCACGCCCGAGGGAACGTCCACCTCGTCGAAGCAGACGCCACCGACGCCGCAACCCTGGCGCATCTCAACGGACGAGTCCACCTCCTCGTCACCAACCCGCCCTACGTGTCCGCAGACGAAGCACCCACCCAACCCGAAGCCCGGCGCGACCCCGACCTTGCCCTCTACGGCGGGGGAGAGGACGGAACCCTCATCCCCGTTGCCCTCCTGTGCAGAGCAACAGAGCTCCTCGCCCCCCAGGGGTGTTTTGTGATGGAACATTCCCCCAGCCAATCGGCCACTTTACGAGGCGCAGCCCGGGCACTTGGGTTCACCGACGTCCGCACCGAGACAGACTTCACGGGCACAGAACGCATGCTCATCGCGCACTGGCCGGGCACCGTTCTGTCCGCGGAACGTGACACAATAGCCCCGTGACCCACCTCATTGACTGCACCCACGGATGGGAGCCGGACGACCTCGCCGACGTCACCCGCACCATCCGCGCCGGAGAACTCATCGTCCTGCCTACCGACACCGTCTACGGGATCGGCGCCGACGCCACCCAACCCCAGGCCATCACACGCCTCCTCGCCGCCAAAGGCCGCGGACGACAGATGCCTCCGCCCGTTCTCGCAGCCACCATCGACCAGGCGTTCAATCTCTGCGTCGACATCCCCGACGCCGCACGCGCCCTCGCCGAAGACCACTGGCCGGGAGGACTCACCCTCATTCTCACCGCGCGCCCCGACCTCGGATGGGATCTGGGCGAAACCGGTGGAACACTCGCCGTACGCATCCCCGACCACGCGGGCACCTGCGAACTCCTGCGCTCCACCGGTCCCCTGGCCGTTACCTCAGCCAACCTCACCGGACAGCCCCCCGCGACCGACATCGACCAGGCGCAGGAATACTTCGGTGACACCGTCGGCCTCTACATCTCTTCCGGTTCCACACAGACCTCCACCCCTTCGACAATCGTCGACTGCGCTCACGGGCAGCCGAAAATTATCCGACTGGGAACACTCACGCGTGACGACCTCGAAAAGAGCGTCGGACACGCGCTACCTGCCTGAAAAACAGAACGGGTAAAATACCTGCGAGGCCAGAGCCGCCCACAGCACGCGGGCGACACCGCGCCTCCCGCGATTTCGCCGCTCCACGTGAACGACCGAAATGCGTCGCGTACCCCTCCCACCCGGAAGGATGCGCACCCGCGAGGCGACCTCCGCCTCGTCGCCACACACAAACGGAGAACTCCACCCCATGAAGGTTTACCTCCTGCTCATGCTGGTGTCAGTCGCACTCACCGTGCTGCTGACCCCCGTCGTGCGCTGGGCATGCCTCAAATGGGGAATCGTGCCGCAACTGCGCGCCCGAGACATCCAAAGCACGCCCATCCCGCGACTGGGAGGCGTCGCCATGTCCCTGGCGCTCTTCGTCACCCTGCTCATCGCCGCGCGCGTCCCCTACATGGCGCCCCTCTACGAAACCACCGTCCCCTGGGCGGTCATGATGGGAGCCGTGGGAATGTGCGTCCTCGGAGTCATCGACGATGTCTTTGAACTCGACTGGATGACCAAACTCTCTGGGCAGGTTCTTATCGCCGGCCTTATGGCATTCAACGGTGTTCAGCTGGTGAGCTTCCCGATTTTCGGCGTCACCATCGGCTCCTCGCGGATCTCCCTGGTCGTCACGGTCTTCCTCATCGTTGGAATCATCAACGCCGTGAACTTCATTGACGGCCTTGACGGACTGGCCTGCGGCGTCGTGGGAATCGGAGCTGCCGCCTTCTTCATCTACTCCTACATCCTTACTCGGATGATGGGAGCAGCCTCCTACGCAACCACCGCCTCCCTGGCGGTCATCACCCTGACCGGGGTGTGCCTGGGATTCCTTTGGTACAACTTCCACCCCTCGTCCATCATGATGGGCGGCGGCTCCGAAACCATGGGTCTTGTCTTGGCCGCCGCGGGCATCATCGTCACCGGACAGATCGACCCGGCCGTCCTCGGGCAGCAGCAGCTCCTGGTCGGTTTCCTGCCGCTTCTCCTGCCCCTGTCGGTGATTTTCGTTCCCATCGGCGACCTGGTCGTCACCAGTATTCGTCGCATTTCACGAGGCAAAAGCCCCTTCCACGCGGATCGCTCGCACTTCCACGACCGCCTGCTGGTGCGCGGACACTCTCACCGGGGCGTGGTCGCCATTTTGTGGATGTGGACGGGACTCGTGGCCTTCCCCGCAGTTGCTCTGTTGGTCTACCCCTGGCGGATGGTTTTCCTCTGCACCGTGCCCCTGCTGGCAATCGGCGTGTGGCTGACCGGATCGGAGTTTCCCACCTACCGCTTGCTGCGCATTCATCTGCGTCACCGCGAGGAAAGTTCCTCGAAGGAACGTGGTGAAGCTGTGGAAGGTTCCGGTGTGTCTTCCCTTCACGCTCACGCTGCGTCCTCCGACTCCGGTGAAGGTCACGCCGATGTGGAACACACTGCTCCTGCCGAACGCGCGGGACGTTCGGCACCGAATGAACAGGATCGCGGATGACGCGCACTGAGAACGAGGCGGAAGAACGCGACCAGCTCACGCGAATCGCGACGCACCTGTGTTCCGCTATTCGCCGCTGCCTCGTCATCTTTCTCCTGCTTCTCCCCGCTGCTCAGGGGCTTGCGGGGATGTGGATGGGACAGCCGCTCGCAGTGCTCCTCTGGAGCGCCGGTGTGCTGGCGGCTTCCTGCCTGATCTCCGGGGGAAGTCTGCTGCGTGCCCTGCGTGTCAGTGCCGCCGAGAGGGGAGGGGCGGTGATGCTCCAGGCTCTGGGAACCTTCCTCCTGTGCGCTGTCAGCCTGATCGGAGCACGCCTCCTTGAGCTGAATACTGTGTGGGTTGCGTGCTGGTTCGTGGGCGGACATCTCCTGACGATGGGGGTTTTGTGCGCGGTGTTCGTGTCCTACACCCGACGTGCTCCACTCCTGGACTGATTCCCGTCTGATTCCCCGGCTGACACTCCCGATCAGAGGTGCGGGATGGAAATGCGTTTCTGAAAAATGCGTTAAGCTATAGGAAGTTCGTGAGAGCTGCATGCGAAGCAGTTAATGACGATCCGTTTTGGGAGGGCATCCTGTCTACGACAGTCGAAACCGAAAAAGCAGAGGTGCAGCCACAAAGTCCTCAGCGTGTATTCGGAGAAGTGTGGGCTTTCGTGCGCTCCCTGTGGGTGAAATATGTGACCCCTATTCCTCGGTGGTACAAGATTCTTCTCTGGGGAATTGCCCTCGTTGTTGCGATCACGGCAGTCCCCGCGTTCACCGAGCACGTCCATACCCCCGGAATTGGTGACTTTTTCCCGGAGGCAATTTTTGGTGAAGGGACCTTCTACCAGTTCACCCGAATGACCCTGGTGCGCGTCGTCGCGGCGGTTTCAGTCTGCGTGCTTTTCCTGGTTCCCGCCATGCGACTGCGCCTGATCCCCACGCGAGCACAGGGGCTTGTTGAACTCCTTGCGGAATTTGTTCGCGACAACATTGCCATCAGCATGATGGGAGACGCGCGCGGCCGCCGTTACGCCTCGATTATCGGCGTCATCTTTTTCGCCGTTTTGACGATGAATATCCACGGCGTGATCCCCGGATTGAACATTGCCGCATCGTCCGTAATGTCCGTTCCCCTGATGTGTGCGGTGATCGCATACGTGACCTTTATTGCTGCGGGGATCCGAGAACAGGGGCTGGTTCACTTCTTCAAGAGCCAGCTCTTCCCCCCGGGAATTCCCTGGCCGATCTACATCCTGCTCACGCCGATTGAATTTCTCTCCACCTTCATCGTGCGTCCCGCAACGCTGGCCATCCGACTTCTGTGCAACATGATTTCCGGACACCTGCTCCTGGCCATGTGCTATTTCGGAACCGCAACGTTGCTGCATCACGTGGATTGGGTTCGGTTTGTCAGCATCGGTACTTTTGCTGCAGCTGTTGCTGTGACCCTCTTTGAAGTCTTCATCGCAGCCCTCCAAGCCTATATTTTTGCGGTGCTCACGGCGGTCTACATTAAGCTTTCCGTCGAAGCGCACTGATCTCCTACCATCCTGAAACCTCACAGGTTCACCTCACGAGAGAAGGAAAGAAAACATGACCGGAACCCTCGCCTACATCGGTTACGGCCTGGCCACCCTCGGCCCCGGCATCGGCATCGGCATCCTCGTCGGCAAGACCCAGGAAGCGACCGCTCGCCAGCCCGAGGTCGGCTCCCGTCTGTTCTCCAACATGATGATCGGCGCGGCGTTTGTTGAAGCTCTTGGCCTGATCGGCTTCGTTCTGCCCTTCGTCGTCAAGTGATGTTGCCGTTCATTCAACCCGCTTCCGGCGGGGAAAGCGGAGGGCTGGCCGTTGTCCTTCCGCCTCTGTACGAGGTCTTCTGGTCCTCGCTGATCCTCCTGATGATCCTCATCGTCGTAGGGATTTTTTCTCTGCCGAATATCTATGCCAAGCTCGATGAGCGCCAGGCGAAGATCGAAGAAGGCCTGAACGCCGCTGAGAAAGCGCATGAGGAACATGCCCTCGCCGCTCGCGAACGTGAGGACGTTCTTCGTGCAGCCCACGAAGAAGCCCACGATATCCGCGAACGCGCTCGCGAAGATGCCACGCGCATTGTGGCAGCTGCTCGCGAGGAAGCAAATGCGGAAGCCCAGCGCATCCAAGAGGTCGCTTCACGCCAGATCCTGGCAGAAAAGCAGGCCGCCCAGATCACGCTGCGCACCGACATCGGAATGCTGGCATCGGAACTCGCCGAAAAGATCGTCGGAGAGCACCTGACCAACACCGAGCTGACCTCGCGCGTCGTCGACCGATTCCTCGATGAACTGGAACACGAGCAGACCACGGCGGGCGGTGCCCACTGATGACGACCGTCCTGTCCCCGAGCGTGCGTGAGCACCTGAGCGCAGCTTTGGCTTCCCAGAGCGTCGATGCTCTGCGCGTTGCAGAGGATATGTTCGGCGTCGTCGACATCCTTTCGGGAAACGCCTCGGTGTCTCGCGCACTGACGGATCCCTCGCGCAGCGATACGGATAAGCACCGTTTGGTGAACGATGCCTTCGGGCGTCACATCACTGAAACCGCTCGCGATTTCCTGTGCCGTCTGAGTGACGAACACTGGTCGCATCCCGATGATTTCATCCTCGCGCTCGAACACGCCGGAATCGATGCGGTTCTGGTCGCCGCCCAACGCGACGAGGCTCTGGAACGTGTGGAACACGAGCTCATTGCCGTCGTCGACCTGCTGCGTGCAAACCGTGAGCTTCGTATTCAGCTGTCTGACCTCAACGGAGACTCCTCCGCTGCCCGCGCAGACCTCGCGCAGCGCATCTTCAGCGCTCATCTCGATGAACGAACCATGCGCCTGCTCCGCCGCAGTGTCGGACGCTCCCCCCACGGGCACCTCGTGCATACCCTGCGCGACCTTGCTAGTGAGGCAGCGCGCCTGCGCCAGCGCACCCTGGTTTCCGTCGAGAGCGCAACCGAACTCACCCCGGCGCAATACGAACGCCTCGCCGCGATTATGGCGCGTCGGGTCGGTCGCGACGTCTCCATTGCCGTCACCGTCAACCCCGCACTGGTCGGTGGACTCAAGATGAGCGTCGGAACCGAGGCCGTCGACGCGAGCCTCGCTACACGAATTGCCCACCTGCGACGCACACTTGCCGGTGAATCCGGCTCCGCTTCTACACCCCGTAAGTAAGGAAAGCTCAATGGCTGATCTGTCCATTAGCCCGGAAGAGATTCGCTCGGCGCTCAACTCTTTCGTGGACTCCTACCGCCCCGCTGAGGTTGCCTCAGAAGAGGTCGGACACGTCACCGAAACCGCCGACGGTATCGCGCGCGTCGAAGGCCTGCCCGGAACGATGGCCAATGAGCTGCTGCGTTTTGAGGACGGCACCCTGGGACTGGCCATGAACCTCGACCAGCGCGAGATCGGTACCGTCATCCTCGGCGACTTCTCCTCCATCGAAGAAGGCCAGGCCGTGCATCGCACCGGTGAAGTCCTCTCCGTCCCCGTCGGCGACGGATACCTGGGGCGCACCGTTGACCCCCTGGGACGCCCTATTGACGGACTTGGAGACATCACCGACCTGGACGGCCGCCGCGCCCTCGAACTCCAGGCTCCTGGTGTCATGATGCGTAAGTCGGTGCACGAGCCGCTGCAGACCGGCCTCAAAGCCATTGACTCGATGATTCCGATTGGCCGCGGCCAACGCCAGCTCATCATCGGCGACCGCCAGACCGGTAAGACCGCCATCGCTCTGGACACCATCCTCAACCAGCGCGAGAACTGGCTGAGCGGCGACCCGAACAAGCAGGTGCGCTGCATCTACGTCGCCATCGGCCAGAAGGGCTCGACCATCGCCTCGGTGCGCTCCACCCTGGAAGATGCCGGCGCCCTCGAATACACGACGATCGTTGCCTCCCCGGCCTCCGACCCCGCCGGCTACAAGTACATGGCTCCCTACACGGGAAGCGCCATCGGCCAGCACTGGATGTACCAGGGCAAGCACGTCCTCATCGTCTTCGACGACCTGTCGAAGCAGGCAGAAGCCTACCGAGCGGTCTCCCTGCTCCTGCGCCGCCCGCCGGGGCGTGAAGCCTACCCCGGTGACGTCTTCTACCTGCACTCCCGCCTGCTCGAACGCTGCGCCAAGCTCTCCGATGAGCTGGGCGGAGGCTCGATGACCGGCTTGCCGATCATCGAAACCAAGGCGAATGACGTGTCGGCCTACATCCCGACCAACGTCATCTCCATCACCGACGGACAGATCTTCCTCCAGTCCGACCTCTTCAACGCCAACCAGCGTCCCGCCGTGGATGTGGGTGTGTCCGTGTCCCGCGTCGGTGGCGCGGCACAGATCAAGGCCATGAAGAAGGTTGCCGGTACCCTCAAACTCACCCTTGCCCAGTACCGCTCGATGGCAGCCTTCGCTATGTTCGCCTCGGATCTGGATGCCGCAACGCGTCGTCAGCTCACCCGTGGTGAGCGCCTGATGGAACTCCTCAAGCAGCCGCAGAACACGCCCTACGTGGTCGAAGAACAGGTTGCCTCCATCTGGGCGGGAACCAACGGCTACCTGGACGACCTCGAAGTGTCCGACGTGCTCGCCTTCGAACGTGGACTCATCGACCACCTGCGCGCCAACTCCTCTGTACTGGAGACCATCGCGCAGACCGGTGACCTGTCGGCAGAAACCGAAGCGGAACTGAAGGACGCCGTGAGCACCTTCCACGACCACTGGATCCACGCGGGTCGTGGCGCCGGTGAGGCAGAGGACGGCGAAGCCGTTGCCGAGCACTCCCGAGAAGAAATCATGCGCGGTCGCGCAGCAAAGGCCTGATCCATGGGCGGACAGCAGAGGATCTACAAACAGCGTATTGCTTCCACGCAGACGCTGAGTAAGGTCTTTCGCGCGATGGAGATGATTGCAGCATCCCGCATCGGGGCTGCGCGGCGTGCGGCAACGGAAATGGGACCCTACGAAAAAGCTCTTACCCAGGCCGTTGCAGCCGTCGCAATCCACACGGATCTCGATCATCCCCTTACCCGCGAACGCCACGATACGCCTCGTGTCGCCGTACTCGTCGTCGCCTCGGATCGAGGAATGGCGGGCGCCTACTCGGCCACGATCATGCGCGAAACCGAGCGACTGATCGAACGCCTCGTCGACGAAGGAAAAGAGCCGGTGCTCTACACCTTCGGACGCCGCGCCCTGTCTTACTTCCGTTTCCGCGGCGTACAGATCGAACGCAGCTGGGAAGGAGAGTCGGACTCTCCGTCCGCTGCGGTGACCGATGACATCGCCCGGGAAGTCCTCGAGCGCTTCATGGATTCCGACCGCATGACCGGTGTCGCGGAAGTTCACCTCGTCTACACGCGTTTCCGCTCCATGATGAGCCAGGTTCCCGAAGTACGTCAGATGCTTCCCCTGTCGGTTGTGGACGCACCGGAATCGGACGAAGAACGCGGAGGCGAACTGGGGTACGTGGATCGTCCCGAGGCAGCCTTCCCCGAGTACGACTTCATTCCCTCAGCGAAAGACGCGTTGAACACCCTTCTTCCGCTGTACGTCTCAAGCCGTATTCGTACCGTCCTCCTGCAGGCCGCCGCTTCGGAATTGGCTGCTCGTCAGCGCGCCATGCACACGGCAACGGATAACGCTGAAGAACTCATTGTTAAGTACACGCGCCTGGCCAACTCGGCCCGTCAGGCGGAGATCACGCAAGAAATTAGCGAGATCGTCGGTGGGGCCGATGCATTGGTCCAGGGCTGAGGCCCATGCACATGGAGAAGAACACTATGACCACTACTTCTACTGGCCAAGGCCGCGTCGCACGAGTCGTCGGTCCGGTTGTTGACGTCGAGTTCCCGCCGGACGCGATTCCGCCTCTGTACAACGCTCTTCACGTGGATGTGAACCTCGCGGGACAGGGCGAAGGCGAAGAAACCTTCACGATGACCCTGGAAGTCGCCCAGCACCTGGGAGACAACCTCGTCCGCACCGTCGCACTCAAGCCGACCGACGGCCTCGTGCGAGGCGCCATCGTGACCGACACGGGAAGCCCCATCAGCGTCCCGGTCGGCGACATCACCAAGGGACACGTCTTCAACGTGACCGGTGAGCCCCTGAACCTCAAGCCGGGGGAGACCCTGGAGGTTACCGAACGCTGGCCGATCCACCGCCAGCCCCCGACCTTCGACCAGCTGGAGTCGCGCACCAAGATGTTCGAAACGGGCATTAAGGTTATCGACCTCCTGACCCCCTACGTGCAGGGCGGCAAGATCGGCCTCTTCGGCGGCGCGGGCGTGGGTAAGACCGTGCTCATCCAGGAAATGATTCAGCGTGTGGCGCAGGATCACGGCGGCGTGTCCGTGTTCGCCGGTGTCGGTGAACGCACCCGTGAAGGCAACGACCTCATCCATGAAATGGAAGAAGCCGGAGTCTTCGACAAGACCGCCCTCGTGTTCGGCCAGATGGACGAACCGCCGGGGACGCGTCTGCGCATCGCCCTGACGGGGCTGACCATGGCGGAATACTTCCGCGATGTGCAGCACCAGGACGTTCTGCTCTTTATCGACAACATCTTCCGCTTCACCCAGGCCGGCTCCGAGGTGTCCACCCTGCTGGGACGTATGCCTTCTGCCGTGGGTTACCAGCCGAACCTGGCCGATGAAATGGGACAGCTGCAGGAACGTATTACCTCCGCGGGCGGCCACTCCATTACCTCCCTCCAGGCCATTTACGTTCCCGCCGACGACTACACCGACCCGGCTCCGGCAACGACCTTCGCGCACCTGGATGCGACGACGGAACTCAGCCGTGAAATCGCCTCGCGCGGTATCTACCCGGCCGTGGATCCGCTGGCCTCCACTAGCCGCATCCTCGACCCGGCTCTGGTGGGACGCGAACACTACGACGTGGCCACCCACGTCAAGGCGATTCTGCAGAAGAACAAGGAACTGCAGGACATCATCGCGATCCTTGGTGTGGATGAACTGAGCGAAGAGGACAAGGTCACGGTGGCGCGTGCTCGCCGTATCGAACAGTTCCTCTCCCAGAACACCTACATGGCGGAGAAGTTCACCGGTGTCCCCGGTTCGACCGTGCCCCTGTCGGAAACCATCGAAGCCTTCAAGCGCATCGCCGAGGGCTACTACGACCAGGTTCCGGAACAGGCCTTCTACAACATCGGTGGAATCGAAGACCTGGAACGTCGCTGGCACGAGATCGAAAAGGACAACTGAGGTGGGTGCCGGAAAGCTTCAGGTCGAGGTCGTGTCCCGCGAGGGACGCCTGTGGCACGGCGTGTGCCGCCACATCCAGATTCCCGCGCACGACGGCGCTCTGGGTGTGCTGCCCGGCCACCAGCCCCTGCTGGCCATGCTCTCCGCTGGGACAGTTGAACTGGACGCAGAAGACGGTCGACATAGCTTCACCGTGGACAGCGGTTTTGCTTCCGTTGACTCCGACTATGTGACTATCGTGGCCGAGCACGGACACGAACTATAAGTAAGCGAGCGTGGGGGGGGCCGGGGGGGGGGCCCCCGCCCCCCTGCAATGGGGGAGGCGGGGGGAAAGTGAAGGGACAGGGGG
>CAURIY010000005.1:0-144884 GCA_963525415.1 uncultured Actinomyces sp.
CGGGTGTGGTTAATCCTCCCCTCCTCACTTGGGGGGGGGGGGCCAAACCCCCCCCCCCCCCCCACACTTCACATATCCGACGAACCCAACCAGCGCCTCGCCAATCCTCACGCGCTCTACGCGGCTACGCACCTCACGCGCACGGGAACACCGGCGAAACTCAGTCGAAATCAGCCAGAACGCCGATGCCTCAGTCCTTCAGCGCGCGACGACGGAAGTAAGCCGCCAGGAGCGCACCCGACAGGTTGTGCCACACGGAGAACACCGCGCCGGGAAGAGCGGCCTCCGGAGTGAAGAACTTCCCGGCCAAGCCCGCGGCAAGACCCGAGTTCTGCATACCCACCTCGATGGCGGTCGTACGAGCTGCGCGCTCGCCACCACCCGACAGGCGACCCGCGAAGTAGCCCAGCAGGTAACCCAGGAGGTTGTGCAGCGCCACAACGAGCAGAACAATCAGACCCGCCTGAATGATGCGGCTTCCCGACTTCGCCACCACGGCGGTGAGCACGAAGGAAATACCCAGAACCGAGATCCACGGGAGAACGGGAAGGATACGTTCCACAATGCTCGACAGGAAACGACGCACGACGATGCCCGCCAGGACGGGGATCAACACAATCTGAACGATCGATAGCGCCATAGCCTTGGCGTCAACCGGCATGTACTGGCCGGCCAGCCACTGGGTGAGCAGGGGCGTGAAAATCGGCGCGAGCAGGGTCGAAATCGAGGTCATCGTGACCGAGAGCGCGACATCACCCTTCGCCAGGTAGGAGATCACGTTCGAGGCGGTACCACCGGGGGCGCATCCCACCAGGATGACGCCGGCAGCAATCGCCGGATCCAGCTTCAGGACATACGCCAGAGCAAACGCCAGAGACGGCATGATGATGTACTGAGCGGCCACACCCACAAGAACCGGAAGGGGACGCTTCACGACCAGAGCAAAGTCCGGCAGAGTCAGGGTCAGCCCCATGCCGAACATGATGATGCCCAGGCCGAGGTTCACCCACACGCTCAGACCCGACAGTTGCTGGGGAAACAGCATGCCCAAGCCGAAAGCGGCAAGAATAATCAGAGGGAACACCGTCACCGCGATACGAGCCGAACGATCTTCCTGGGAAAGCTGTGCTTGTTGTGTTGACATAACTCCACTATTGCCCAGTACATGCACGACGCGATCTGAGCGTCTCATGACGTGGGAACCCTGTGGCAGTCCGCACACCACACCTCGAAACCCCCTCGCTCCTCCCCCTAGGATGAGAAGGTGACTTCTTCACCCACGCACGACACCTCCGCGGACACCTCCCCGAGCGAGGCTTCCACCACCCACTCTGCCGAACACAACGACCGCAGCACGCGCACCGATTCTGCGCGCACTCAGCGGGCGCCTCGTCCGAAAAAGAAGAAATCCGGAGTGCGACGCCTGGTCGCTCAGGGGTGGATTCCCGACCAGCACGGTGCGTGGGCAATGGCTTTGGTTCCCGTCATCGTCGGCGCCGTCATCGGTGGGTTCACGCCTTTCCACCTGCTGCTAATCATCGCGTGGATGCTGGCGTTCCTGGCGTTCCACGTATTTACGGTCTCCACTAAAGCCGTGCGGAAAGAACGCTACCGCCCCGCCCAGCGCACCTGGATGTCGCTGGCCGCGCTCTGCGGCACCTGCGTGCTCCTGTGTGATCCCCTGCTGATCTCGTGGGCACCCCTCTTCCTTCCCCTGGCCACAATCAGCGTCATCGAGACTCTGCGCGGACACGAACGTTCCCTCCTGTCGCGAGTCGTCACCATCAGCGCTAGCTGCCTGATGCTTCCCGTTGCTTTCGGCTCCGGACGCGTCGCCACCGCTCTCCCCCACGCGTGGCCGCACCTGTCGCTGCCTTCCGTGTACTCGGCGTTCCAGAACGGCGACCTCACCTGGGCGGGACTTGTCGGGCAGTGGACGCACAGTGTGGGGTGGGATTCGGCACTGTCGGCCTGGAATCCGCTGTGGGTGCGCATGTGGGTGCTCGCCGCCGTGTGTACCGCCTATTTTTTGGGTACGGTTCCCTATGTTCGCTCGCTGATCCGCGGGCGCCGCGAGATTCGCTGGGTTGCGCTCGCGCTGCTGTGGCACGTCGCCGCCGGGGTCGGCATGGTCTGGGCGTGTGTTCACGGGTTCCTCACGTGGGTCTTCCTGCCCCTGTGGGTTGCTCTACTTATTCGCGCGGGGCTTTTGCCCTGGTGGCAGCGTCACCGCGGAAACGTGCGTCCGGCAATCATCGGAATGATTGAGACCCTGGCTTCCCTTGCCGTGACCGTCATGCTGTGCGTCTCCTTCTGAGCGGGTTTCGAGGCATTGCGGGGCACTTCCCGCACAGTCCCGCTATTCCTTCTCAGGTCATGAGCGCCCCCGCGCTCCCCCGTGAGGCTGCTCTCCTCCTGGTGCGCCCACAGTCTTTTCTCGTCAGAATGTCACTATGAAATTTATTGTGAACCTGCTGGGAACAATGGCTGGCCTCTGGGTCGCCGCACGTTTCATCCCGGGCATCACCATTGCTCAGGGAACAACCCTGACGGAGTCGCTGATCATTTTGGCGCTTCTGGCGCTGGTGTTGACTGTTGCGAACAGCATCGTGAAGCCCTTCATCAAGCTCTTCGCACTCCCCCTGTATCTGTTGACGTTCGGCCTGTTTGCTCTGGTCACGAACGCTCTGGTGTTCATGATTGCCGGTTGGGCATCGACCAACCTGGGGCTGCCGTTCATGATCGACGGCCTGTGGACGGCGATTTTGGGCAGCTTGGTGACCGCGGTCATCAGCTCCGTGGTGGCCTCCGTTCTTTCCTCCGCTGAGGATTCGCGAGGCTGATCCTCCTTTCCGAGGAGCCGCGGCTCTCCCACCTGTCACACCCGCTACGACCTTGCTACTCGACGCGTGTCGAAAATGTAGGAGGTCGTGCGGGTGTTGTCATTGAACCCCAAGTTTTCGATGCGTTTGTGCGACCAGCGGTCGAAGTCGCGAAGAGCCAGCGCTCGCGATGGATCGTACTCTTCGCATTCTTTGAGAGCCTCCGTGTAGGTTTCCAGCGCGTGAGCGTGCGCCGGTCCCGATGCGGCGGGGTGTTCCAGATACCCGCTGTCAAAATGCAGGGTGAGTGCTTCACCCCGGTCACGGTTCGTCAGACCGTCTAAAGAAGGCACAATGTCCCGCGTATTTTCAACATTCAGCATGGGGATATCCCGTGGGACTGATGCTCCAGCCGTGGGTGAGCCGGCCGTGAGGACGGAAGAAATCGCCCAGCGTTCCCTAATCTGAGGATTCGCGGCCAGCTGCGAGGCGACAATTCCGCCCTGCGAGTGTCCGATGAGTTCCACCGGCTCTCCCGCGGGAATTCCCGCCATTTCCATTGCCTGTTGGACAGCTCGTGTCTGGTCGGATTCTTCACCGGCGATCCCCTGAAGGTTCGAGAGCATGTCCTGGGGGTTGTCTTCTCCAAGTCCCCATTTTTGTGTTCCCCGGATGACCACACTCCATGAGGTGTGGACGCGCCCGTCTGCTCCCGGTGTGCGGTGTTGGAGGATTTCGATCTGTCCGTTGTCGTCACTGCTGTTGAGCGAGGCGATTCGTTCCAACGCTTGAGAAGCAGATGTCGGCGTGGTGGTGAGCTTTGGAGCGCGTCCCGCGGGAATAGGCGGGAGCGGGGTGTTGAGGGGGTTGGCTGTGGGTGCCAGGTGGGTGGCAACCGCTCCTCCGGCACCGGCCAGAGCAAAGAATCCTCCCCTGCTCGAGCGTGTTCCACTGAGGTCTGGCAGGAGAGCCGTGCGATCTGTTGCTACGGTGTCCACGCGCGTCGAGGGATTCCCAAAGAACGGGGAAGAGGCAGCCTCATGCCGGTTGTCGCACGTAGAGACGCGTACCCCGGTTTTTCGCCCGTTCATCAGCCATCCGCTGCCCATGCTGAACGCTGCCGCGAGCGCGGAAAGTTGCCGGGTGGGCTGGTTGTCGCGGGGGTTGAGGTTCTCGCGGGAGGCTCCGATCCAAATGCGGCTGGCGGCTGCCGTATCCAGTTGTGCGCGTAATCCCAGGGTTCCGTCCCCCTGGCCGCTGACGAATTCTTCGGCGTGCATCATGAGGTGTGAGCCGATGGTGACCTGGGGGAAGTTCTGTTTCCACAGGTGTCTCATGGCATCAGAAAAACTCGGGGTGCAGGAGAATCCGTTGGGCGCGCGGCTCCCTGCGCCGATCGGCAGCGGTATTCGTTCAAAATCACTCCCGCTGTGTACGCTGCATCCGGCCGCACTGCCCTGTTCTGCTTCTGCGATGCCGCCGCCCGCCCATGCGAATGAGCGCAGGTTGGGTGAGAGTTCTGACCAGATAGCGCTGAATTTCATGGCGTCTTCTTCTGCGCTGACGTGGATGAGGAGCGCGTAGGTCAGTGCCTGTTCATAGTGTTCAATGCGTGCGCTAATCCTTGTGAGGATGGCGTGGAGTCCCTGGATTGTGTGTGTTGCGTGGGGTGTGGTGAGGGGTGCGCTGTTGGCTCGCGAGTCAAGAGCGGTTTCGAGGGCTGTGATCTGGGCAAGGAGTGCGCTGATGCGCTGTCCGATATCGCGGATGTGGTGTATGTCGAGGTAGAGCTGGTCGGTGTTGACGCGTGTGCGCGAGGAGGTGACGACCACCCGGGAGAGGAAGTCGTCGCTCACGCAGCACCGCCGATGATGTGTGCGTTGCGTTCTGTGGCGCACGCTCCCAGGACGTGAAGTGCATAGATGTAGTCGTCTTCTCCGGCGAGGAAGGAGCAGAGGATGTCGACGTGTTCCTCTCGGGCGGAATCTGCGTCCGCACCTTCCCAGTGGTCGAAGAGGATGCTGCGCCATTCGGCTGCGCATTCTTCGACTCCATTCCAGATCGCAGTGAGGGCGCGGGTTTCGTCGCTGTCGCTGATGTCCCAGGGACTGGTGATCACGTGTGCTCCTTGCGCCGGTGTGCGTGTGGTTGCCGATCGTAGGGTGCCTGTTCTGTTCTTTTCACGAGGCGGAGGGCAGTCTGTGGATAACTTTCCTTCCTGTTCGATCTGTGGATAACCGCTCTACGGCGAGCACCCAATCACAAGTCAACGAAAGACGGCAGCTGCGCGACGGGGTACTCAGATGTCTATGGCATCTGGGATGATGGAGGTATGAACGCGAATCGAGCCACTCTCTTTTCTTCCGACCACGGGTATGTGAACCTTCTGGACTGCGGGGAAGCCCTGTCCCCGGTGGACGGTCGCTACCGGTCGGTCACTGCGCCCCTCGTGCAGTATCTGTCGGAATCCGCGTTGAACCGCGCGCGCGTTCACGTCGAGATTGAGTGGCTTCTGGAACTTTTGGAGCAGGGGGTTCTTCCGGGTGTTCCTCAGCTTCGTGAGGACGAACGCGAGTATCTGCGCGACCTGCCTCGTTCCTTCGGCGCTGAGCACATCGCCCGCCTGGCGGAGATCGAAGCCGTGACTCGTCACGACGTGAAGGCCGTGGAGTACCTGATCGCGGAGTACATGGATGCTGCACCGGCTGTCTTGGGAGCGGACACTGTTCTTCCGCGGCTGAAGGAAGTTGTCCACATTTTCTGCACGTCTGAGGACATCAATAACCTGGCGTACGCCCTCACCGTGATGTCTGCTGTGGAGCAGGTGTGGCTTCCGGCGGCTCGTGCCCTGCACGGGCGCCTCGTGGAGATGGCGTCGTCCGGCGCGGATGCTGCCATGTTGGCGCGGACGCACGGGCAGCCCGCCACTCCGGTGACGATGGGGAAAGAACTGGCGGTGTTCGCCTACCGTTTGTCGCGCCAAATCCGCCGCGTTGAAGCCGCTGAATATCTCGGCAAGATCAACGGTGCGACGGGCACGTGGGCGGCGCACGTGGTGTGTCTGCCCGATGTCGATTGGCCTGCCCTCACGCGTCATTTCGTGGAGAAACTGGGTTTGACGTGGAATCCTCTGACCACTCAGATCGAGTCGCACGACTGGCAGGCTGAGCTGTACAGCGATATTGCTCGCGCCGGTCGGGTCGCGCACAACGTGGCAACGGACTGCTGGACATACATTTCTCTGGGGTATTTCCACCAGAATCTCGCGGCTCAGGGGTCGACCGGTTCATCCACCATGCCCCATAAAGTAAACCCGATTCGCTTTGAGAACGCGGAAGCTAACTTTGAGATTTCCTGCGCTCTGCTGGATTCTTTGGCCTCCACTCTGGTGACCTCACGCCTACAGCGCGACCTAACGGACTCCACCACGCAGCGCAATATCGGTGTCGCCCTGGGACATTCTCTGTTGGCATTGGATAACCTCCTGCGCGGTCTGCGTGGCGTGGAGATCGCCGATGCGCGCATGGGTGAGGATCTTGAAGCCAACTGGGTGGTGCTGGGCGAGGCCATTCAACAGGTGATGCGCACCGTTGCCCTTGCGGGTATCGAAGGCATGGATCACCCGTATGAGCGTTTGAAGGAACTGACGCGCGGCCAAGAGGTCACGGGAGACGCCATGCGCGCATTCATTCGTACCCTGGGCTTGCCTTCCACGGAAGAGGAGCGCCTTCTGGCTCTCACCCCCGCCTCGTACACGGGACTGTCCCAGCAGATGGCGCACTGGGTGGAGCCGGGAACCGAGTTCGGCCTCTGACAGAGTCAGCCGCCCATTCCTTCCGTCTCACGGCCTCCACGTGGGGTCAGCGGCCGGCGGCCCCAAACGCTCGTAGAGGTCATCGGGGCGCGCGGTCTCCCCCGCGTACCCCAGCGAGGTCATATCCGCCAGGACGCGCGCCTCATCGTCTTTCGTGGCACCCGAACTTTCGCGCACAAGAACACGTCCGCGCACAGCAACGGGCGCGATCTCCATATTCCACATGGTTTTCACCACCGTGGACAGCATGTCGCGCGCCTCGGACACAGTCTCATACGCAACACACTCATCCGCAGCCCGCTCGTCCGAGGCGGACTCCACGTCCGCGCGGCGAGCCTCCTGAGCACTCACATCCGCACGCGCATCAGCACCCATAGCAGCGCTCGCGCGCGATGCCTCGCCCGCTACACCGCCCGATAGCGCACCCGCACCGTCCTCCTCGAGGAAACGGCACACCACGTCGGCCGACACCAGGGTCGGTTTCCCAAACCCCTCGTGCACATCCGCACGCACCTCGTCGACGGCCAGCACCCGACGCCCCCGTGCAGCGTCCACGCCCTGCCCAGCCAACGCCTCGCCAATCTGCTGCGCGCACCGATTCCCGCGCCCCGTGCGCGCGGAGGGTCGCAGGGCGCGGATCGCGGCACCCATCCCCAGGGCTGCCACCCCGAGCGCCCCCACCAGCACAGGCTGCGGCGAGGACACCCATCGGGTCATGCGGGGCAGGGGCTTCATTGCTCTGTCCTTTCATCACAGTGAGCGCGGAGTGTCGCGATCTCCCGAAGGACATCCCACACGTCGCGGGGCGTTTCCTCACGGAGATCCTGCCAGATTTCGTAGATGTACACGCGCGAATCCTCACCCTCGGCGGGCAGCATGGCGCGCAGGCGCTCCGCTGCCCGCCCCAGGCGATCCCACGGGGTCACGGCCACGCGCCGCTCAAGGCGCCCCACCGTTTCCGTGTACGTCGACGAGGAGTGCGCGTAGTAGAGCGCGCCCGTCTGAGGACGCACCAAACGCCTGCCCACAACGACCCGATGATCGGGCGCACGCGCCGGCATCCCATCCAGAGACGGGACAATGTCTTGATCGTGTTCGACGGCCAGCATCGTCACATCCGGGCGGATACACATCCTGCGACCGGGGGTTCCCATGGCCAGGATTCCCGTGACATTTATGCCGCTCTGCTCGGGAGTCTCCGCGGCCAAGGCCACGGCGATCAGCCCACCCTGGGAGTGTCCGCAGATGAGAACGGGGTCGCGCAGGAGGTCCTCGGACGGGACACCGTCGGCTCGCATCGCGTCGTGCAGGGCGCGCACCAGGCCGATCCTAGCCGCCGACGGCAGATTCAGCGCCTCGCGGAGATTGCTTTCCATATCGGCGGGATTCGCCGTGGAAGAACCGTCAAAGTGGTCGGTACCCGGCAGGGACACCACCCATCGCCGCGTGCTCCCCTGACCGGCGCGCGTGATTTTCACAGTCATTCCGCGCGCCATCGCCCAGTAGAGGTCGTCGATATCCGCGGCCATATCCGACAGCTGCCGGGGAGCCTCGAAACGTCGGAGTTCGGGCGTGGGATGCCCGTCCACGGGGGTCAGGGAATCGCCGGTGTGATCGTCATAGATGCAAGCAGCGTGGACGTCTCCCCCGCGCATATTGCCCAGCGTCATCCCGGCGCTCAGCATGCCGGTCATCAGGGCATCGTACCCGCCTCGCGGCAGGAGGTGTCCGGCTACCGCGTAGGACGAATCCGCGAGCGCGCGCACACGGCTGTAGGCGCGGGCGGCGCTGCTTCCCGCGGCGGCAACGTGCGTCAGGGTGCGCACGAGGAGAGTGTCGAGGCCGGGCTGGTCAAAGAAGAGGCGCTGGGAGCGTTCGCTGGTGTCGTCGCCCAGTGCGCCGGCTCGCAGGCGGAGGCGTTCACGCACGTCGGTGGGCAGGATTCCCGCTCCCGCGACCGCTCCCAGAGCGACGGCGGCGGCAACGGACGGGAGGATCGGGGCGAGGCGGAGCCGCAGGTAGAGCGCGTTGAAAGAGTCGGGCACGCGGCGCGGCGCGTAGTGCGCGTGGGGGCGTCGGCGTTTGTGTGGCATCTGTCCTCCTCCTTCCAGTTCCCGTTTGTTGGAGTCACGTGAAATCGAGTGGGGTCGCGTCGGGCGAGCACAGCGTTGGCGTGTTTTTTCGTCGTGCAACTGTCCGCCACCCGCGGTATATTCACATCATCTGTATTCTCCCATTTCGCGCGCCGCGTGTGCAGTGGGAACCTGAGAGGGGAACGTGACGATGGCTATTGATCGCACTGTGGAACTGTCCGTTGTGGGCTTGACCTGTGGGCACTGCGTAGCGGCGCTGACTGAAGAACTGTCCGCTGTTCCCGGAGTGCTGAACGTGGACGTGATTTTGCGTTCCGGCGAAACCTCCACGGCAACGGTTGTCACCGATATTGAGCTGGATGACAACGCTCTGCGCGACGCCGTGGAAGAGGCCGGGTACGAACTCACGACGATTACTCGCGATTTCTGATGTCCTCACCCGCTGGAGATCCCGAGTCTGTCCCCTCGCCCGATACCACCCACGCGCGGGTCTCGATCGGCGGGGGGTTAGCTGAGCGCGCCTCCCGATTGCGCGCGCGTTTCCTGGTAACTCTCCCCTTCACTGTCGCGGTCATTGCGCTGTCAATGGTTCCCGCGCTGCAGTTCAGGGGCTGGCAGTGGGCGGCAGCCATCGCTTCCCTTCCCGTGGTGACGTGGGGTGCCGCGCCTTTCCATCGTTCCGCGTGGAAGGCGGGGCGTCACGGGGCAACCACGATGGACACTCTGGTGAGCGTGGGGGTCATCGCCTCGTCCCTGTGGAGCTGGTATGCCCTCCTGTTCGGGGGCGCGGGTGAGGCGGACGCTCACATGGCGATGTCCTTCCTCCCGTCTTTCACCGCTGAGGGGATTACAGAGGGGCTGGCCGCGCACGCACCGGCAGCTCACGTGTATTTCGAAGGCGCGTGCGCCATCGTGTCTTTCCTGTTGGCGGGTCGCATGATGGAGGCGCGGACGCGTTTCCGCGCGGGTGACGCGGTGCGTTCCCTCATGGAAACGGGGGTGCGCGAGGTGAGCGTCGCAGATTTTCCGCTCTCCTCGCCACCTGTGATTCGAACAGTTCCCCTGTCTCAGGTGCAGGTGGGGGATGTTTTTCTGGTGCGCCCCGGAGAAAAGGTCGCGACCGATGGTGTCGTGGTAGAGGGTCTGAGCGCCGTTGACGCGTCCCTCATGACCGGAGAATCTCTTCCCGTGGATGTGGCGCCCGGCTCGCAGGTGTCGGGCGGCAGCGTGAATACGTGGGGGCTTGTGTATGTGCGTGCGACGGCGGTTGGCGCGGACACGCAGGTCGCTCACATTGCGCAGATGGTGACGCAGGCGCAG
Organism: uncultured Actinomyces sp.; assembly: GCA_963525415.1. GTDB lineage: Bacteria > Actinomycetota > Actinomycetes > Actinomycetales > Actinomycetaceae > Pauljensenia. The sequence continues at coordinate 10,050 of CAURIY010000005.1, forward strand.
GCGACGAAGGCGCCGATTCAGCGCGTGGCCGACCGGGTTTCTTCTGTTTTTGTGCCGGTGATGGTGGGGTTGTCGGCTCTGACCTTGGCCGCATGGTTGCTTGCGGGTTTTCCACTGGAGCGCGCGGTGTCGGCCGCCGTTGCGGTGCTGGTGGTGGCGTGTCCATGCGCTCTGGGTTTGGCCACGCCGACAGCGCTTTTGGTGGGGTCGGGGCGAGCGGCCCAGTTGGGCGTGGTGATCCGTCGCGCGGAGGTATTGGAGCGCAGTAACCGCATCGATACCGTGGTGATGGATAAGACGGGCACTCTCACAACGGGAGTCATGACCCTGGAGGCCATCATCATCGACGAGGCAACCTCCGCCCAGGGTGCTTCTTCTGACCTTGCGTCGTCACTTGAGTCGCCTATTTCCTCGGTGGCGGATGCCGTGCGTGATCCGGATTCCGCCTCCGAGCACAATCTGTCACCTGCGCAGCAACTGGCGTTGGCTCACGTTGCCGGGGTCGAGGCGTCTTCTCAGCATCCGATTGCGCGTGCCCTGGTGCGTGCCGCCGAGGAGAGCGGTATTCGTCCTCTTCCAGTGAGCAGCGTGCGTGACTATCCGGGTGCGGGCGTGTGCGCGCGTAGCGCGGACGGTCGGGATGTGTATGTGGGGCGCGTGGAGTGGGTGCGTTCTCTGGGAGCCTCCCTGTCGCCGGATATGGAACGCGAGATTCGTCAGGCGGAGAGCACGGGGGCAACTGTCGTGGCCTACGCCTACGGCCGGGGTATTCGAAAGGAAGCCCCCTCTGAGTCTGAGACTGACGGTGTTCCGCCGGAGTTTTCCGCGTCGATTTTCGAGCCACTCAATGCCGTCTCCCTACCCGAGGTGTCCGTCTCCCTGGTCGATATGGCTGTCGAGGGAATGACCTGCGCCTCCTGCGTGCGCCGCGTAGAGCGCAAACTCGGCAAGCTTCCCGGCGTAAGCGCGTCGGTCAACCTTGCGACGGACTCTGCGCTCGTCACTGTCCGGGGCGAGTACACCGACGAGGAGCTAGAGGCTGTGGTTCGCGCCGCCGGCTACGAGGCGCACATCCGTTCTCGGGAAACGCGCGCGGTCGCGGACACGGGAGGGAACGAATCTACGTCGACTATTCTCCGCGCAAACGCCTCCTTCCCCGCAGAATCGCCCGCTCCCCCGCACGTTGCCGCCGAAGCTGCTCAGGTGAGCGACGCCTCGCCCAGCGAATTCGCCGGTATCGCACACACCGCACCCGATACGCCCAACCCGAGCAGCGCCTCGTCACTGTGCGAAGAGATCACCGCGGCCTTCGTCATCCGCGACCGCGTAAAGGACACGTCGGTCGAAGCGGTTTCTGAGCTGCGCTCGCTAGGAATCACTCCGGTTCTCCTGAGCGGCGACCACGAGGCGGCCGCCCAGTTCGTCGCAGACCAGACGGGAATCGACACCGTGATCGCCGGAGTCATGCCCGAGGGGAAGCGCGAGGCGATCCGTTCTCTTCAGGAGGCCGGGCACGTGGTGGCCATGGTCGGTGACGGGGTGAATGACGCTCCGGCACTCGCACAGGCCTCCATCACGGGGCTGGGGATTGCCATGGGGTCGGGGACGGACACGGCGATTGCCGTTGCCGACATGACGCTGATGAACTCTGATCCACGCAGTGCGGCAACGGCCATTCGGGTTGCTCGACGGACTCTGCGCGTCATCTATCAGAATCTGTTCTGGGCGTTTGCCTACAACGTCATCATGATTCCCCTGGCGATGTTCGGGCTTCTCACGCCCATGATCGCCTCGGCCGCTATGGCGTGCTCGTCCCTGTGTGTTGTCGCAAATTCTCTGCGTTTGAACGGGAGCCGCTAGGGGCGTCCGTGGGCACTTGAGCGGACGCACCAGCGGTCGTGAGCGGAGCTGCACCAGAACCGCACAGCTCTTCTACTGGATGCGGCGCGCGACCTCAAACTTGTCGGCTTTGAGAATCGACTCGTAGCGCGATCCCGGGTGAGCGCTCTGAGCGTAATCCACGGCGGACACGTCGCGACCGCCCCAGGCGGAACTGGAGCTGTCCACCACCACGTAGTCCACAGACGCGCCCTTCGCAGAACCCACCCAGTAGACCTCGTGCTGGGGAACCAGGTAGGCCAAGAGGGTGAGGTCGGTTTCCACGGTGGCGCCGTCGGGAATGATCTCTTCAATCTGGGCGATCGTTGCCGCGCGAGGCGATTCTTGGCCGAAGGTCGGCGAGGTCATCTGCCACAGGGAGAGGTTCGGAGCCAGGTAGATTCCCAGCAGCAGCGGAACGACAAGAGCCGCCTCGTAGACGAGGGAACGCCGACCCGCACCGCGCTGGCCAAGTGCCGCACGCACTCCAGCGAAACGGGACACGTCGGGATCGGAAGTCTCTTCAGCCGAGGATGCCTGCGCAGAAGCGCCGCCTCGAGCCTCGGCGCTATCGGGCTCCACAGCGAGCGCCTCCTCACCCACCTGCGCTTCCTGACGTTCGCGGAAACGGCAGTAGACATCGAGGAGAGCACCCACGGCAATCGGGATGAGCACCGCGTTGTAGTGCCAGTGCGCCCAATCCCAGTAGAAGGCCACAGACCCCAGGTAGCGCCAGCCCATCGTCGGCAGCACGCACGCCATCCACGGCGACATCAGCCCCATGAGGCCGGCGGTCAGCACCAGGATCAGGAGGGTCGCATATTTGATGCCGGGGGTCAGCAGCCGCTCAATGATCGACAGGGAAGCACGCGCCTTCTCACTCCCGGCCAGGGAGTACGCCCACGTCCCGCTGGGGTTCATTGCGGGAAGCACCAGCTGCGTTGCCACCAGGAATCCGAGGACACCAATGGCGGCCAGTCCCAGGGCTTCGCCGTAGGCGCGCGCACCCTCGTGGCGGCGGCGCCACGCAATGGCCATACCCACCATGAAAACCGTCAGCCCCAGGTCTTCTTTCACAAAGATCAGGGGCAGTGCCCACAGCTCGCAGGAGCGCCAACGTCCCTCGACAAAAGCCGCGGACGCCCAGGCCAGCATCGGCACAGCGAAGGCAATTTCGTGGAACTGGGAGGCCACGGCTCCCTGGAATCCCCAGGTGGTCACGTAAGCCACGCCCAGAGCCAGCGCCTGCCAGAATCCAGCGCGACGCGTTGCCAGACGCACCAGCGGCCACGCCGACACGGCAATCAGCAGGTCTTGGACGATCAGCAGTGTCAGCCCCGACGGGAAGAAGCGGTAGATCGGTCCGAGGAGCACCAGGATCGGGTGGAAGTGGTCACCCAGAAGGTTGTAGTCCACTCCCTTGACGGGCACGATCGGAGACTGGAATTGCGAGTATGCCTTCGCCAGCTGCGTGAAGATCGCCAGATCCCAGCTGGGAACACTCAGGGAACGCCACTGCCCCACCGAGTAGAGGATGTACAGGGTCGCCCCCACAACCACGGTGAGGACGGCTGGCGCATAGGAACGCAGCAGGTGCTGCCAGGAGCCGCCGCCGAGGAGAGATGCCAGGTGCGATGTTCCGCCGGATGCGCCTCCCCCCGCGCGCGTGGCGGGGGTGTGCGCGTTCTTCCCTGAGCATCGAGTGGTGTCCGCTCCGTGTCCTGCTCGCCCCGAACGCCCCTGAGCTCCGCGGCTCCCCCAGGCTCGCGTGCGCTTGGGCGCGGCGGAACCGACAGCGTGAGCGGTGCTGTCCGCTGAGGAACGAGGGGGTGTGGACGGGCGAGCGGTCATAGGAAAGCTCCTTTACCGAGGGTGCATTTCTGCCCCGAGATAGCGTCCTCTCATCATAGGGGGTTGCTGCCCCTTCTCCTCTCGAGGCAGACGCAGATAACTCAGCTCCGACCTACCCGTATCTCCGGCAGGTATCACCCGGTTATTCTCCCTGGGATGCTACGTCAGGTACTCGTGTTCCAGAGCCAGCAGAGCAGCTTTGAGGTCTGCTCCGCCCGCATACGCGCCCGTCCCCTGCCCGCTGGGCACGACGCGATGGCAGGGAATCAGCAGCGGAACAAGGTTGAGCCTGCAGGCGCTTCCCACCGCTCGAACGGCTCGCGGGTTGCCCACACGCCGCGCGATATCCGCATAGGTGGCGGTGTGTCCGTAGGGGATTTCAGCGATCGCTTCCCACACCGCTTGCCGGAAAGGTGAGGCGCTCTCCCATGCAGAGCGGTCGACGGGGAGGCTCAGCTCCCGTCGCTCTCCCCGCAGGTAGTCGGCGAGCTGGCTCTCCGCCTCGTCGCACAAGAGGACGGAAGGTGCAGCTGAGGTATGCGCCTCCCCCTCCGCGGACAAGCGGATTCTTCCGGGGAGAGCGGAATTGCGCCCCTCCCCTGCGCCGCTGAGGTTCCCCTCGGATAGGTCGAGGATGGTGCGCGGACGAGGCGTAGCCCCCTTGGGTGCAGAGGGTGCGGGTGCGGCGAACACCGAGAGGCGCGGGGCGAAGGAGATCGTACGGATACCGGCGGCGGACGCCTCAATACGCAGCAGCGCGCGCACATCCCCCACGTGCAGGGGGATGGTGACGACGCTCAGGACGTCATTCGTCGACACGGAGGGCGTCCTTCGCCTCGGCGCTCTCCGTTGCCGGACGCGGGTAGGGCAAGCCCACGGCGACGGGAACGGGAAGAGTTGACGAACCCCCACGCCAGCGACGCGGCAGGCGCACGCGACGCAGCAGCAGCCAGCCCGCGGCCAGCGCCGTGTCCGCCAGGCGCGACGTCTGGTTCAGCTCCCCCACCACACGGTCGGCGCCTGTGTGCGTAAACGAGCAGGACAGTTCGATCATGGAATATCCCTGTGCCAGGAGCTGCGTCGTCATCGCAAGTTCCAGGCCGTATCCGTTGGCGAACGGCATGATCGCATTCAGGGCGTCACGCGTCAGGCAGCGCTGCTCTGACAGGGGAGATGTCGGTTCCCAGCCCGTTGCCCGGCGGATCACTCCGCGCGCCATATTTTCCGCCAGGGAACGCGGGCGCTCCGCTCCGGCGGGAGGGGCGGCGACCGCGCAGTCCGCCATCCCGGACACGACGGCATCCACCAGAAGAGCGGCATCCACGCAGGATTCTCCAAGGTCAGCGGAGAGGAAGAGGAGGAGACGAGGCGGAGCATCCACTCGGTCGCGCATCGCCGCCACCTTCACCCCGGTTTCCATGGCCGAAGCGCGGCCGCGTTCCACGGAGTGACGGACGACAACGGCGCCCGCAGCTCGTGCCGCTTTTCCCGTGTCGTCGTCTGAGCCGTCGTCGATGACGATCAGGAGGTCAACTCCGGGGATTGCTCGACAGGATCGCACGGTAGATGCGATATCGCGCCCAACGTTGTGGGCGCAGATAATGGCCGCGACCTTCTGCGGGGCGCCACTATCGGAGGTCAAGGAGGTCATAGGGAAATTCTAGTCACCGTGCAGGACAGCTGAGTGCCACACGGGGGTGGATTCCGGTGGGTATTCCTCGGGTATGAGTTGGGGCGGTGGCGTGGTCGGGATTTCCTTGTTCCCGATCCTTTGCCACCGCCCCACAGTCACCCTTTGCGGCGGGCGCGTGCCTTCACACTCGCCTCAGGTCACGTTTTAGGCCACATGTCCTGTCTGTTGGCTTCACACGCACTGTTTGCGACGTTCCACCAGCAGGAGACCTCCGGTCAGGCTGAGCATCAGCGCAAGTGCCAGGGCGTTCGGCGTTGCACCGGTGATCGCCAGCACCGGCTTGGCGCGGTTCACCAGGGAACCCAGCTCAACGGTGACACCCTGCTCGCTCACCGACACCGCGCGCGAGGCGGTATCCAGGAGGTAGCCCTCGGGAGCTGCAACTTCGCGCAGCGTCCACTGGCCGTAGAGCACCTTCTCGAAGAGCACGTCGCCCGTGGCGGTTGAGGTTGCTCGCAGTCGCTCACCGGTTGCGTCATTCGTCAGTTCGAAAACGGCTCCGGCCAGCGGCGATCCCGACTGGTTGACCTTGACGGCGCGAACGTCCGCACGAATCGGCTCGTTCTCGATGATGCCCACGTCCACGGTCTCGCCATCAGCGCTCACGGTGGCTTCGCGGTATTCCGCCGTCGGGTTGAATCCTTCGGCGGGGGTCACTTCGCGCACCAGGTAGTGGCCGAGGGGCAGGTTGGCGAATGTGGCGTGCCCAGACGCATCGGTCGTTGCGCGAGACACCAGTTCGCAGGTGAACTTCGGCTCGTCCGCAGCGGGCGAGGCAGTCGCACCCGGCGTCGGCGAGGCGGACGCAGAGGGCGCCGCGGAAGCCGTGACGTTCACCGTCGGGCTGGGCACTGCCGAGGCAGTGGGTGCGGCCGTCGGAGCCGTGGGCGCAGCCGTCGCAGAGGTTGCGCTCGGAGAGGGAGAGGCGGCGGCAGTCGCGCTACCGGACGCGCTTCCCGCGTTCACACCAGCGGAGGAGGAACCCGAGGCAGCACCCGCACCGGGCAGCGGCCCGTCGGGGATGCAGATTTCGAACACGGTTCCGGGGAGAACCATCCCGTTTTCGCCATTCACCTTGGTGACGACAACGCTTCCACGCATCGGAACGTTGTCCCATTCCTTCAGATCGATCGTTTCACCGTCGGTCATGACGACAGCACCGCGCACATCCTCACTGAGGAGGTAGCCGGCGGGAGCGGTCTTTTCCGCAACCTCGTACATGCCGTAGGGCACGTTCGCGAAGGCGAGCTGCCCGTTCGCGTCCGACACCGCTTCTTCCACGGGACGCACGTTCCACGTTCCGTCGGCGTTCAGCGTCTTTTCGCGCAGTTCGAACACGGCTCCAGGCAGGGGCTTGGCCGACAGAGCATCACGCTTTGTCAGGGCGATGGTCGAGCGGATCAGTCGGTTCTTCACCTCTCCCATGGCCACGGTCTGGCCGTCGTTCGACACCACCACGTCGCGCACGGTTGCGTCTGCGACGTGTCCGACGGGCGCCGTCGTTTCACGCAGCTGGTAGGTTCCCCAGCGCACGTTCTCGAAGGTCACAGCGCCCTGCGCGTCCGATGTTGCCGTGTAGGACAGTGCCTCGGGAGCAAAAGGTGCGTTGACGGGGGTCAGGGTGAAGACCGCGCCTTCGAGTTTCTTCGAGGGGTCCTCGGTCTGAACCTTGCTGAGGGTTACGCGTCCCTTCTTAACGGTGTTGGTCGCCTGGTAGGACTCGTGCTGACCGTGGGTGCGGATCGCCACCTTGGCGACCGGTGCAGTCGCCGCGACGTGCGATTCGAGGGTCGCGCGTTCCTCCAGCGTGTAGTCACCGTAGATGACACCGCCGAAGGCCGCGACGCCCGATGCGTCGGTGGTCGCCTCATGCTTGACGGCGCCGTTCTGCGTGAGCGCGAAGGTCACTCCCGGCAAGGGGCGACGCGAATCGGTATCGCGCTTCTCAACGGTCACGCTGCCCTTGATGATCTGGTTGGTCACCGTCTCCAGATCCACGATCTGCCCCTGGGCGTTGATGGTGACGTCGCGCGTCCATGCCTCATTCTTCACGTAGTTGATGAGGGAGGCGGTTTCGCGTGCCTCGTAGGTGCCGTAGGGGATGTCGCTGAAGGTGGCGACACCGTTCGCGTCGGTGAGTGCCGTCGCGAACGCGGTCGTGGAGGCCACGCCGTTCGTCTTTTCGTAGAGGGCGAAGGTGACGCCCTGCAGGGTGACGGCGGTGTTGTCAGCGTCCACCTTGGTGAGTTTCACCGTTCCGCGCTTCATCGTGTTGGTGAAGGGGGTGTCGGTCAGGTTGATTTCCTGGCCTTCGGTCGCGATCGAGACCTCGCGGCCTTCGGTTTCCGTCGACCCGTTGTAGGCGGGCAGCGGCGCGCTTTCCTTCACGACGTAGGTTCCGTAGGGAACCTTGGTGAAGGTGGCGATACCGTTGTTGTCCGTTTGTGCCGTGTACGAGGCGGTGGTTGCGACGTTCCCGTCCGCTCCCTTGGCGTAGAGGGAGAATCCAACTCCCGCGAGGGGAACCTGGGGTGCGCTCGGATCCTTCTGTTCACCGGTCTTCTTGACGAGGACGCTGCCTTCGACGAGGCGGTTGGTGAAGGTTCCGGCTTCGACGGTCACCTGGTGCTGGCGAACCTTGACGTCGCGGGTTTCCGCAGAACGGAAGTAGTTCGCGGGCGCGATCTTTTCGCGCAGCTCGTAGTCACCGTAGAGGACCTTGGTGAAGGTGGCGACGCCGTCAGCTCCCGTTTCAGAGGAGGTGGCTGCGGGCTGGGCATCAGCGGCTACCGTTCCATCGGCACCCTTGCGGTAGAGCTCAAAGACAGCTCCGGCCAGGGTGCGCGAGGGATCCGCAGCATCCTTCTTGACGACTGTGACGTCGGCTTTGATGCGGCGGTTTTCCACGGTCAGGTAGGGCAGGGGCTGCCCATCCTTTTCTTCCAGCGGGTCAGCGGACAGGGTGATTTCACGGGGAGCTTTCAGCCCTTCGATTCCCTCGGGGACTCCACTTTCGGTCAGCGTGTACTGACCGAAGGGACGTTCGGCGAAGGTCACTTCACCGGCCTCGTTAGTCGTCAGGGTTTCATCTGCGGGGATCTGATCGGGGGCGGGTTGTCCGTCCAGAGGCGCCACCCAGTGCAGGGTGAAGTTGATTCCGGAGATGGGTTCCCCTTCTTGGTCGACCTTGTGCACCGGAAGGTCGCGCTTCACGACCACGACACCCGCATTACGGGTTTCGTGGCGGTTAGTGGGTTCCAGGGTGAAGGGGTCGGTTTCGATGTAGTCGACTCCGGGTGTTCCGGGATTTGTTCCCGCCCAGACGTCTTCTCCGTTGCCCTGGTGAATGGCGTGGTTGGCAACGTCAACTGAGCCGTTTCCGGCAATGGTCGGCACTTCCTCGTTTTCCAGCAGGAAACGCACCTTGTAGGTTCCGCGCGGGTAGACGTTGAGGAAGTAGTGTCCCTTGGCGTCGGTGACGGCCACGATGGGCGCGCCATCGGGTTGTGTGGCGACGATCCAGGAGCCGGGGTGCTCCGGGTCTTCCTTCATGAGCGCGAGCTTGCGGTTGGCAATACGCGTCTCGTCGGCACGGGCGTTTCCGTTCTTGTCGAAGTCCTTGAAGACGATGCCGTCCACCGAGTACTTGGTGTTATGAGCGGTGACTTCGTTGGCTTCGAGGTAGTTCACGCCGTTACGCGACAGGGCGATCGAGTTCACCGCACCCTGGTCGGCATCCATGGAACGCATTGAGGCCGTGTAGGGGATCTTGTTGTGCGTCACCACGTCGATGGATGCCTTCGAGGGGATGAGGAGTCCCGGCTTCATAACGATCTTGACGTTCTTCACGTCTCCCCAGTTGGTGATCTGATCTTTTGTCAGCCATGTGGAGTTGACGACCGATGCGGTATCTGCTCCCTGCAGGGTCGTGGAGTAGAAGTAGTCAAAAACGTCGTTCGCGGACAGAGCGACATTCTGATCGTTTGTGATGGTCGTCTGCGGCTGCGTATTGGCAGGCAGTTCATCAAGGGGGCCGGTCAGCGGCGTGGTGAAGGCCGAGTGGTTGACCGGCAGGAGGGAACCGTCCTCCTGCGTCTTATTCCATGTACGCGGCAGGTAGATATTGTCCTCGTTCGGGGCGATCTTGTGGTCGCTGGTGTGCGGAAGCACATCGATCACCGATACGTCGCTGACGGCTTTCAGACCGCTGTTGGACAGGGTGTAGCGGTAGTAGATGTCTCCCCCGAGATCCTGGGCAGGGGCATCCAAGGTCCACGCCTTACCGTCGAGAGAAACAGTCTTCTTACCGACCAATTCCAGGGGCGGGAAGAATTCGATGTCAACGTAGGAGCTCAGGAAGCGTTCCGCTTTATTTCCGTCGCCATCAATGTCGAGGGCATCGACGTACTCTCCACCATTCCAATCCCCCTTCGCCACAATAAAATCGTTGTTGTCCCACAGGGTGTAGGACTCCAGACGATTCTTCCTCGGAGAAGATTCCGCGTACAGGGTCGTATCCAGGTCAAACCAGGACTGGAATCCCAATGTGTTCCAGTCACCTTTACCGTTCTTCGCATCAACGTCCCCGAAGCTGTACAGCAGGGCGGTGCGACCGGTGTTCTTGAAGTTCTGAATGATTGTCGGTTCTTTGACGTTGACAAATTCGCCGTACATACGGGTTTTTGTGGTGCGCAGATAGGTCACACCCGGGGGAAGAATCACCAGCTGGCGAAGGTTCTTCACGGAATCGTTGAACACCCCCCAGTTACCGGACACATTGGAACTCACGTGATAGTTCCTCACGCGCCCACAGTTGTCGGGGGTTATGGTCTGCGAGGTCAGACGCTCACCGTTCACTGTCTTAGATTCACAGTTTTCGTAGGTGACAACCTGTGAACCACCCCAGTCAGAGGGGGAGTTTCCGCTGCCGCTAAACATTTGCATGCGCGGCCAAACCGCAGCAATATAAATCGTGTTGTTGTGAGTGTAGCCTTCATTCAAGGTGTCGGCATACACCTTGTTCGCAGTCAGATCTTCTTCTTCCGGGGTATTGACGTAAGTTTTACCGGAAACACGGATTTTCGCGTCCGTGAAGTTCCGATATTCCTGGTACAGATATCGAGGATATCCTCCAGCCTCCCACTTGGCTGTTTCTGATGGCAGCGGGTACGCCGTCACACGCAGGCGGTAGGCCACATTATCCAATTCCAGCGGGGTCGCGAAGTCCAATTGCAGACCGGAGTAGCGACGCGCCGTGTCCTTGATGACCACGCGGTCACGAATTTTGAGGTTACGCCCCAGCTCGACTTTGGTGCCGTCTTCTTGAATGCCGTAGAGGACATTGTCAATGGCATTGAACTGCGCATAGGCATCCTCGTTACTGATCGGCGAGTTACTGGTTTTCTTATCAAGCCAATCCGTCACTGTGAAGGTGTTGTAGTACAGGCGCGAATCCAGATTGAAATCACGAATCGACAGATAGGAGGTTTTAATACCGCTTCCCGGAATGACCGGGCCACCACCGGGCGCAATCTGGTTATTCGTATTGCCGAAATCGAGCGCCCAGCGGAAATCATCTCGCTCTTCATTTTCAGGATCGGCGGCCACACTCGGATTCAGGCTGTTCCAGTAGTAGTGGTGACCGAAATAGGTGAAGTCCCCTCGTTCAACGTACTTGTCGATCCCTCCACCCCCTGTGGGCCGCACAAGGTAGGGATTAAACACCGCTTTTTGGCTGACCTCATCAAGAACTGTCTCGTTGGGCGTCCCCGGATCAATGGTGATCACTGCCCTGTTGTCGTAGATCTTCTGCTGAGTTTTCTGCGCGTCGGTATAGACCTCGACATTGTTAAAAAGAAGGTCGATGCTCTGGTAGTAACCACCGATGTAACCGCTATAGTCCACTGTCCCTTGCCAGCTGGCAGTATGAGTGGCCGGATCATAGACCCATCCCCTCTGGATAGAGCTTGGATCAAGCGTCGCTTCCGGGGGAAGAATATCCACGAATTTAATGGCGCCGGGCTTGTAGAGTCCCTTACCATTCGGAGCATTTTCTGGGGTCACCGGCTTCGCATACAGCCAATAGGAGGCGTACATCCCGTTCGCAGGGGTGCGTCGATCCTGAGATTCGTCGTAGATCTGGAAGTCTTTCTCAACGACCTCCACACCGTTGACTGTTTTATTTCGACTCCAATAATAGGCGCTCCTCTTGTGCGGCGTGTAGGAGCTGGCAGCTTTCGCCGTAAAGGTTTCCTCCACCGCTTTGATGACGCTGCCATCTTCCGCCTTCAGCTTCCACGTCACCTTCTGAGTGGTACCATTCGGCGTTTTTTCATCAATAAATTTAAAAGGAGCGGGAACGCTGGTCTCCGTCCCACCACGAATTACTTTGAAAAAGTAATCAATGCACCAGTCACTGTCTGTTTCGCGCTTTGTCGAACTCGTTGCCTGAGCCGAGTCCACAAATGCAGGCTTTTCAATAAAAGTAGACTTCGGGAAGCAGAGTTCCAAAGTTGCATGTGAAATATTGACATCTGTTCCCGAGGCAGCAAACGATACGACCGGAACGATGCTTTCTCCACTCCAGTACTCCAGAACCTTCGGTCCCGTCCCCGACAAAGAGGCCGATGTCTCAATGGACATCGCCAGCTTTTCAGTCGAATCATCCGCACGGGCGGCAGCTGGCATGGTTCCCATTCCAGCGGAAACCAGGGAGACAAACAGGGCAACACTTGTCGCAACAACTACCGAAGCCGCGCGAAAATGACCAACTCTATTCATAGCAGGTAAATTTACTATGAACGCCCCCCCCCAGCACCTTTACCCAGAGCCCAAAGCGACAGAAAACACAGAAATGCATTCATGAATTATCTAAATTCTTATCCAAAGAATCAGTCATTAAATAGAGCAAGAAAATTTCGTTGGCTATTTTTATTAACTTTTCTCATACTGTCCCTCGTGAACACCTAAGGGGGGCGTTGGCCTCACAGCCAACGCCCCACCCTCGTCACTCAGATTCTCAGCGAATCGTCACCTGACGTGACACCATGCCCTGACGTGCACGACGCTCATCCGCGGTCAACGGCTCCGTCACCTCCAACGCCTGAGCCAAAGCCTCGGCAAACACGGACGCATCAGCGGCCACATCCGCGGCGCTCACACCATCCGCCAGCTCAAACACCGGAATCGCCAAACCGCACGCACGGAAAGCCCCCACAAAGCGGGACCCCTCACCCATACGTGCTCGGCCGGCCGCCTGAAGACGCGCCAAAGCCGTGAACAGGCGCGATTCTTCCGTATTCGTCACGTAGCGCACGAAGTTGCGGTTCATCGCGCACCAGTACATGCCCGCTACACCGGGAACCGGCTCCGTCGGCACCACATCTTCACGGTTCTGAGCCAGAGCCTGCTCCATCTCTGCAGACTTCTCGCGACTTGGATCAAACCAGTAGCTGAAATCGGCGGCAATCTCCATCTCCGAGAAGCTCTCGGCGTCAACCACATCCTGAAGGCGCGCAGAAGGCTCGCGCACATCAATCGCGATCGCACCTTCCACACCGTCGGCCTTCGCCTGAAGAGCAGCCAGCAGCGCGGCGGCAACATCATGCGACAGGTCGCCCGAATTGAAACGCGTCTGCAACCCCACCAGGATCCGACCATCGGGACGGATCATCGCCGGAGCACCGTCCGGCAGCAGAGTCACCAGATCGAAGTCCACTCCCCCGTGTTCAGGAAGGGAACGAGCGCTCATCACCGCACAGGGGATGATTTCACGCATAGCAACCAGTTCCACTTCGCGGGAGAGTCCCTCGAAAGGACGTTCCACGAAAGGAATGGGCGCCCGGTACGCGGGGCGCTGAGCGGAAGGAACAACCTTCTTGCGACGACTTGCTTTACCCATGGTTCACAAGCCTAGTGCCTGTCGCCCAGCAGAGCATCCATGACGGCGGCTGCGCCGTCATTTTCAACCGCTCCCGTCACGTAGTCGGCGTGAGCACGTACCTGAGCAGAAGCACCGCCCATGGCCACACCCCACGCAGCCCACTCCAGCATCTCCACGTCGTTACTGCCATCGCCCAGGGCAACCGTCGCCTCGTGGGACAGCCCCAGCTCCTCCACCAGTTCATCCAGCGCGGAGGCCTTACTCACTCCCTGCGGCCCCACGTCCGCCCAGGATGTCCAGCCGACAAACACCTCGTGGCGCTCAGACAGTCCCGTCTCGGCCATGACCTGCGTAAACTCCTCCAGCCCCATCCCGGGGATACGCACCACGACCTTCGGCGTCACCGCCGACTGCAGTTCCTCACGCGAACCCACACGGTGCGGTTCCACCAGTTCCCCGGGAGGAAATTCCTGCGACACCAGCAGATAGCCGTCCTGCTCCACCGCCACCCGAGCGTCGGGAAGGGTATCCAGAACCGTGCGCACCGCCTCGTCCGCGGGGAACGTGTGGAGGCGATGCACGTCAATGTTCTCTCCGCAGGCGTGCACCGTCATCGAGCCGTTAGAGCACACCAGCCACCCCTCGGAAACACCCAGGATCGGAAGAACCGGGAGCACCGCTTCCAGGGCGCGCCCGGAGGCAATCACCACCTGCGCGCCGCGCGCCGACAGCTCAGCCAGGCCGCGACGCACCCGCTCGCTGGCACCCGACGCGCTCAACAGGGTGCCGTCGATGTCGAAAGCCACCAGCAGGCCGCGCACATCCGCGAGGCCATCGTCCCCTCGGAGCGCACGCCGCAGAGCGTCCGGCATCGCCGCACGCGCGTCCACAACCTGCTGCTCATAGGGGCGCGCCACCTCCCCGCAGGGAGGTGGCGTCACAAAATCTGTCACAGAAACCCTCGCTTCGCGCGCAGCTCAGCGAGCCACAGGCTCCAGAACTTCCAGCCCACCCATGTAGGGGCGCAGAGCCTCGGGCACGTACACCGAGCCGTCTGCCTGCTGGTGGTTCTCCAGGATCGCCACAATCCAGCGGGTCGTGGCCAGAGTGCCATTGAGGGTCGCAACCGCCTGGGTCGCACCGTCACGCTTCTCACGGATCCCCAGGCGACGCGCCTGGAAAGTCGTGCAGTTCGACGTGGAGGTGACCTCCATGTAGCGGCTCTGGGTGGGCAGCCACGCCTCGCAGTCAAACTTGCGCGCAGCGGAGGTGCCCAGGTCGCCCGCGGCCGTGTCAATCACACGGTAGGGAAGCTCGACCTTCGCCAGCATCTCCTCTTCCCAGGCCAGGAAGCGCGCGTGTTCTTCTTCGGCTTCTTCGGGGCGGCAGAAGCTGAACATTTCGGCCTTGTTGAACTGGTGGACGCGAATGATGCCTCGCGTGTCCTTCCCTGCGCTGCCCGCCTCGCGGCGGTAGCAGGTCGACCATCCGAGGTAGCGCTTGGGGCCGTCGGACAGGTCGAGGATTTCATCGGCGTGGTATCCGGCCAGAGCCACCTCGGACGTACCCGTCAAGTACAGGTCGTCAGCCGGCAGGTAGTAGATCTCGTCAGAGTGCTCATTGAGGAAGCCGGTACCGCCCATGACGGCCGGCGTCACCAGGGTCGGCGTCATCATCGGGGTGAATCCGGCCTTCACGGCCTGATCCATGGCCATGGTCAGCAGGCCGAGTTCCAGGCGGGCACCCACACCGGTCATGTAGTAGAAACGCGAACCCGACACCTTGGCGCCGCGCTTGACGTCGATCGCACCCAGTCCTTCACCCAGGGCGAGGTGGTCGGCGGGTTCAAAGCCTTCCGCCGCAAAGTCGCGCACGGCCGGTCCTTCGTGGCGGAGCACCACGTAGTCGTCTTCGCCGCCGCGCGGAACGCCCGGCAGGACGAGGTTCGGCAGGAGGCGAGCCAGGCGCTCGGCCTCGGCTTCAGCATCGTTGGCGCGGGCTTCCGCAGCCTTCACCTGCTCCGCCAGTTCCTTGGCGTGTGCGAGCACGGCGGGACGATCTTCCGGCGAGGCCTTGCCTACGGACTTGGAGACCTCTTTTTGCGTGGCGCGCAGGGACTCGAATTCCTGCAGAGAGGAGCGACGCAGGGCGTCAGCTTCGAGGATCTGATCGACGAGGGCGGGGTCGGCTCCTCGGGCGATCTGGGATTCGCGGGCAGGTTCAGGGTTCTCACGCAGAGCACGCAGATCAATCATGGTTCCATCCTAGAACAGCTCACAGCCCATCGGTGTGCACGTATGCATCCTGATCCTGTGCGTCGCCTCAACGAAACGCTACCCTGACCGTATGAGCACAGGACGATCGGTGTGGGTGATCGCCAACCCCTCCAAGCACCGCGACTTCGAGGCTTTTCGCGCCGACATCACCGCGCGCATCCGCGCACTCACCGGCGAAGAGGCGCGCTGGGAGACCACGACGCCCGAGGATCCCGGGACGGGCGCAGCCGTGCGAGCGGTGGCGGCTGGCGCCTCGCGAATTATCGCGGCGGGAGGGGACGGGACGGTGCGCGCCGTCGCCGCCGGCCTCGCCCACACGGGGGTTCCCCTGGGAATCCTGCCCGAGGGAACGGGCAATATCTTGGCTCGCAACCTGGGGATTCCGCTCCGTTCGCGAGCGGATGCTCTCCGCGTAGCGCTTGGAGAGAGCGTGGAGGACGTCGACCTGGGGTGGCTGCGCATCGAGGAGGGGCGGGCGAACAGCGCGTTCCCGCCGGAAGGAGGGCTGCGTCAGCGCGCACTCTCCGCGGACGCCGGCTTCGATAGCGCCTCTCTGCATGTTCGTGCAGATGAGTGGGCTTTTCTCACGATTGCCGGGTGTGGTTTTGACGGGGACACGATGGCGCGCACGCGTCCGTCGCTGAAAAAAGCTCTGGGGTGGCCGGCGTATGTCCTCGCGGCTTTCGGGGCGGCTGGGGCGCCTCGGCTGACGATGCGTCTCCATCGAGAACTTCCCACAACATCTCAGATCAGCACTCATCAGAGCACAACTCTCCCACCGGATGGCCACACGCACGCGCACGAACAGGACAGCAAAGCAGTTCGCCGAGATGACCGACACAGGGGCGATTTTCAGGCGGATACCGTCACACAGACACACAGCTTTCTCGCTCGTTGCGTGATGTTTGCCAATTGTCCGCGCCTACCATTGATGACGCTTTCTCCCCTCTCTTCCCTCGGGGATGGCCTGATGGAGGTGATCTGCGTCGATACTCGCGGCCATTACCTGGGGTGGGGTGCTCTCGCTGCGCGAATCTTCGCCCACAGACTCCCCGTATCTGCGCAGCGCGGCAGCGGTCGCATGCAACGACGAGGCAAGAAAACGCGTCGCGATCAGCTACAGGCCATGCCTTCCGCATCCCGGGGAGTGCGGGCACCTCGTCTTACTCAGATGGATTTTTTCCCCACTCCTGCGGCGGTCGTGGAGGTCAGTGTTCCCACTCCCGTGCAGGTGGACGGGGATCCTGTGGGATACGGTCAACGTATTCGGGTGCGCCTCGACCATCGGGTGCTCACAGTTGCTGTCCCCTAAGGCGCTCAGTCGAGCATCAACAGCAGGCTTTAACACAACTCTTTTCCACAGGAAAACTGATGGAAAAGCACCATCCACAGCCTCGTCTTTTCAGTAGATTTTCTCTGCACTACGGGCTGTACTCACAGCATGAAACACACAGTGGGTTATGCGCCTCCCACCCCTCCCAAGCAGGGCACTACTTGGGCATCTGTGGAGGTCTGGACTTTGGGTATGCTCCCCATTAGCATGGAAGTCAATAGAGGCCGCCACACTTTCAGGGAACTGGAAGTGCCCCATGGCGGTCCTTATTTTTGGTGATGCGATGAATACCCACCCATTACCGCCCATTAATTTTCGCCAGCACATTGACACCCTCCGGTCTCAAGGGCTACGTATCTCTCATCCACTAGAGGCGGAAGAGTTTTTCTGCAGTGTGAGTTATCACCAATTTCAGGAATATTACGATGATCTTCTGAAGCCAGGGGGACAAAAATTTTTTGACGGTGTCACTTTTGAACAAATTTCATCACTTTACACGAGTGATTGCCAGTTCCGTGACGCCTTAATACCAGCCTTACGGACCATAGAGATTAGAAGCCGCATTGCCTGCTCCTCTGTCCTCACAGCACAGTATGGCCTTCTGGGATATCAAGACGCATCACATTTTGAAAACCAACGTTTCCACACACTTTTCCTCAACGAAGTTGAAAAGATTATTTCCCACAAAACAAGTTACTCACACACTAACGAGACACTTGACTTACTAGAAATTATTGACCAGATGAGCTTTGGAAAAATATCAAAACTCTACAAAAACATGCTTCCACGCGATCAGAAAATCGTCGCCAAAATCTTTAATTTCCAATATGACGCCCTTGAAAAACTTTTACAGAATCTCGTTCTCCTCAGGAATATTAGTGCCCATCATGCACGACTCTACAGGCGACGCATGAGCCACCAATTCCCTATCCCGCGACAGCAGAAAAACGCTATAACCAAAGCGAATCCCCACTTCATGCTCCGCGAGAACAGCGTTTTCTCTTCGATCCTCGGACTGTGTCTTCTTCTCCCAGAACAGGAAAAGAGCGTCCTCCTCCGAGCGATAGCGGAAATCAGTACGAGCAACCCCCACTACAAGCTCGCAAAGCTTGGTTTCCCGCCTCGGTGGGAAGAAATCCTCAGTAGGAACACTCAGTCCAGCAGCGACGCAACCCAGGCGCGAGCGCGACGGTAGTCCTCATCCTGCGAGCCCGCACCCAAATCGGGACGTACCCCCGCCGCATTCGCGTAGGATCCCATGAACCGCACGTCCGGGGAAACGCGCGCAAGGCCTCGTAAAGCGGCCTGAACGCGCTCTTCTTCCACGTGCCCCACCATGTCAATGGAAAAGGTGTACGCACCCAAACCATCCCCACTGGGACGGGACTCAATACGCGACAAATCCACGTCGTGCACGGAGAACTGCTCCAGCAGCGACAGGAGCGAACCCGCGCGGTTCACCGGCAGCGCCACCTGAATCGTCGTCTTATCCGCACCCGTCCGAGGCGGAACCCCGCCCGGGCGACGCACGCACACAAAACGCGTCACCGCACCCGGATTGTCCGCAACATCCACATAGAGGGACTCCAAGCCGTAACGTTCCACCGACGTCGCATTGCACAGCACCGCGTCGAAGGATGCCTCGCCCGCACCCAGGAGTTCGGCAGCAGCGGCGGTTGAGGTCGCCGGGACATGCACGACGCCGGGGAAGGTTGATTCCGCCCAGGTGCGGCACTGCGCCCACGCGTGGGGGTGAGTCCCCACGCGGCGCACATCCTCGGCTCGCACGCCGGGACGCACCGCCAGGTGGAAGGTCACCGGCACCAGCATTTCCGCGGAAATCACCAGCGGAGGATCCTGGCACAGGGCGTCAAGGGTCGCGTTCACACCACCCTCGATCGAGTTTTCGATCGGGACAACCGCCCAGTCGGCCTCGCCTTCACGCACGGCACGCATCGCCACGGGCGGAGAGGTCAGGGGCACCAGCTCCGCGTCGGCGGGTGCGATCTGACGAACAGCCTGTTCCGTGAAGGTTCCGAAGGGGCCGAGGAATGCGATTTTCACGCCTGCTCGCCTCCGTCGCGTTCGGGGGAAGCGGGAGCCGCAATCCCAGCAGCATCCGTCTCAGCGCCACGCGCACGACGACGATGCGCCAGCACTTCCACGACCATCGGAATCACCGAAACCCCAACAATCGCAAAGATAATCATCGACAGGTGATCGTGCACAAAGGGAACGCCCCCCAGAAGCGACCCCGCCCAGGTGATCCCCACACCCCACAGCAGCGACCCCAGCGAGTTGTACATGAGGAACTTCGAGTAGGGGTAGCGCGCAATACCGGCGGCCAGGGGAATGAAAGTGCGGACAAAGGGAATGAAACGGCCGATGACCAGCGAGCGACCACCGTATTCCGCGAAGTAGTGCTCGGCCTTATCCAGGTGCTCGGTTTTGAGGATTTTCGCGTCGTCCGAGAACAGGCGACGCCCCCAGCGCGCACCGATGAAGTAGCCGATCTGCGCACCGATGAAGGCCGCGATGAAGGTCAGGCCGATGAGCACCCACAGGTTGAGTCCCAGGCGGTCGTGCAGGAGTCCCGCGGTGAACAGCAGGGAGTCGCCGGGGAGAACCGGGAAGAGGATGCCGGACTCGATGAGGACGATCAGCAGGGTTCCCCACAGCACCCACGGCCCCATTGCGACCAGCAGGGTTTCGGGGTCTTTGAACCATCCGATGATGGTGGTCAGGGTCGAGCTGTCGGTTGCCAGCAGTGTGGTCAGCATCTGTGTGTCCGTTCGTGTCGTTCCTGGCGAGGCGAAGCTCGCGGGGGCAAAGAGCGCGGCGCACGTCGGTGGCTGCGTATGCCTCGAATACTGCGAGGTCGGGCGTGGGAACCCTGCGGTTGCCCGGGAGGACACGCGCGAAGTCCGCGGCACGTCCCTGTCACACCCTACCGGTGAAATGCCAGTCGATAGGATGACACTTATGGAGAAACACGAGGAACTCATCACGTCTTCCCCGGACACCGAGGATGCGTCGTCTGCAGCCACGCAGGACGCCCGCACCGATGAGCTTTCTGACGACACCGGATCGCAGAGCGCGCAGCCATCAGAGGAACCCAACCGCGACTCCGATATCCCCGACGACGTCGCGTCTCACACCCCCACGTCTCGTGACCTCGCCCCTTCCGACGAAGCGCCTCGCGAGGATTCTCCCACCTCTCACCGCTCGCGTTTCACGCACCCGATTTACTTCGCTGACCGCATTGCGGAGCGTACGCGCAGGCGCAGTGACCTGGTGGAGCTTATTACCTGTGCTCTGGGTGTTGCCCTGGTGTGGGCTATTGGCTTTTTTGCGTCGTCAACGACGCAGGGGGTCGCCCAGGATGTGCTCCGTTTCGCGGTGATCCGTGAAATTCTCCTACTGCCCGTAACCTTCATCGAGGGGATGGCCATTTTGGTAACCCCCATCGCGGTGATCGCCATTGTGCTGTTGCGTCGCCAGATGGGGACGGTGATCGAGGCTCTCACAACGGCTGCTCTGGCCGCGATCGGCGGTCTCGCCTTCTTGACGGTTCTCAATCACCTGCCGGAAAGTGTGACCGCACCGCTGCGGGTGACACCTCCGACGGGGGACGGCACCAGTGTCATCGCCATCAACCTGGTGGCGATCACCCTGGTTGCTCTTTTCACCGCGGCCGGCGAAGCCGAAGCTGTACGTACAATCCGCTATTCCTGGTGGTCGCTGGCGGTCATCATGGTGCTGTGGGTGTTGCGCGGCCAGCTCACGCTGCCCAGTGCCCTGATTTCTCTGCTTATCGGGCGCATGTTCGGCGCTGGTTCCCGCTGGGTTCTGGGCTTCCAGGATCGCTCGGCCTCCGGCACGTCGATTGTTCGCGCGCTCCTGTCGATCGGGATTGTGCCGTCGCGTGTGATTCGCACGGACGTGCGCACCCAGGGTTCTCCCCTCACCACGTGGTTCATTGACGAGGGCGAGGATTCCCACCTCCACATGACTCCTGCGCACACCGACGCCACGGATTTCACGGTGACGCGCATTCCTCCAGAGGACGGACACCGCCACTACCACGTGTGGGATGCTTCGGGGACGACCTACGAAATTACTCTCCTCGATCCGGGTCGCGGCTTCACGGGCACCCTCATGGAGGTCTGGAACAACATTCGTTTGCGCGGAATTTCCCGCTGGATTGCACCCTCCCTCAAGGCCTCGGCCGAGCGTTCTACGCTGACCGCTCTGTCGGCTCTGCGCGCCGGCGTACACGTTCCCGAGCCACTGGGGATCGCCCAGGCCGGGGACTCCGTGCTGATGGCCAGCCGTGCTCTGCCCCCCACGTCGACGCTGCGTGATCTGGAGAGCGCGGAGTCCCTGAGTGATGACCTCCTGGACGAGGCGTGGCATCAGCTGGTTGTGGCGCATTCCCACATGCTGGCGCACCGCGAACTGACCTTCTCCTCGGTGGTTCTCGATGAGTCCTCAAAGGTGTGGCTGGTGGACTGGGATCACGGCGAGGTGGCGACCACCGAACTCAATCAGCGTATTGATATTGCTCAGATGCTCACCCTCTTGGCACTGGTCGTCGGCCCCAAACGGGCACTGACCTCGGCTCGCCGTCACATCGACGAGGCGACGCTGGTTGCTGCGGCTCCCGTTTTGCAGCGCGCGGTTCTTCCCACCGAGGTGGCGTTGGAACTGCGGCGTTCTTCCCTGTTGGATAATCTGCGGGCTGCCATCGTGTCGGTGTCGGACACCCCGGATGAGTCCATCGAGTTGGCGAACCTGCAGCGTTTTGCCCCGAAGACGGTCATCATGTTGGGTGTTGCCGCGGTCGCGGGCGTCCTCCTGCTGGGGTCGTTGAATTTCTCGGATATTACGGCCGCCGTTCAGCAGGCGAACCCCGTGTGGATTCTGGTGGCCTTCCTCTTGGCGGCGTTGACGTGGGTAGGCGGAGCGGTTCCGCTGGTGGCATTCAGCCAGGAGAAGATTCGTTTCATCGATGCTCTTCTCGCCCAGGTTGCCGCGTCAATTGTGACGCTGGTGGCACCCGCGGGCATTGGTCCTGCAGCGTTGAATCTGCGGTTCTTGAACAAGCAGAAGATGTCGACTCCCGCGGCGGTGACGACGGTGACTCTGCAGCAGATTTCGCAGTTCCTAGTGACGGTGACCCTGCTGATTATCGTCGTATTCTTCTCGGGTTCGTCGATTTCTGTTGCTCTGCCCTACGGCGCGATCCTCGCGGGGGTCGTGGTCGTGGCCGCCCTGGTGACCGTGTGCGTGTCGGTTCCCAAGCTGCGTCGTTTCATCTGGTCGAAGGTGGAGCCGACGTGGAAGCAGGTGTATCCGCGTCTGCTGTGGGTGGCGGGTCAGCCGCAGCGTCTCCTGGCTGTTCTCGTGGGGAATATCCTCATGAACGTGGGATTTATCGGGGCGTTTTGGGCATCCCTGGCCGCAATGGGTGGCTCATTGAATATCACGACTCTGTCGATCACGTATTTGGCGTCGAACTCGCTGGGGTCTGTGGTGCCGTCTCCGGGTGGTATCGGCCCGGTGGAAGCAGCGTTGACCGGTGGCCTCCAGGTGGCGGGTATTGCACTGTCGGTGGCGTTGCCGACCGCGGTGATCTACCGTTTGGTGACCTTCTACGGTCGCGCCCCCTTCGGCTGGGTGGCGTTGAAGATCATGCAGAAGCGGCATCTCATCTAGCGAGGACGAGGCGGAGCATCCTTCCGCTTTCGTCGTCGGAATTCACACACTGGGCGTGAGCGCGAGTGAGCGTTCCTCCTCCATCCACTCTGCTACGCACCCGCGGAACGGGAGGCCCGCCCCCTACTGGCGGTCGGAGCGCGCGATATTCGCGGCGATCGCCTCGCCAATGATCGTGGCCGTCGCCTCGCCTATCCACGAGGCGTCGAGGCGCGCAAAGCGGCCGCCCCCGCGAGCGCTCATCTCGGCCATGCGAGCGCTCGTGTTCTCCTCATGCGCGCCCACACATTCTCGCCGCACACCCGCGCTCTCCCCGCATTCGCCCGCACGTTCTCCGGGCGTACCTGCGTTTCCCCCGAAGATGCCCGAGGTCACACCCTCCCACACCCGGTCGCGCAATCCGAGGAGTGCCTCCCACAGGGGGATGAGTTCCTCATGGTAGGTGTGCCCGTGGCCGCCGGGAGCGGTTCCCGCAACGGGCATATCGACGAGCACCTGAATGTAGGTCGCCAGGCGCGTGTATTCCATCCGGGGGCTGACGTCGTGTCCGGCTTTGTCGTTCAACCAGTCGGGTTTGCGCCACATCATCTCGGAGTTCCACCACACCACCGGGTCGGAGGGGTGCTGAGCGTAGATGACGCGCGGAAAATCCCACTGTCCCAGTTCACGGCCGTAGATGTCCGCCCACAGGTTCTCCGGCTGGTTGACGAAACGCACGTGTCGCCCGTTGTCGACGACGGGCGCGACTTCCGGGCTGCCGCGGTGGCGTGCCGCCGTGAGTTCGCGGTGCATGGGGGTGAAGGCGGGTGTACCCACCCAGAGTGCGCCGTCGATCTGCGCGAGCGCCTCGTCGAGGGATGCGAAGGCGTGCTGCGAGGCGTAGGCGCCCAGGGATTCTCCGCAGACGATGAGCGCGGGGCGAGGTTCGGGGCGCTCGTCCAAGGCGCGGCGGATCGCCTCGAAGAGGATGACGGAGGCTTCCTCTGAGGCGTCCAAGTCCGTGAGGTAGTTGATGGAGGACGGGACGTAGGAGTACTGCATCGAGGCGGTCGCGCAGTTTCCTTCCGTCAGGTATTCCATGGGCTGCACTTGCCACTCGTCCACCCAGCCGGATCCCGTGGAGGTGGCGACCAGGAGGACGGCTCTCTCGAAGGCTCCCGTGCGTTCCAGTTCTGCAACGACTCGTTCAGCGCAGTCGTGGAGGGTGTCGGAGCCGGTGGGCATCCCGGAGTAGACGCGGATGGGTTCGAGGGCAGGGCGGCCGGTGACGCGTTCGATATCGGCGCGTGAGGGGCCTCGCCCGAGGAATACGCGTCCCTGTCCTCCCACGGATTCCCAGGTGATGGGCGAGGCGGGAGATCCCGAGCGCTGCGCAACCAGGGGTTGGGTGATGCCTCGCGCGGTGCGGATGTTCATTTTCCACGCGTGGCGGGTGAAGAAGGTCAGCCCCGCGGTCAGGAGGACTTTCGAGGTGAGGACGTAGAGGATCGTCATGAGGAGGGCGACGGCTCCGAGGACTGCCAGCGGGTGGGGCAGCCAGCGATCCAGCAGGCTCACGATGTTTTTCCCCGCCGTTTCACACACCGCCGCGCCCAGCAGCAGCAGGAGGGTCAGGGCGAAGGCTCCCAGGGTTCCGAGGAGGTATTCGCCCAGTGTTTCTCCGGCCATCCCCACTAGGTGGTTGGCGCGGCGGCGCTCGCGATAGGACTGGACGAGGAAGCGAATGAGCCAGGCGTTGAACAGGATGAATGCTCCCCACCGGAAGGTGGTGATGACGGCGGGCGGGGCGCTGATGGTGATGTGTGTCCATTCGATGACGCGTTCACCGAAGCGTTCGAGGCTCAGTCCCATGATGTAGCCGACGGCGCTGAGGACTCCGGAGGCGACGGCGTGCCACTGCCAGCTGCGCGCCAGGAGCGAGGGGGAGACGGAGATGCCGTACATGATGAGCGCGCCGACAATTCCGATGAGGGACAGGTCGTGAGCCAGGTTCATGCCTCCGCCCCCCGCTTCGGGGTCGAGACCCACACGAGGGTGCTGTAGGGCAGGATGATCTGCTGTCCCGGCGCATATCCGAGGTGTTCGTAGAGGTACCACCGAAGGTTGTCCTGCATTTTTTCCTGCCCCGCGGGCGTGGATCGCAGGTAGGAGGAGCGCGTGGTTCCCAGGTCGAGAAGTTCTTCGGGGGTTACGCGGTCATCCCAGCGAATCAGGGTGAGCCGTGGGTCGGAAAATCCGTCCCCGAACTGCGGGGGTCGGTCGGGGCGGTGGACGTCTCCGGATCGCATGATGCGGGTGAGTCGGTGCACCCAGGGGCGGGAGACGTCCATTTGGTTCCACACGGCGGCGAGCCGCCCCTCGGGGCTGAGGATGCGCGCGGCTTCAGCAGCGGCATCCCGGGGGTCCACCCAGTGCCAGGATTGCGCGTAGACCACGAGGTCAACGCTGGCGTCAGGCAGTCCCGTGTCTTCTGCGCGGGTGGCGTGGACGGTGAGTGACGAGGCGGTGGGTGCGTTCCCGATCTGGCGGCGCATGGCGTCGGCGGGTTCGACGGCGTGGACGGTGAGTCCGCGTTCGAGGAGGAGGCGGGTCATTTTTCCCGTTCCCGCTCCGATATCGGCTGCGGTGTGGACGCCGGGGGCGCACAGGATATCCAGCGCTTCCTCGGGGTAGGCGGGGCGCACGGCGGCGTATGCGGGTGTCGCTGCGTCGAAGGGGTTGTCCACGGCGATGAGCCTAGCGTTCCCCCGCGTCCTCTTCCAGCGCATGCGGGGGAGGCGTCGCATGGTCTCCGACCAGGATGATGTCCGCGAGCGCCCGGGGGTTGTGGGTTGCGAGGTGTTCATCTTCCTGCTGTGCCCACATGTCCCAGTAGGGGCGGAACATGTCTCCGTCGCGGGTAAGAGCGCGGTAGCGTCTCAGGTCGTCGGGGGTTTCTCTCCAGATGCACATGTCGGCGAGCGCTGCGCTGGTGGTGGTGAGCGAGCCACATCCTTCGACGATCAGGGGGGTGTCGGTGGTGAGCTGGAGGGGGCGTCCGGGTGTGGAGGTCTCCCAGTCCCATGTGGGGCACAGGCTTTCTCCACGTATGCGCAGGTCGGAGAGGACGCATTCGAGGGTGTAGCTTCCGGCGGCGAGGCCTTTCCATCCGGGGTAGATGCTGTCCATGTGGAGGGTGCGTGCCCCCTGTCCGATGGTGCGCAGGTGGTGGGTGATGGACGAGGCGGTGGTGGTTTTTCCGGATCCAGAGCGTCCGTCGATCAGGATGATGACGGGGCGTGTGGCGTTGTCGCAGAGCCTGCGGATGGCTTCGTTCAGGGCGTCTGAGGTGGTGAGGGTACGCGGACGAGGCGACGCACCTGTCGCGGGAAGGTTCGCGGGGTGGGGTGTGGGTGAGGTGGTCACGGGGTGTCCTCGTCGGTGACCACGGGGCAGATACTGCGGTCGTAGGTGACGCCAACGGTGTCTCCTACTCGGATCGAGGCACCTGTGTCCGGGCGTTTGTCCCCATCAAGTTGCGCCGAACACGCGAGCGGGTTCTTTTCGAGGATCGCCTCGGCATCCGTTGTACCGACCGTCTGGACGCGTATATTCTGTGCGTTTTCATCCCCATCGTGAGCAGCCGCTTCATTGAGGGCTGGAGGCGCGGGCATTCTGACGTCGTTGACGCGGGCGCGGGCGCGCTGTCCGTCGACCTGCACGCTCACCGATACCCGTCCGCGCCCCGCGCGAACTTCCCCGTCGACGCGCGCCGGAACTGCGCCTCGTTTGTGGAGGGGAACGCAGGTGAGCGCACCCGGGGGAAGAGCGCGAAGCTGGCCGGTCGCCTCGTCCCTGAGGAAGGGCGCGTACCCCAGGAACTCAGCGACGTCGCGGCGCTGCGGGTCGTTCCACAGGGCGAGGGGCGTGTCGATGCGCGCGATCTGCCCGTCGATCATCACGGCAATGCGATCGGCAACGGCGAAAGCCTCGTCCTGGTCGTGGGTGACGTAGATGGCGGCGGTTCCCGATGTTTTGAGAACCTCGCGAATGTCGACGCTCAGGCGTTCGCGCAGGCCGCGGTCGAGGGCGGACAGGGGTTCGTCGAGCAGGATGAGTCCGGGGGAGGGCGCGAGGGCGCGGGCGAGGGCGATGCGCTGAGCTTGCCCACCGGACAGGGAGGTCACGGGGCGCGAGGCGTAGTCGCTCATTCCGACCAGGCTCAGGACGTCGCGCACGCGGGCGTCGCGTTCTTCTCGGGGGAGGGCGTTGAGGCCGTAGGCGACGTTTCCGCGGACGTCGCGGTGGGGGAAGAGCTGGCCGTCTTGGAACATGAGGCCAAATCCGCGCAGGTGGACGGGGCGGGATACGACGGAGGTTCCTCCCCAGCGGATGTCTCCCGAGGCGACGGGTTCCAGGCCGCTGATGGCGCGCAGGAGGGTGGATTTTCCGGAGCCGCTGGAGCCGAGGAGGGCGAGGATTTCTCCAGCGTGCAGATCGAAGCTGACGGAGCGAACGGCTTCAAAATTTCCGTAGCAGACGCTGAGCGCGTGGACGGTGAGCTCCTCGGTCATGCGAGTTCTCCTACTGTGCTCGGACGTGAGTATTCGATGATGACCATGACTGCCGCTGCCGTCAGTGCCAGGAGGACGGAGGCCGCCATGGCTGCGCCCTGTTCGGCGGCTCCGGGGCGTGCCATGAGGCGGTAGATGGCGACGGGGAGGGTGGAGTATTCGCCGCGTGCCAGGAAGGATGTGGCGCCGAATTCTCCCAGGGAGGTTGCGTAGGCGAAGCCCCAGGCTGTTCCCAGCGACCGCAGAATATGTGCGCCGTCAATGGTCGCGAGGACGCGCAGAGGCGCAGCACCCAGGGCGGCAGCTGCCTCGTGCTGACGCGGGCTGATGGCCCGCAGCGGCGGAGCCAGGACACGAACGATCAGGGGGATGACGACGACGGCCTGCGCGATGGGCACAAGCCACCAGGAAAATCGCAGGTCAATGGGCAGGCTGCCCAGAGTGATGAGGAAGCCAAAGCCAACCGTCACCGCGGAGACTCCGAGGGGAAGCATGAGGACGGCATCAATGGCTGCGACCGCTCGCGCCGCCCACGCTCCACGCGGTCGGCGCGACACGATGAGCACCGTGGGCAGCCCCACAGCAAGCGCAATGAGTGCCGCACACAGCGCGGTGGACAGCGAGACGCCGAGGCTCGCCAGGGGTGAAATACGCAGTGCCTGGGAGATGTCGGCGGAGGTGAGTGCCCGGTAGTTTGCCCACGTCCACTGCCCTTTGACGTGGAGTGAGCGCCAGAGGAGACCCGCCATAGGCACGCAGATCAGAACGAGGACGACCAGCCCGGTCAGGGATGCGGTGGGAAGGTCGCGCAGGCGCAGGGGGTGGTCGGCGGCTTCGGATCGGAGCGCGAGGGAGCGTTCCCCACGGCGCCTCGCCCATCCCGCGGCGACCAGTGCCAGGGTAACGATGACCAATTGGACAATCGAGAGGACGGAGGCGCCCGACAGGTCGAGGAACTGGGTGGTGAGCAGGTAGATTTCCGATTCCACGGTGGTCAGCGAGGATCCGCCCAGGATGAGGACAATCCCGAAGGCTGTTGCGCAGTAGAGGAAAACGATGGATGCAGCCGCGGACAGTGCCGGCGTGAGCGCCGGGAGGGTGACCGTCCACCAGGCGCGGAGGGGGGATGCTCCCAGGGCGCGGGCGGCTTCTTCTGCTCGGGGATCCAGGCGCGCCCAGAAGCTACCGACGGTGCGCACGACCAGGGAGTAGTTGAAGAACACCATGGCGGCAATGACCGCGGCTACGGTGCCATCGGCATGGAGGAATCCCAACCATCCACCGGGAGCCAGAACCGAACGGAATGCGACACCCACGACGACGGTCGGCAGGACGAAGGGGATGACGACGATGCCTCGGACGATGGCGCGACCGGTGAACCGGCAGCGATAGAGGACGTAGGCTCCGGGGATTCCCAGGAGGACGGAGAGGAAGGTTCCGGCTGCCGCCATGGCCAGGGTGCGTCCGACGACCTGCCAGGTGCGGGCATCTGCAAATACGTGGCGTGCGGAGCCGATGTCCCATGCGCCGTTGGCGTCGGTGAAACCGCGCAGAATGAGGGCACTGGCCGGCCAGGCGAAGAAGAGGGCGAGGAAGGTGAGCGGCAGAAGTGCGCAGGTGCCCCACACGAGCACCTGGAGTATCCTGCTGCGCGTCACGCGTGTCCTTTCGTTGTGGTGGCATCGCGCGCGGTCACGCGATGCCACCACCGGCGGGGAATGTTACTGAACCGCTGCCTGCCATTCGCGCAGCCAGGTGGCCGACTTCTGGGCGATCGTCATGGGATCGAGGCGGGCGGAAGTATCACTGAGAGGGCCGAATTTCACGAGCGCCTCGGGGGCGTTCCCCGCGTAGGGGTGCATGTAGGTCACCGAGGAAATGGCTTCCTGCACGGTGGGGGTCATCATGAATTCGACGAACTTCTTCGCGCCTTCGGGGTTCTTAGCACCCGTGAGCACGCCCGCATATTCGACCTGGCGGTAGCAGGTGGAGGTGATCGAACCGGTGCTGGTCTCGGTTCCCGCCTCGTTGACCGAGTATGCGGGGGAGGATCCGTAGGAGACCATCATCGGGTAGGGTCCCTTGCCTTCACCCGCGGAATAGTCGACGTTGAAGGCGCTCGACCAGCCGTCGGTGATCTTCACACCGTTGGCCTTCAGAGCCTTCCAGTAGTTGACGTAGCCGTCCTCACCGTACTTCGCGATGGTGGCCAGCATGAAGGCCATGCCGGGGGTGGAGGAGGCGGGGTTCATGGCGACCAGGGTGTCCTTGTATTCGGACTTCACAAGGTCGTCGAAAGACGTGGGCGGAGTCAGTCCCTTGTCTGCGAACCACGTCTTATCAAAGTTCACGCAGACATCGCCGCGGTCGATGGGCACCAGGCCGGGTTCGGAGGCCATCTGATCGGCGGGGTCAAGGGCTTTGAGTCCGGCGTCGGCGATGATCTTCTGGCCGTTCAGGCGTCCGGAGACGGTGTTGTCGAGGCCGTAGACGGCGTCGCCGATGGGGGCTTCTTTGGTGAGCACCAGCTGGTTAGCCAGGGTTCCTCCGTCACCGACGGCATTGATGGTGACGTGGTAGCCGCTTTCCTTCTCGAACTGCTCCAGGAGTTCCTTGGGGAAATCGAAGGAATCGTGGGACAGCAGCACGACCTCTTTCGAGGCGGTGGTAGCGCTTGCGCTGGCGCTCGTGGATGCTGCGGGGGCGCTCCCCGTGGAGCAGGCCGCGAGGGCGCTGACGCTCATGAGGGCAGCGCAGGTCAGAAGCACGCTGCGCGTGGGTCGTGTGGACATGTGTTCTCCTCCTCGAGTTCAGGAGGGGTTCGGTTGCACCGGAGCAACCGCGAGATTGCGACTTCCTACGCCAGTATGACCTGGTTCAGGTGTGAGGGTCTGCATTCGCACTCTCAGCCCCGGGCGGGGCTCCCCTGTCTTGCTTCTTCAGCATAGACGAGGCGGTGCGAGGCCGCGTAATCGTGCAGGTTGCGGGCGCTCAGCGCCCGACGCGCGTCAGGTCGCGGTGTCGTTTCCACACGGCGATGGCTCCCATGACGCTCATCCATCCCAGGGCAACGACCATGCCGCTGCGGGTCTCATGATCCAGGCAAAGCACGGGGATCATCGCGATCATGAAGGCGACAACCAGCCACGCGGAGGCCGCACCGCCCGGCACCTTGAAGGAGGAGGCTTCGTGGCGTTCCGGATAGCGGCGCAGATACACGAGGTAGGAGACGACGATGACGATCCACACGCCCATGAACAGGGTCGCCGACATGGAGGTCACCAGGGTAAAGGCCGTCACGATGGACGTTCCAAAGAACATGATGACAATGGCGCTCAGGAGGAACACACACGACAAGAACAGGGCGTTCACCGGGATATTGCGGCGCGAGAGTCGACCGAAGATCTTCGAGGCATCTCCCTGGAGAGCCAGGCTGAAGAGCATGCGGGACGTGGAGTAGATGCCCGAGTTCGCGGAAGATGCGGCCGAGGTCAGAACGACCAGGTTCACCACCGTTGCTGCCGCTCCGAATCCCGTCAGGGAGAACATAGTGACGAAGGGAGATTTCTCCGGGTCGACCTGGTTCCACGGGGTCACCATCATGATGACCGCCAGCGCACACACATAGAAGAGCATGATACGCACCGGAATGGAGTTCACAGCCTTCGGGAGGGTCTTGTCGGGATCGGCAGTTTCCGCGATGGTTGTTCCCACCAGTTCAATGCCGACAAAGGCAAAAATTGCGATCTGGAAGCCGCCGAGGAATCCCGAGAATCCCTGGGGGAAGATTCCTCCGGCACTCCACAGGTTCGATATGGCGGCGGTCGTTCCGTTTTCGTCGACGGTGTGGGTGAACACCATGACCAGGCCGACGACAACCAGCGCGACGATGGCGATGATCTTAATCATCGCGAACCAGAATTCCGTTTCCCCGAAGGCCTTAACCGTCATCGCATTCAGGGCGAAAAGGAGCAGGGTGGTGACCACAACGGGGATCCATGAGGGCAGGTCGGGCCACCAGTAGTGGACATAGCCGGTGATCGCGACCATGTCGGCCACTCCGGTCACCACCCAACACATCCAGTAGGTCCATCCGGTGATGAACCCGGCCCACGAACCGAGGAGGTCGCGCGCAATGTCGGCGAAGGTCGTGTAGTTGGGGTTAGAGAGCAGGAGTTCTCCCATGGCGCGCATGAAGAGGAACAGAACTGCGCCGAGGATCGCGTAGACCAGCAGAACGGAGGGGCCGGCGACGGAGATGCTTTTACCGGATCCCATGAAGAGGCCGGTGCCGATAGCCCCACCGATGGCGATGAGCTGGATGTGACGGTTGCCGAGGTGGCGCTGAAGCTCACGCGTTTCCTGCGTGGTCTGTCGATCACTGTCCTGGGTGTTCATGCGGAACTTTCCGTGAGGTTCGGTTCGTATTGCTCCATTCTCACACAGTGCGTCTCCGTTGATTCCGATCGCACCATGAGGGATACAGCGCACAATAGACACTCCCCGAGCCCCGCGTCCCCCGTGTCCACGCACAGAGCACGGGGAGGGGGCTTCGCTTCTCGGGCGAAAAGAGAGGGTTCAGCTGGGCAGTGGGACGTCGGCCAGGATCTGCGCGGTGTATGTCCCGGCCTGGCGGTCTTGACATACGCGGGCGAGTACAACCGACGTGATATCAATCATGGCGAGGTGGTCACCGGGGTCGCACGTGGGCGCTTCCTCGCCTGCACCCGGCATCTGACCGCCCGTTTCACCCCCAGTGACGAGGCGTCGCTGCGCGAGCACGTCCTCCTTCGCCCGGGCGAGCGCTTCCTCCACGGGGGTATCGCTTCCCTCCCCCACCCCGTAGGCGACGGTGACGTGGGGGCCGAAGGGCGGGTCGTAGGGGGCGGCGTCTTCCCCGAAAGCGGCGATGCTCGCGCGCTGCGCTGCGGCAATCAGTGCATCCCAGTGTTCGGTGTGCTCTCCCCGGCACAGCACGGAATCCACGGTGACAATCGGCCAGCCCAGGGGGATGCTCAGCGCTCCCAGGCCACCCGCCTCGCGCGTAAAGGTGTCGATAAACGCCGAAGGATCCCCGTCGGCCGGTCCCAAGCGCAGCACGGTGGCGTGCAGATCAGCGGTGGGTTGAAGTCCCAGGAAGGGGAAGGGCTCGCAGACACGGGCAAAGGGCTGCAGTGCCTCGCGAATGACGGGGGAGGCCATGGCCCACAGGTGCAGCTGTCCTTCGGGAGCGATGTGCGTGGCCGGGTTGGTGAAAAAACTCTGCATGATCTGTCCTTTATGCCAGGCGTTCGACGCCCGCAGCGGAATCGAGGGTGTGGGGTTCGGGGGTGTTCCAGGCGGCCAGCGTCGATCGCGGGTGCGCTTCTCGACAGCCGCACGATCCGCCGATCACCAGGTCGAAGTCGCACAGGTTCCCCCGCGCGTCCCGCTGATCGTAGGAATCGAAAATCTCGAATACGCGGCGCGCGATCTCCCTCATGGGTTGGCGAATGCAGGTAAGGGAGGGCGTGAGGTAGGCTCCCGCGGCCGAACCGTTCAGGGCGACCACGGCCACCTGGTCGGGGACTCGGATACCCGCGTCGGTGAGCGCAGCGAGGATTCCCGCGGCCTGGCGTTCGTTTCCCGTGACGATCCCTCGGGGCATTCCGTCGATACCGCCGTCTGCGCGCGGGCGCACCCGTGGGGAGGTCTGCGCCTCGCCTGCGCCATTCGTCCCGGAACTCAGCGCGGCACACGCTCCACGATCCGTGCTCACCCCGCCGATCGCCTCGTGAATGAGGGCGCTCGCCCACGCGTAACCGGCGGCGCGCGAGTACGCTTCCCAGCCCACGCTCACGGGCTCAATTCCCTTCTCGCGCAGGGGACGCATCATGCCCTCCATGCGCAGATGCGAGTTCATCATGGAGCGCGGCCCGGTCAGGAGCGCGAGGGAACGGTATCCGTGGTCGAGGAGGTGGTTGCTGAGCGCGGCGGTGGCGGCGGCCTCGTCGATGCGGACGCTGGGGCAGAATCCGTCGGAATCCGAGTGGGTGACGACGACCGTGGGAATTCGCGCGTCCCCCAGGAGGTCGGTCGCGAGTTTTTCGGTAACGCCCATGTAGATGATGCCGTCGACGCGGCGCGCCACCATCGACGCCAGAAGGTCACGTTCGCGTTCCGCACTGTCCGCGGAGTCTCCCACCAGGACGAGCCTGCCGGTGGAGTGGGCGTGCGCCTGGAGGGCGTGGGCGATTTCCGCGATGAAGGGGTTGGTGATGTTGGGCGCAACGAATCCGTAGGTGTTGGAGGCACCTCCGGCCAGCGAGCGGGCGATGAGGTTGGGCGTGTAGCCCACCTCGTCGATGGCGGCGAGGACGCGGGCGCGGGTTGCGGGGGCAACGGGGCGCGGACCGTTGTTGATGACATAGCTGACCGTTGCGACGGACACCCCGGCTGCGCGGGCAACGTCGTTGCGGTTCGCCTGCTGTTTCGTCATCTTCGGCCTTTCACGAGGCGGACGGGGAGGGCGCGCGGTGCCCCGCCCCCGTCCGCGTCGATCACATACGGGGGCGCTCACTCACTTGAGGATGTGCTTGCCGTTCTCGTCACACCAGCCTCGATCGGCAAGTTCTTCGAGTTCTTCGAGGGACTTGCCCATGGTTTCGGGGGCGAGCCACAGGGAGATGATGAGGCCGAAGATTGCGACACCCGCGAAGAGCCAGGTCGCGTTGGAAACTCCCCAGGCCTTGACCATGACGGGGAAGACGGTGACGCCGAGGATGGCGCCGATGCGGCTCACCGAGCCGGCAAAGCCAACGCCCGAGGCGCGCAGGCGCGTGGGGAAGAGTTCGTTGGGGTAGACCATGTTGAGAACGCCGGGACCGAGGTTGGCCAGGAGGATCGCAATGGACAGGAGGACGGTCAGTCCGGCCAGTCCGGGGTTCTTGGTCAGAGCCAGGGTCGCGAGCACGATGATCATACCGACGAAGCACCAGATGATCTGCTTGCGACGCCCGTAGCGTTCCACCGTGTACATGCCGATTGCGGCGCCGGCCACGCCCAGGAGGGCGATCACGGAGGAGCCGACGTAGGCCAGGACGGTCGAGCCCTGGGTGAAGGGCTTGAGGATCGACGGGGTGTACATCTGGATGCCGTAGAAGGAGACGGCGAAAGCGAACCAGAAGGAGCAGCAGAAGATCGTGGAGCGCACCATCTTGGGGGAGAAGAGTTCCCACCACGAGCCTTTGGCGGTGTTGGGGGCGGTGGCGTCGGGGTTGAAGTAGGTGCCGTGCTCTGCGGTGAGAGCGGTCATGATCTCGTTGGCTTCTTCGATGCGGCCGCGGGCGCGCAGCCAGCGCGGGGATTCGGGGACGTCGGCTCGCAGCAGGAGGACGATACCGGCAATAACGGCGCCGACGAAGAGCATCCAGCGCCAGGCGTTGGCGCCCAGCGGGAACATGAGGATACCGGTGATGTAGGCGGCGAATGCGCCGGTCTGCCACATGAGGGACATGAGGATGATGAAGCGGCCACGCTTGTTGGGCGCGGTGAATTCGGCGGTGATCGCCGAGGAGATCGGGTAGTCGGCGCCGATGAACAGGCCGAGGAGGAATCGGGTGGCAATCAGCTGCCACACGTTCTGGGTGAGTGCTGCCAGGAGCGCGAAGATGACGAATCCGGACAGGTCGACGATGTAGGTGGTGCGGCGACCCAGGGCGTCGGCCAGTTTGCCGCCGAAGAGCATGCCGAAGAACATGCCGATAATGGCGGAGGAGGCGACGATTCCTTCGATGAGGGCGCCTTGGATTCCCCAGGCTGCTTTGAGGCCGGGCAGGGCGACGGCGATGACGGAGACATCGAAACCGTCCAGGAACATACCGGCTCCGGACAGGAGTGCGACGCGGCTTTGGAAGCGCCGAGCGGAGCGGGCATTCACCGTTGAATGACGGGACATGAGTGTGGACTTTCTCGTGTGGAAATGGGCGAGGCGTCGGTGCCTTCACCCCGAATCTACGCGCGTAGATCCCGGGGCGTCAAGCACCCTGTGTCGCCCTGAAAAATCAAGGAAATCTCAGGAGTCAACCCCGTCAATTGACGAAGGTCGGGACTTGGCGAGGGCTGTGAAGACCCCGCACCTCTCCCACAGACCGGAGCACCCCTTCCGATCCTAGATACAGAACGCCGGGCGCCCGCGTCTTCCCATCAGAGCATCGTCGCGTGCGCCCGGCGTTCATAAGATCTGTTCGAATTAGCCTTCCAAATACTTCTGAGCAGCGGCAACAACCGTTTCCCACATGCCCTGTTCGTCTTCCCAGAGCTGGCGCACCTCGTCCTCATCCTCACTCAAGGCAGCGATACCGAACTCTTCCACGTGCAGAGCAACACGCCCCTTTTCTTCCGACAGGGACACCTCCACCACCGTGGACTGTTCCTCCGGAAGCTCATCCCCCGCCAGGGGATCCCAACGGAAGGTCACTACATCCATGGGATCTTCATCGACCTTTTCCACCAGCCAGGTTCCGGCATCCGGATCGGTCACCCGGTAGACGCCATCGTCCCCGCGCTCCACGTCATGATCTCCCATGGGGCCGTCGTTGACCCACCATCCGGGTTCACTGATCAGCGCCCACGCGGCTTCAATGGTCGTATCCACCAGAATGTCAACTTCGACGCGGTCAAAGTTCTGGCCTTCGGGGGTCTGCTCGTCGTCGTCAAAGAAATTCATGCCCCTACGCTACCCGCCGTACCTGCCTGTGCCAACAGCTTTGAGGCACCAAAATTGCCGCACCTCACCTCGGACATGCAGCGTTCCTGACTTACGCCCCCCTCACATTCCTCACTCCACCGCACACCCATCTCGCGCACATCGGCACACAAGAAGTACAACTTTTCACCGTCACCACAAACACACACCTCGTGACTACCTCACTCACACCCCGCAGCTCCGCCCCAAGCACGCAGCCACACACACGTGCCTCCCCGGAAAGAATTTCCGGGGAGGCACGGAGCTTTCAGCCACATCCGCAGGAATGAGCCGCGAGGCAGCACGCCCCGCCGTTCACCGCGGAAGAACCGGATCAGGACAGGCGCGTCACGCGGTAACGCCAATCCACCGGGCCGGCTTCCAGGGTTTCCACGCGGTAGTGAGATTCGCTGTTTTGCAGGTATTCAAAGAGGCGATCGGGCTGGTGGGGAGTCACCACCGTCAGCTGTGCGCCCAGCGGCAGCAGATCCATCGCGGCAAACAGCAGCGCCGGACGAAGAACCGTGGGGATCGAGTGAACGACCAGTTCGTCGTCGGACGGCATATGGCGCACGCCCTGACCCTGCGGGTGGGAGTGGGAGCCGTGACCGTGACCTCCGCAGCCACATCCACCGCCGGAGGGAGCCTGAGCTGCCGCGGCCTGATCGCCGTGACCATGTCCGTGGCCGTGTCCGCCACACCCGCAGCCGCCACCGGCGCGCTTCTGCGTGGTTTCCACCGCAACGGGAGCTTCAGCAGCGGGCGCAGCAGCCGTCGCCTGCGCACCGTGTCCACCGCAGCCACATCCACAGCCGCCGTCCTTCACAGCGGGAGCTTCCTGCGGCTCAGCTTCAGGCGCAGCGGCGGGAGCAGCAGCGTCGTGCCCGTGTCCATGTCCCCCACAGCCACAGGAGCCACCGCCCTGTGCTGCGGTCGTCGCGTCCACCAGCTTGAACACCTGATCGAGTCCCTGGGGAGCGGCTTCAGGAAGAGTCTCACTCATTGTTTTGTCCTCACACGTTCGCGTTCGCATGTCCCACACGCGGGCATGCACATCACGTCTCAGTGTAGGGGGCACCTCCCCTTCCGCGCGCGGCCAGCCGCCTCGCGTTCACCCACAGCTCACAACAACCCCGTGCACCCCTCGATCGTCCACCTCCCCCAGCACCCGGCGCTCAACCCGTATTCATCCATTCGCGCCGCTCACGTTCACCCCACTCCCCCACCTCCCGCATACGCGACGAGGCGGTGCACCCACCGGCACACCGCCTCGCCTCGCAAAAAGAACGTTCCGCACTCCCGCGCAACGCCCCCCACGCTGACGTTCCTCAGTCGCGCAGCGCGAACTCCGCTTCCACCTCGACAGACGCGTTCAGGGGCAGCACCGCCACGCCCACGGCAGAACGCGCGTGTGACGAACCAAAAATCTCCGCCAGGAGCTCCGAAGCGCCATTCGCAACCGCGGCCTGCCCGTAGAAATCGGGACGCGAGGACACGAACACCATGACCTTCACGACGCCCGCCAGGCGATCCAGACCTCCGGCAACATCCGCCGCAGCAGCCAGAGCATTCAGCGCACAAATTCGCGCGGCATCACGCGCATCATCCGGATCCGCGGCATCCTCACCCACCGCGCCAATGCACGCCAGCTCCCCACCCTCCAGGGGAAGCTGCCCGGAAGTGCGCACGACGCCTCGATCCAGGAGAGCGGGAACGTATGCTGCAACAGGGGTCGCGACGGGAGGAAGTTCCAGGCCGAGTTCAGCGAGTTTTTCAGAAGGAAGAACCATCGACGTGTCCTGATCTTTCGGGGCGCACACGCGCCGGAGTATGTCATGCAGGAGAACGGAGACGAGTCCAGTACGTCCAACCCGCCCACGTTCACCCGCACTCCCAGCCTAATCCCGCGCGAATCTCCTCGCGCGCTACGCGCGAGACCTCACTCATTCGCAGCACCCCAGATGCGCGCACTCACAGTCCACACCTCCGAAAACCGACTCGGGCGAAGCTCCGCAGGCTACTGAGCGCGTTTCCTGCACGCACCCGGCGTCCGCACACACAACCTCACGCCACGGCGGATGCCAGAGCCACTGCCTCGCCACCACCCACGCGCAACTGAGCGTCCTCAAAGAAACAATCCAGCACGCGCGTCCACTTATTCCGCGGAAGTTCCGGGTTGAACGCCGCCATCGCGGTCGCATACTTCGAAATTTTCGCCGGACGCACGCCCGCCGCCCACAGCGCCCGATCCAGCTGCGAAGGCGAGGCCGACGACTTGGTTTCAATAATCACCATTCCCGGGTGTGTGAGCACATATCCCTGGGATTCCCACGCAAGATCGCTGTCGATTGTGGCACGGCCGCCTTCGGGCATCAGCAGCGTGGAACGCGTGTAGGAGCCTCGCAGGACGGGCGACAGGCGCGACGATTCATCCGAGCAGTAGGCGCCAGTGAGGATATCGCTCACCCAGGTGCGTCCCCCGCGGCTCAGATGCCCGAGTTCGGCCAGTTCCACGACGTAGGGAATACGTTTTTTCACGGTGTTTCCGCGAGCGCCTCGGGTCTTCACTTCCAGGAAGGCGAGCTGCGAGTCCACGTAGGTTCGCGTCCGCACCTTAAAGCGACGACGGCGCTTGTGTGCCGCCCCCATGTAGGAGTCGTAGTCCGGGGTATCGAAGTAGCAGGACGCGTAGTTTTGTGCGCGTTTCCCGCCAATTTCAAGGGCGCGCGTGTCCTCGTGGAGCTGCGCGAGGATCTCGGGGGTGCGTTCGGCTTCCACCACGTATTTGCGGTCGACTCGGGTCATCATGGCGGCGCGCGCGTTGAGTTCGTCGAGGCTGATGACGTCGAGGTCGCTAGGCAGGATCGGCGTCTGAGCAGCTGCGAGGCGGGGGGTGTGCAGACCGTTCATGAGTACTGCCTTTCGTGGTGGGTGCGTCGTGAGTGGCGAGGCGGTGGCCGGGTGAGCGTTGGAGGACAGTCCTTCAGCGGGGGTTCGCGGGCGATCGATGGCTGAGTGGGGCGCACCGCCGGGATCGTGAAAGCGGGGATTCGGACGGTGGCGCGCCCTCAGCGTGTTCAGGAGGCTCGGGGCAGGCGGTAGCGGACATCCACCAGGGTGAGGTCATTGACTAGATCCACCTTGATGACCTTCAGCCCGGTCACGCGCACGTTCATGCGTTCTTCCAGGGAGCTGCGCAGTTCCGCCTGGTCGGTGATCGCGCGGTCGAATTGCACCTGCTGTGATCCGGAGCGTCCCAGAATCAGCGAGGAGTCTCCGATAGCGAGGGTGGCCAGCACCAGGGCGACCAGGGTATATACCAGGGCGCTGTTACCCATGCCGAGCAGGAGGCCGATGGACAGGGAGGCGAAGTAGTAGGAGATTTCGCGCTGGCTAATTTCGTCGGACCGCAGTCGGATGATGGAGAGAACACCGAAGAGTCCCAGTCCCAGGCCAGCGGAGATCGTGGAGTTGGCCATGACCATGGCGACAGCCAGGACACCGATGTTGACGACGAAGAAGGCGACGACGAGGTCGGCGCGGCGGTGGCGCGGGTAGTAGAGGGCGGCCACCAGGATCAGCATGGCGACAATATCGATGAGGATGGGTGTGAGGACTGTCAGGGAGAGAGTCATGTTCGGGCTCCTTCGTTTATGTGATGGTTCTATTGAGCCAGCGGAGCCTATGAATGAGCTGTGGAGAGCTGTAGCTTCCCCTCAGGAAACCTGTGTGAGTGGTGTTATCGCACGCACAGGTTCCCTGAACACTCGCATCCGTCGACTTTCCGCTCGTCGCACGACGCGTCGCTCATCGGGTGCACTGCGGCTCCGCCTCGCCAATTTTTCTTACGTGACGAGGCGCCCGCCGAGGAAAGATCGTCACTTTCCTCACCGGGCGCCTCGTTCCTTCACGGTGATTGCCGGCGGATGCGCCCTGCGCTCCCTGACGGGAAGGGCGCACCCGCTCACTCACCCGCGAAACCTCGTGCGATTTCCCGTTGCGCGGTGCTGTCCGTACTGGACTGGAACGTACCCGCGCGGCGGGACGAGCTTCCCGGGGGTGGCTCAGCGGCGACCCGGGCCGCCGGGGCCCATGCCTCCACCCGTGGACTGGTTAGCGGTCACCGTGGTCGATGCGCCGTTGACGCTCACCGTGTACGACTGTCCCTGCGTGATGTCAGACGAGGAGAACACGACGTTCTGGAAGGTCTTGGCCGCGGTGAAGGTGGCCAGCACCTTTCCGGAGCTATCGCTGACCGTCACGGTTGCTCCCGCACTGCCGGAAGCTGCGGCCTGCACCCAGCCCTGAGCGCTGCTGGTGGACGGAGATTCCGCCATTCCTGCCGAGCCGACCGCAATGAGCGTGCCGCCGTTGACGATGAACTCGCCGTTGGAATCCAGCGCGCCGTTGCCACCGTTGGTGGGGCCGTTGACCGTGACCGTGCCGCCGGTGATCGTCACGGAGCCGTTGGAGTCCAGGCCGTCGCCGCCGGCGTTGACTGTGACATTTCCGCCGCTGATGACGATCTTTTCACCGCTGTCCTGCATACCGCCGCCACCGGGGCCGCCCTGTGTCGTGGTCGTCTTGGTCGCGGTCTTGGCTGCGTTCACCGCGTCCACGGTGGTCGAGCCGGAGCCGTTGATGCCGTCATCCTGGGACGTGAGCTTCACGTCGCCAGCGGAGATGGTGATGAGTCCCGCTTCCAGGGCTTCCGTGGACTGTTCCACCGTGATCTGGGCACCGTCGAGAACGGCTGCGCCTTCGGCGTGGATGCCGTCGTCAGCGGTGGAGACGATGATCTCGCCGGAGGTCAGGCGCACGGCGCCGTCGGAGTGGATGCCGTCATCGCCCGAGTCCACGGTCAGGCTGCCGCCGTCCGCGATGAGGAAGGTTCCGGCCTTCACGCCCTTCGTGGAGGTGTTGGCGTTCTTCCCGGAGGAGGCTCCACCGCCCGCGATGACGGTGACGTCGCCGCCGGTGACGATCACGTCGGTCAGGCCGTCAATACCGTCGCCCGTCGAGGTCACGTCGATGGTGCCGCCGGCAATGTGGACGTAGCCCTTGGTTGCGTCACTGTCCTGGTCGGACTTCAGGCCGTCTCCGCCCGCGGTCGCGGTAATGGTGCCGCCGGCCACGGTCAGGGAGTCCTTGCCGCGCAGTGCGTCATCCTTCGCGGTGACATTCAGGGTGCCCGACAGAATGTAGAGGTCGTCTTTCGCGGTGATGCCGTCGTTGCTCTGGCCGTTGACGGTCAGGGTTCCACTGCCGGTGATCGTCAGGTCGGAGTCCGCGTAGATGACGGCGTTGGCTTCGGCATTGGCGTCGGCGGATGCGGAGTCTGCGACGGAGTTGTTCCCCTTGAGGGAGATCACCAGGTCGTCGGCGCTCACGGCCGAGATGGCTGCGCCGTTCGGGTTGGTGATGGTTACGCCGTCCAGAATGAGGACGACCTGGGCGTCCTTGGGGGCTTCGACGGAGATCTGGCCGTTCAGGGTGCCGCTCAGTGAGTAGATGCCGGCCTGGGTGATGGTGACCTTGCCGTTGGAGACGGTGACGCCCGCAGCGTTGGTCGTTGCGCTGTCACCCGACAGGGTGATGGACGAGGCGTCGCTGGCCTTCCAGGAACCGTCGGCCACGTACGAGGACTTTGCGTTGGCCGCCAGCGCTTCGGCTGCGGTGGGCGGAGCGATGACGGTTCCGCTTTCTGCGGCGACGCTGGTGGAAGCTGAGGCTTTCTGTGCGGTGGCCGTTGCGGTCGAGGTGGAGGTCGCGGTTCCTGTGCATGCGCTCAGGGCGAGGGCGGCGATGGCCGCGAGTGCGGAGAACTGGACAAGCGGCTTGCCTGGGACGGTGGTCTTCTTCATGGGAGCGTCCTTTCTGGATCGTGATGTTCCCATTAGGCCCGCGCGTCCTATGAATGAGCTGTGTTCACCCCCAGGGGACTCTCAGAAAGAAAAAGATGGGGATATGTGGGCTGCATGCTGTGCCTGGTGCGTATGCGCTGAGGTGGGGATCAGGGGCGCCCGGCGGGGTTGATCGAGGCATGTGTTGAGGTTTTCCAGCCCCGGGCGACACAGAATTTTCCATTCCTGTGGCAAGAAAGAACGCGTTGTCCATCGATTAACTTAATCTAGTTTTCTATTAAATCTCACCAACATTTTCACAGCTTTTCACATGTGCCATCTGCACACATACTCCCACCCGTTCACCAGACCCCACTATCGAATCCTCCAGGTACAGAAAGCTGAAAAATTCAGATACGCTCTCCTCAAATCTCAATCAAACAGCGCACTGCCAGGGCACATCCGCCCCCTTAAAAAATCTATATAAAAATCCAGTGTTAATAACATCTCTCGCCCGCAGCAAAATTCAGTATTTTATGCCCAAAAAAGACTTTATATACTTGACACATTTCCACGATGGGAAATACGAAAGAGTGGAGAGTCCGTGAAGAAAAAGTTTTTCGCAGCATGTGCCGCCTGCGGCATTGCGCTGGGTACTGTGCTCAGCGCTGTCACACCCGCACACGCCGACGTTGACACAGGCCTCGGTGGGACTGGTTCCATCAGCGGCTTCCTGGCCCTGTGGGATAACGCCAATGCCCGTCAGTTCATTAACGGCAACGGCATCCAGCCCAACGGCACCACCCAGGTCATCGCCTACGATCAGGTTCCGATCTACCTGAAGAACGCCAACGGCGACATCCTGGCCGAAGCCCTGTCCGGCAACAATGACCGTCCCGGTGAATACCACTTCACCAACATTCCGGACGGCACCTACTACATTGACGTTGCCGACGCGAACACCCTGGGTGTTGAAGCTGGAATCCTTCCGGCCGTCGACCTCAACATGACGAACCTCGGCGTTCCCTACAAGAACGCTGACATGGAGCCCATTACGGTGTCCGGCGGCGCAGCCGTCACGAACGTCAACTTCGCCATGATCCACAAGGCCTACGCCGTGGATCTGACCACCGCCATCGGCTCCTACGAGTACTCGATCGGCGGCGTACAGAAGAGCGAAAAGAGCATGAACCTCTACCGAGGCGGCAACCTGCTCTTCGATTACTCCGGACGTAAGTACTTCACGAACCTCGGTGTTTTGGCCACCGACCGCCTGAACGATCTGCGTTCTTCCCTGCCCACTCCGACACTCACGCAAGCCGAGCAGGACTACGGATACAGCTTCGCCGGGTGGAAAGCCAACGACTCCATGCTGACGGCCTACCCCGAGCTGGCCAATCAGATTTTCACGACCGATGAGGCGCTGTCGATCCGCGCAAAGGGAAACATGAGTTTCCACGCGGTGTTCACCTACCCAATTCACCGCGTGACCTTCGCGACCGATCAGAACAAGGGTGAGCTGACTTTGAACGGTCAGACCGGTTCCTACGTATTCCAGGACGTCGAGGGCAACACCTCGTCGGTGAAGGCTATCCCGAGCGTAAGCGCGAAGGACGGGTACGAGTTCCTCGGCTGGTACGCCGATGCCACCACGAATGTTCTGCCCGATAACGATATTTTGTCGGCGCCGGTTCCCAGGAACATTACCTACTACGCGAAGTACCGTGCGGTTCTGCCCGAGGTGTCGTCTCGCGCCACCATCGACCCCATCGTTGAGGGTGCAACAGAGGTGACGGGCACGGCCACAGCCGGAGCACAGATCACCTTCACCCCCGCCCGCGGCGCAGCGCTGACGACTACCGCAGCAGCCGACGGCAGCTGGTCGGTAACACTGCCGCAGAAGGCTGTGGCCGGACAGGTCTACAGCGTCCAGCAGACTGAACCGTCCAAGACCATCAGCCAGTTCACCGATGCCACCGTTATTCGTGCTCTTCCCCAGAAGTCCGCGAACCCGACGGTGAAGGCCGTGACCGTGGGAGATGCGACCGTGAGCGGAACCGGTGTTGCGGGCGCCATCGTGCGCGTTTCCTTCCCGAGCGGTTCTTCCGAAAACGTCACCGTGGGAGCGGACGGCACCTGGTCGGCTCCGGTCACCATTCCCCTGACTCCGGGCGGCGTTGTTTCGGCCGTCCAGACCGAGACGGACAAGATGGCCAGCTCCTCCGTGGATGTCA
This sequence comes from uncultured Actinomyces sp., assembly GCA_963525415.1. Lineage (GTDB taxonomy): Bacteria > Actinomycetota > Actinomycetes > Actinomycetales > Actinomycetaceae > Pauljensenia. The sequence continues at coordinate 54,036 of CAURIY010000005.1, forward strand.
CGGTCATGGCTCAGCAGCTCGATGTGTCCCCCACGCCGATCATCAACGCCGTGAAGGTGGGTGACACCTCGGTGTCGGGCACCGGCGTTGAAGGCGCCCAGGTCTCCCTAACCTTCAAGGACGGAACCGTCGTGGATGTTGTCGTCGCAGCAGACCGCTCGTGGAGCGCTCAGGTTCCCGCAAGCGCCTCGCTCACCCTGGGTGACAACATTCAGGCCACGCAGCTGGTGACCGGAAAGATGCGCAGCACCACCAGCGATGCCACGGTTGTCGCTGACGTGCAGGACATATCCCGTCACGCGATTATTTGGGCTGTGACCGAAGGGGATTCCTCGGTCGGCGGCCAGGGTGTTCCCCACGCAACGATCGCGGTGACTTTCAAGGATGGAACCGTCGTGGAGACAACTGTGGATGAGAACGGCGCCTGGAAGGTGAGCGTTCCCGAGTCCGCTCCGCTGAAGTACGGCGATAACGTGTCTGTCGTGCAGACGGAGCTGGGTAAGGCTCCGAGTTCCGCAACGGATGCGACCGCTGTCCACTCGTCGACTGTTGCTCCTTCCCCGGTTCCTCCGGTGATCCCCGGTCGCCACGGAATGACCTCGGATTCGTGGACGGGTGGCTCTGCCGAGCAGGGCACCGTTGGGAAGCGCGCGGGCGGCCTGTCGATGACGGGTTCGGAAACGATCATCGCGAGCGTTGCCGGGATGCTCCTGGCTCTCGGCGCTGGCATGTTGATCGGCAAGTCTGGGCGTCGCCGCGAGTCGTGACGACGTGACGAGGCGCCCGCCGAGAACGCGTTGAGCATTCCTTTTCGGCGGGGTCGTTTCGTCCCCTTCTGTAGCCGTGTGGGGTGTGAGAAGATCTGTCTTCTCACACCCCACACGCGCATATCAGGGGAACAGTGTTCTCAGCTTCTTTTCCGTGTGCATGTCTCACGTGATTCCTTGAGCCTACTTTTGTTCCGCGCGCTTACGCCCTGCTATATATATGCACATGCGTTCCTCCTCCCGCCCTTTGACTCCCGTGGAAGTTGCGACCTGCGGCATCCTGTCCAGCCTCGCGGTCGTCATGGGCGTGATCTCGGCGGTTATCCCCATCTACGGGTCGCTGCTGAAAATTGCCGCTACCGTGCCGTTGGCCATGATTGCGGCGCAGACTCGCAGGCGGAGCATCACCACTGCATTCTTCGTCGTCATCGTGGTGGCGACCGCTATCGGCGGCTTCACAAGTGGCATCAACATTGCCAAGTCGGCTCTCATCGGCCTGGTTGCCGGAGCCCTGTATCGGCATCGTGTGGGCTATGGCCGCGCAGCCGTGATCGGCGTGGGTTTGGGAGTGTTCTTCGGCGCGTGTGCAGATGCGGTGCTCTTCGTGCTCCCGTCACTGCGTGTCCTCATCGTGGAGTCCCTTCGCACATCTACGCGAGGACTCCTGCGGGTTTTTGACCTGTGGGCGCCTCTCCACGAGACCGGCGACCAGCTGCGCACCCTGGTGGATTGGGCTGCCGACCACTGGTGGTTGTGGGTTCCTCTCGGTTCCCTCACCGCTGTTCCCCTGGCTCTTCTGGTCGCGTACTGGCTGATGTCGTCTGTTCTACGCAGGATCACCTTGGCCGCGGGGTGGGACGCACTCTGCGATCCACCCGCAAACGTCGGCTCCTCGCAGGCACCCTCCGCGCGGGAGGCGTCCCCCAAAAACCCAGGCACCGCCTCGCCGCACGCCTCTCCCGTGGAAACTCCTTCGCCCGACGCGGCCTCCGCCTCATCTTCCCCCCTTCCTCTGCGGATTGACGAGGCGACCTACACCTACCCCGACGCCAGCAGTCCCGCTCTACACCCGTGTTCCCTGCGGATCGATGCCGGGGAATTCATTGTGATTCACGGGGCGAACGGTTCTGGGAAATCGACGCTCGCCTCGCTGCTGGCCGGAGCTGCCCCCACATCCGGGCAGGTGCACCCCTCGCCTCGCCCTTTCCTGGGGCGTGAAGGAGGGATCGCGCTCATCGCCCAGCGCAGCGAGCTCCTCCTCTTGGGGGACACCGTGAGCGATGACGTTACCTGGGGATTCACCGCGGATGAACGCGCGCGCTGTCCCGTGTCTGAGCTTCTCGAACGCGTGGGGCTTGCCGGAGAAGAACACACGCTCACGCGCCACCTTTCCGGAGGACAGCGGCAGCGCCTCGCCTGTGCCAGCGCCCTGGCCAGGCGTCCGCACCTCATCATTTCCGATGAGAGCACCGCGATGGTCGATCCGGCCGGACGCGACGACCTCATGAAGATTTTGGCGTCTCTTCCCGACGAACACACCAGCGTCGTTCACATTACGCACGACCCCGCCGAACGCGCGTATGCGACGCGAGAAATCATCCTCGACGGCGGACGAATCATCGCGGATCACCCGCTGGACGTCACCTCGGGAAACTCCACCCGCGCGCAGGACGAGGCGGGCGAAAACCTCGCGCACGCCACGCGGAACAGCGCCTCGGCTCCGGATCTCCTGTCCCCCACAGACTCTGGAAACACGCTGCGTCTGGACGATGTCACCCACACCTACGACCTGGGAACCCCGTGGGAGAAAACAGTCCTTCACGAGGTGTCTTTCACCCTCGAACCCGGGGCGGGGCTACTCATTACCGGCCACAACTGTTCGGGGAAAACCACTTTGGCCAGGATTATCACGGGGCTCATGCGTCCCTCGTGGGGGCAGTGCACCTGGGGTGGGGAGCCGACCGCACGGCAGGTGGGAGATATCGCCTACTCCATGCAGTTCGCACGCCTGCAGCTGCAGCGTCCCACTGTGCGTGAGGATATTTGCGCGGCCGCGGGCTACGGACTCGTTCGCGGCAGTAAGCGTCACCCCATCCCACGCGACCTCGATCGCGAGAAGGTTGCGTTCCTTGAGGCGATGGAGGAAGTAGGGCTTCCTCTCGATCTCGCGGATCGCAATGTAGACCAGCTTTCCGGAGGGCAGATGCGACGGGTGGCACTTGCTGGTCTTTTGGCTGCCAACCCTCAGATCATGGTGTTGGATGAGCCAACGGCCGGGCTCGACGATGTCTCACGGGGGCTTCTCACCGATGCGCTGCGTCGACGCCAGGAACGGGGAATGAGCGTCCTCATCATTTCTCACGACGTCGAGGATGTGGCGCAGCTCTGCAACGAACGTCGGATCCTCACCCAGGGGGTGCTGTCATGACGCTTTCTCACCAGGCTTCCTCCCCGAAGGCGAAGTCTCATACGCAGGGGCGGGAAGGTGGGCGCCGCTCGCAGCGCCCCAGGAAGCCGGATGTTTTCTCTCTGCCGCGTATCCTTCCCTGGCCGACTTTTCTTTCGCGCGCGTGGGCGGGAACTCCCCTCGTATGCTGGGCAGTTCTCACCACTGCGCTTCTGGTGTGGCCAACGTGGCCGACCGTGGGGATCCTTGCCGGAGTTCTGGGCGTTCTCACCCTGTGTATGCGCGTTCCTTTGGGGGCTGCACCTCGTCTGCAGTTCTGGTTTATCTGCGCCATGCTGGGCGGGTGTATTGGGGCGGCGCTCGGCGGAGGCTTTCTTCTGTTCTTACGCGCCATTTGCGTGGCGCTCCTCGTGCTGTGGGGGACGTCTCTGATCCTCTGGTCGGTTGCGCCCGATCGCATTCCCAGTGCGATCCATGTTCTTCTGTCGCCGCTGGCTCGGCTGAAACTTCCCGTCGATGAGTGGGTACACGTAATGTCTCTGGCGGTTCGCGGACTTCCTCTGGTGGGGGAGCAGATGCGGGCGGCGACGCACACGATTTTGCTGCGCTACAACCCGATGATGCGTCGCGCTCACAACGCCTATTTGGAGGCTCGTACTCAGGCGAAAGCCGCGGGAGTTCGTCCTCAGACGGTTCCCACTCCTTCGCTTGCGGACTATGGGCGCGTGCTGACGGATATCACCACGGCTGTCCTATCGGCGAGTTCGCGAACGGCTGCGGATACCGGGCGCGCAATTTCCCTCAGGGGCGGGCTTCCCGCATTGACTCGGGAGTCTGTACGCCTTTCCTGGCGCGACGCGCTGCTCTATGCGGGAACGGCGCTGGCTTGCGCGGCTATCGTGTGGCTGCACTGAGGGCGGGCGCGTACAAAAATTCAGCACACCCTCTCAACATGTCGCCAGCACCACACTGAATATGCTTCCGCCAGTTTGACTCACACGCCCCACTCCCCGTATTGTTTCTGGGTACGCGCGAGTGGCGGAATAGGCAGACGCGCACGGTTCAGGTCCGTGTTCCAGTGATGGAGTGGGGGTTCAACTCCCCCCTCGCGCACCACCCGAAAGGGTTCATCCAGCGGCATATCCGCTGGATTTTTTATTTTCCCTGTTCAAATGACTATCGCGCCGGCATAAAACCCTGTAGCGTGAGGACAGTAGTTCACAGTTTCATTGCAGTTCCGCGCCCTCGGGCGCTACCCCACCGGGTGAAGTTGCAGGAGGTTGCGCACTATTCCGTTCGCAACCGCGTTCGGATCACCGCCCCACACGGGGCACTCCTGATGGGAAACACTATGACCACCGGAACTGTTAAGTGGTTCAACGACGACAAGGGCTACGGCTTCATCTCCCCCGACACCGGAGAAGCTGACGTTTTCGCCCACTTCTCCAACATCGTCCAGGCCTCGGGTCGCCGCACCCTCGTCGAAGGCGAGAAGGTCGAATTCGACATCGCCCAGGGCCCCAAGGGACTCCAAGCTGAGAACATTCAGCGTCTCGGCTGACACCGACTAGCGGCTATGCCGCACCTCCGGCCACCTGCTCCACCCCACCCACACCCATAGGAGCAGGTGGCCACCCCTTTTTCTGCGACCCGAAGGACGCATGAGGTTCCGAGGCGAGAGAGCAGGGTTCCAGGACACGGCATCACAGTCAGTGCGCCACCAGACCTACCAGCACGGCTCGACCTGCGAAGACCGCGAGAACGACACCGTGACCTAGAGCCACCCGTTTTCCTGTGCAATCTTCACCGCTTCACCTCTCGTGCGCGCACCGGTTTTAGCTATCACGGCACTCACATAGTTGCGAACTGTGCCCTGGCTCAGAAACAGCTGCTCGGCGACGTCCGCAAGAGTTCCTCCGGCGGCGACGGCTCGCAGCACCTCACCTTCACGTTCGGTCAGCGGCGAGGCGCCGCGCGTGAGCGTTTCCACGGCAAGTTGCGGGTCAATCACGCGCAGCCCCTGAGCGACACGACGCACAGCATCAAAAAGTTCCGCGGGCGGAGCATCCTTGACGATGAAGCCGCTGACACCCGAGTCAAGTGCGCGCTGGACATAGCCGGGTCGCCCAAAAGTGGTGACGACGAGAACCCGCACCTCGGGGTGCGAAGCGCGAATGTGAGCGGCAGCGCTCACCCCATCCATGACCGGCATTTCAATGTCGGTGAGAACGACATCTACTCCCTGTTCCCCACCGGCATTCGTAGCAGCATCAACTGCTTCCACTAATTCGCGTCCGTTGGCAGCCTGTGCAACGACGGTGATATCCGGCGCCAGGTCCAGGAGTGCCGCGAGCGCGCCCCGCACCATCGCCTGGTCATCGGCGACAATTAGGCGAATAGGCGCATCCGGCATCGTTCCCCCTGTGTTCTATTCCGTAACTTTCATCCACCGTACACCGCTCAGCTCATGCCACCCACTCTGTTTCCTCGTCAGCAAAACGTAGCGTGAGCGTCCAGTACCGTCCGTTAGCTCCCCAGCTCACACTCCCCGCGTCACCTACGCGTTCACGCAGTCCGTCCAACCCCAGTCCGCTTCCCGAGCTGCGCTGTGAGAATTGAGCGTTGTAGCCATCATTCGTCACGCTCACTTCATTCGCGGTAATCACGAGGCGCACGCGCGTGGGGTAGGCGTGGGCGAGCGCATTGGTTACGCCTTCACGGATGACATGTCCCGCGAGGAGAGCCCTCGATCCCACGGGAATATCGTCAACATTCCCCACGACTTCGAGGTCGGCACCGATCACGCTGAGAAGGTCGCGTGCGGCGTCAATTTCTTCAGCGGGGGTCACTACGCGCGTAGCGGCAACGATCGCTCGAACGTCGGCCAACGCCTCGCGAGACATCGTGAGGAGGTCATCAACGTGGGTACGCGCTTCCTCGTTCCGTCCCAGTTCCATGAGTTGCGAGGCGACCTGTGCTTTGAGCGCAATCCCCGTAAGCGAGTGGCCGAGGATGTCGTGGAGATCTGCGCTCAGTCGTGTACGTTCACGTTCCTTGGTAATGAGGAGCGCACGCTGATGGTCTTTTTCGCGTTCTTGCTCACGCGTCATTCCCCAGCGAGATAGTCCACAGATCAACAGGGAGGCGGGCACTACACAGATCCCCCACAGGGGGTCACCGGCGATGAGGATTTCAACGACCGTTACAGCGATCAGCGCGCCAGCTCCCGGAAGAAGAAGTTTTCTGGTGGATTGGAGGATCCACACGGCTCCGGGGTAGCCCAGCATAAGGAAGCTCATATGCACATCCGGAATCGTGAGCGCAAGCAACCAATAGGCCACCTGGCTCCCAAGCAGCACAGAAAAGGTGGCGATAAAAGTCCGGGTGACACGTTCACTGACAGGAGGAACGGGGTTCAGCACCCAGGAGGCAATGGAAGAGGCCGCGATGCTCAGGATCAGCAGCAGACACAGAAGCCCTTTGAGGGTTCCCAAGCCCAATCCCATTGCCACGTCGAGCGGGAAGACGAGAAATACCAAGAATGGGGCTGACCAGAGGAAATTCATCACACGCGGGTGCTTCTCGAAAAAACTCACGTGCTGCTCACTGACCGATGTCGTCATTCCTGCCCTCCGCACATCCTAGGCCTCCATTCTCTACGCTCATCACTTTTATTCCCCCGCTTCACACACGCCAGCGAGAACAACGGAAGGGAGCACCGCCTCGTCAAGAGAACGTTCAGCGACTCGTATCGCGCTTATTCCCCCACACTGCCACCACGGTGAAAATCAACGTCCATGCCACGATATTCGCCACGTGCTGCCAGGAGAGGAGACCCTCTCCTCGCACGAGAGCTTGCGCGACTCTGGTCATTCCATAGAAGGGAGTCCAGGGGGCAATCGTTGCGACAACGGGAGCCATCTGCTCCAGAGGAATGAACATACCCGAGATAAAGGCACCCAACACGGACAGCAGGGAGGACAGGGAGTAGGCTCCGTCTCCTCGCACCGCAAAACCGGCTGCGAGCCCCATTGCACCGGGGAGCACGGACATGAGGGTCGTGAGAACAGCACTCAGCACCCACGTCCGGGAATCCATTCGTGCTCCGGTGACGTATCCGAAGAGGTAGGTGACGGCAATAATCAACACGGACAGGCTCATCGAGGCGACAATTCGAACAAGAATCTGCACGGTGGAGCTCATGGGAGTCATCGCAAACATGCGCGAAATCCCATTCGACCGTTCGAGAGCGACGGTGGCTCCCAGGGATCCAGCCACGAGGATCACACCGTAGAGCGCCATATTCGTCAGGATGGCTGCGGTGATGTTGCCGTGCGCAAGCTCGTAGTTGAGGTACTCGTCATTGACACCAAACATGTAGTACATGGCCAGCGGCATCGCGAAGGCAAAGCCCATGTTCCACGGGTTGAGCAGGTGGCGCAGGACGGTGGCGAGCCACAGGTGTCCGGCACCTTTGAGCGCTGAGGGAGCGCGGTAGTTCTCCAGGGGGATGTAGGCCATGTGGCGTTCAGAGGCGTCCCCTTGGACGGTTTCAGTTGCGTGGGAAGCAGTGCGGGTGGTCATCATTCGTTCTTTCATTGACGAGGCAGTGGACGGGTATCGGGTTGACGAACGTTCCGGTGAGCGCAGGAACAGCGGGCGTTCAGGCGGTAAGGCTTGCGAATACGTCGTCAAGGGATGCGGGAGTGAGGGTGAGGCCGTGGACTCCCGGCTGAGAGAGGAGGAAACGGGCGGCGTCATCGAGGTCGTGGCCGCGAACGATGAGGGTCGGACCGTCGACGCTCACTGTCCACCCACGCGAGGAGCCGTTTACTCCGCTGTTCCCCACACTTTCTCCCCTCTCGCGCACAGCGGAGGCCAGTTTTTCTGCGTCCGCGGCATTCGCCTCGTGAAGGACGGTGAGGGTGGCTCCTTCGCCCATCTGCCCGATCTCTTCGGTGGGAGCATCCACGATCAGCCGGCCGTTCTTCACGATGGCGATGCGCTGGGCGAATTCTTGTGCTTCGGTGAGGTAGTGGGTGGCGAAGATGACGGTGCGGCCACGGTCGGCTTGTGCGCGCATGACCTCCCAGAAGTGAGCGCGAGCGTTGACGTCCATACCGGTGGTGGGCTCGTCAAGGAAAAGGAGCTGGGGGTCAGCGATGAGGGCAAGGGCGAGGCGGACGCGCTGCTGTTCACCTCCGGAGAGTTTTGAAATGCGCGTACGGCGGAAGTCAGCGAGGTGTGCCTGTTCGATGACTTCGTCGAGGGGCGCGGGGTTGGCGTGGAGGGAAGCGGTGAGGCGGAGAAGAGAGTCGACGGTTGCGGAGGTGTCGAGTGCTCCCGTTTGCTGGACGACTCCGACCAGGGAGCGGCGGATAGCCTCGCGGGGAGTCCCTCCGAAAAGCTGGACGCTGCCGGAGTCGGCTTCTTGCAGGCCGAGAGCGATGTCGATGAAGGTGGTTTTTCCAGCTCCGTTGGGGCCGAGGAGAGCCACGATTTCTCCGCGGTTGACGGTGAAGGAGAGGCCGTCAACGGCGGTGACGGTGCCGAAGGTTTTACGGATGTTCTGCGCGCTGAGGGCGGGAGCGTTGGGGTCACATGTCGTGTTCATGCCCTCTATTTCACTCACCGCAAGGCCGGAGCGGCAGTGTCAGATGCACATCTTGTGAACATGACAGATGTCATGGATGGGCGCTCGCTGTCCCACGCACCCTCCACCTCGTATACCTCCACGCTCACCACGCCTCGCGTCTACGCCCCACGCCGAAACAACGCTGTCGAGGATGACCGACGCCAGCACCCCTACCAGCGCCACTGTTACCACACCGACGCCTCAGCTACCGCAAAGATCGGCGACAACGACAGCGGGGGCTTCCCGAAGGAAGCCCCCGCCCCATCACAGTGCCCGAAAAGTTCAGGACAGTTTGAGCATGACCTTAGAAGAACCGGTCGAGCGGTCAGCCGCCACACCGAATGCTTCTTCAGCCTGATCGATATCGAAGGTGTGGGTCAGCAACGGCTCCACATTCAGACCCGACGCCATCGCCTCGATCGCATCCGTGATCTCGTCGACAAAACGGTAGGATCCCACGTACTCAATCTCGCGGGTCACGATCTGTCCCAGAGCAGCGGACACCTCGCCACCGGGCATGTTGCCCACCTGAACGACTCGCCCACCGCGGACGGTCGCAAGGAAGACATCACCCAGCGCACGAGACACACCCGTTGCTTCGATCACGACATCGACGTCCTGAGGCAATGCCTCGCCAGCAGAACGATCAATGACCTCATCCGCACCCATGGCTTTCGCAATGGCCAGGGCGGACGCCGACATGTCTGCGCCATACACGGTCGCAGCACCAGCGTGCTTGGCAGCAGCCACACACAGAGCCCCAATCGGTCCGGTACCGTTGACCAGAACGCGCTTCCCCGCAAGGTCGCCCGCACGCTTGACGGCGTGAAGAGCCACTCCGAGAGGCTCAGCGACAGCACCGTGGCGGGTGCTCACCGAATCTGGAAGGACACGGATCTGATCGACACGCACTACACGGTAGGTAGAAAATCCCCCCATCTCATGCGGCTGGAATGCTGCCGAACCAAAGTAGCGAACCTCCGGCCAGAGGTTGTCACGTCCCTCCAGATGTGCGGGCATCTCGTAGTCACCCACATTGGTTGCTGGGTGAACAGTCACGCGGTCACCCACAGACAGACCCTCAACACCCTCACCGAGAGCATCGATGTGTCCGGCGACTTCATGTCCCAGGATCAGCGGTTCACGCAGGACAGCCGTACCGGATACACCCTTACGCCAGTAGGCGATATCGGATCCGCAGATCCCGCCCCATTCCATAGCGATACGGACTTCACCTGCACCCGGAGTAGGGTCAGCAACCTCATCCACACGCAGAGTGACTTCATCACCCGTCTTTTCAACGCGTACAGCCTTCATCACATGGCATCCTCTCGAATCGTGAGGTCACGCTTGGCGACCTCAGTCATCACGAGGGAAGCGATCAGGGTCATACCCGTGTAGAACGCCATGAGGATCGCCAAAGCAACCCACGACTGGAAGTAGGCGACGAAAGCTGCTGCAACCAGCGGCCCAAAGCCTGCGGTAATGAGGTTCGGCAGTTCCTTCGACAGAGCCAGCTGCTCGTAGCGGTGAGCAGAACCGAAGCATTCGGCCATCGTGATGTTTTCAAGGGAGAACATGGCCAAAACGGTGACGTTGTGCAGCAGGATGTAGCCGATGAAGAACAGGAGGGTCGGCTGAGAGAAGTGCGCAACTTCACCGGTCGCACTCTTTTCGAGAACGGTCGCGGTTCCCACGTTGTTCAGCATCAGGTAGAAGCAGGGAACAATGGCGATCAGACCCAGCAGGGAAACCACCGTGTACATGCGCTTACGGCCGATGCGGTCGCCCAGCCAACCGATGAGCGGAACCGTCAGGAAGCCCGCCAGCGAGGAGTACACCACGATATTCGAGGCAACGGTCTTGGCCACCAGAACGTTCGCGGTCAAGAAGGTGATGAGGTAGGTCTGCACCATGCCGGAGTTTCCGGACTGTCCAAAACGCAGAGTAGCGGCGACGAGGAATGCCTTGAGCGACTTCGGAGTCTTATCAGCTTCCTTCTTGGCTTCAGCCTTCTGAGCCTCACGATCCAGCGGCTGGTCGTAGGCAGCCACGATTTCTTCGTTAGAGGCTTCGAAAACGGGGGTTTCCTTCAGGTGCAGTCGGATGAAGATGGCCAGACCCATGAGGACAACCGAAGCGAGGAAGGGAATACGCCAGCCCCAGGCGATCACGGCGTCGCTGCCCATGACACTCAGCAGGACTGCCCAAATAGCAGCCGCACCCATGGTTCCGGAGTTGGTTCCAAGTGCAACGAGGGAGGAAATGATGCCGCGCTTTTCGCGGGGTGCGTATTCCGCCAACATGACGGAAGCGCCGGCAATTTCTGCACCTGCACCAAAGCCCTGGATCAGTCGCAGCAGCACCAGGAGGATCGGAGCTAGCAGGCCGACCTGATCGTAGGTCGGGAGAACACCGATGAGGGTGGTGGCCACACCCATCATTGCGATGGTGATGAAGAGGACCTTGGTGCGGCCAATGCGGTCACCCATGCGTCCGAAGTACCACGCGCCAATGGGGCGGGCAATGTAGCCGACACCGTAGACGGCCATTGCGGACATAATGGCGACGGCCTGGCTGCCATGACCAAAGAAAATATCCTTAAAAACAAGGGCAGCGGCCAGGGAGTACAGCTGGAAATCCATGAATTCGAGTGCGGTTCCCAGCCAGCCACTCATGGCAGCTTTCACCAGGTCGGCAGTGGTGCGGTTGACCGTGGGGTCTGCGCTTTCCACTCCTGCATGTGCGTTCGACATGTCGATGCCTTTCTTTCGGGTTTCCCCTTGCGGGGGCGCGCAACGCTGGTCGCGCGGTACTCGTGTGTGGGTGGGGGACGAGGCGGAGCCCACCGGTGGGTCGCCTCGTCCTCCCGAGATGGTCAGTTCTGAGCGGATTCCTTGGAGATCGCTTCCAGGAGTCCGTTGAGGTAGACGAGGCCGAGGGCGCGATCGTAGAGCGGGTATCCCGCTCGTCCGGTTTCGCCCCAGATCATGCGGCCGTGGTCAGGGCGCACGTAGACGTCCGGGCAGGTGTCATGCAGTGCCTTCATGATGGCGTGCATGTCGAGGTTGCCGTCGCTGGACAGGTGCGCGGCTTCCTGGAAGTGCTTGTCGCCGAGGTATCGAACGTTGCGAACGTGTGCAGCTGCGATGCGGCCTCGTTCACCAAATCGACGGAAGATTCCGGGAACGTCGTTTTCCGGGTTCGATCCCAGAGAACCGGAGCAGACGCACAGGGAGTTCGCCGGAGAATCGAGCAGTTCGACGATCTTTTCGAGGTCTGCCTCGGTATTGCAGATACGGGGGATTCCGAACAGAGGCCATGCCGGGTCGTCGGGATGGACGGCCATGCGGATTCCCACGCGTTCACAGGTCGGAATAATGCCTTCCAGGAAGTACTTGTAGTTGGCGCGCAGCTGATCTTCGGTCATGGCGGTGTATTCGGCCATGACTTCGTCCAGGTGTGCCATGCGTTCGGGTTCCCAGCCGGGCAGGGGGAAGGAGGAGCCGTCAAGAGTTGCCTTGACGATATCCTGCGGCGTCATGCCTTCCAGAACCTTGTGGTCGTAGTAGAGGCAGGTGGAGCCGTCTTCGTTGACGTGGTTCAGTTCGGTGCGCAGCCAGTCGAATACGGGCATGAAGTTGTAAACCACGACTTTGATGCCGTACTGAGCCAGGTTTTCGAGGGTCTGGCAGTAGTTGGCGATGTACTGGTCGCGCGAGGGTTTGCCCAGTTTGATGTCTTCGTGGACGTTAACGGATTCGATGACCTCGACTTCCAGTCCTGCTGCGTGGACTTCGTCGACGAACTTCTGGATTTCTTCTTTCGGCCAAACTTCACCGACGGGAATCCAGTCCATCGCTCCCATAAGGCCGGTAGCTCCGGGGATCTGCTTGATGTACTGGAGAGGAATGGGGTCGGATTGGCTGCCGTACCAGCGGAAAGTCATTTTCATTGTGCGAACTCCTGGTTGAGAAGGGAACGGACCGCACCCGGTCCGGCAATCATCTGGGTGAAGAGATCCTCGACCTTGCTGGCCAGAGGGGTGGTGTAGAGGTCAACACCGAAGATTTCGGGGCGCGACAGGATGGGTGTGAGCACGCCTTCAGCGGTTTCGGGTTCTCCGAGGCGTACACCCGCAACGTAGGGGGTGAGCTCATCGAGCAGAGGGTCGGACGAGAGTTCCACGGGCGCTCCGTCATCGGCAATCCCCATGAGGTAGCGGCACCATGCTGCAAAGACGAAGGGAATTGCTGTAAGGGATTCCAGGCTGAGGGTCTCGCTGGCGAGGTAGGCCTTCAAGGTTTCGCCGAAACGAATCGGAAGTTTTTGCGAGGTGTCCATCGCAATGCGCTGCGGCGTATCACCGAGGAAGGCGTTGGGGAAACGCTCTTCTTCCACTTCGCGAAGGAAATCAGCTGGGGAGACGATGCCCGGGTCGACGACAACGGGAAGTCCTTCATCCCATCCGAGGCGGTGAACGAGTCCCGCAAGCGCCGGATCCTGCATTTCACCATCAATGGTGGTTTCTCGCAGAAGAACACCGGTGATGGCGAGAGCCGTGTGGAGGGGATTCAAGCAGGTGGTGACCTTCATATGTTCGAAGCGATCGCAGGTGTCACGGTCGGTGAAGTAGACACCTACTTTTTCCAGAGCGGGACGACCGTTGGGGAATGAGTCTTCGACAACGAGGTATTCAGCGGGTTCTGTGTTGACGAATCCCGCTAGCGGAGTGCGGGTGGTCGTATCGAGTTCCATGTCCTCAAAACCGAGGTCTCGCAGGCGAGTTGCAATGGTTTCAGAGGGACGCGGGGTGATCTTGTCGATCACAGAGATCGGGAAGGCCACCTTGCTTGGATCAGTGAGCCACTTCAGGAATCCGCTGTCCACTTTTCGACGCTTCTCCCATTCCGCGGCAACAGTAGTCACGGAGTGGCGCAGTTTGTCTCCGTTGTGGGAGAAGTTGTCGCACGACAGGAGAGCCAGCGGGGCTCCGCCCGCGAGGTAGCGCTGGTAGAGAAGTCCGGTCACCATGGCCATGGTGTTGTTCATGGGTTCATCGGGATTCTTGTCGAAGTCCGCGAGAAGCCCTTCCTGGTAGGAACCATCCAGCGTTGTGAGCTGGTAGCCCTTTTCTGTGATGGTGAACGAGAGGATTTGCAGGCTGGGGTTGCGCACGATATCAGCTGCGCGCGCAAAGTCTTCGGGACGCTGATAGGCCAATCCTTCGGAGAGGGAGGCAATGACATCCATATCCGTACGGCCGTCGGCGTGAAGGGTAACCCCCAGGGTCAGCAGGTCGAAGGGGGCGAGCTGTCGATCCAGTTCGAGGGGAGACAGCGGAACGACTGCTGCAATGCCGCACTGTTCTTCTCCGGCTGCCATGAGCTCTTGTGCCAGGCGCGCGATGTAGACACGGAAGATATTTCCGGGTCCGAAATGCATCCATCGAGGGGATGTGCGGGCGCTTGCGCGCATCTGTTCCACGTCAAATCCCGGAGTTGCAATCCCGAGATCAGCGAGGTGTTCGGTATGCAGGCTTTCCAACCCAAGCCTCATTGCTTGCCCTTTCGTGACAGTATTCCAACAGCTTCGTTTCATATCGCGAAACTATTGTTTCATTCACGAAAAACGCTAACATTCTTCACAGTGAACGTCAATACACAAAACATCGCTAGAGATCGGCCGCAAAAAGAATTGACAGACTTCTGCCGGGCGCGATAATTTCACTATGTCAAACAGGTATTTCATATAGCCGACCTGTTATGACGATCTCGCACCCCACCTGCAAGGAGGCACAACACGTGGCGCACAACCCCGAAGCGGAAGCATCCGCACCACGCAGCACCACTATTGCCTCCGTCGACAAAGCTCTCCGCGTCATCGAACACATGGCCACCCTGGGAGCACAGGGAACAGCCCTCAGCGATCTCGCGCGTGACCTCGAACTCAACAAATCCAGCCTCCACCACACACTCACCACACTGCGAGCACGTCACTGGGTGGAGCAAGACGACAGCGGACGCTACCACCTCGGTTCCGCCTCGTCCTCAATCGCCCGATGGTGGAGCGCGTCCGACCGCATTACCTCCACCCTCCACCCCGTTCTCGAACGCATCTGCGCCGAATGCCACGAACTTGTCCACCTGGGGAAGCTCTCAGAAAAATCTATGGTCTACCTCGACAAAGTGGAGCCCGACCGCCCTGTCCGCGTCTGGTCGCAGGTCGGAAGACGCGTCCCTGCTGCCATCACCTCCATGGGACGCGCCCTCCTCGGCGCAACGGATCCCAGCACCCTGGATCTGAACACCTGGCTTTCCTCAGTCCCCACCCCCGCCGACAATCTTCGCGAGCGCCTTCTGCAGGAAATCGACCGCGTTCGCACCCATGGATACGCCATTGAAATCGAGGAAAACGAACCGGGAATCGCCTGCGTCGGCGTCCCATTGATGATCCTCGATCAGCCCATTGCCGCCGTCTCCATCACCATGCCCATCGAACGATGCAGCCAGGAACGCCTCCGCGAACTGGCAGCTCTCATCACCACGTCCGTACGCGACGCACAACTCAACGACATCACTCCCATCACACCGATGGCCTGACTTTTTCCACCAGCACACCGTTTACTTCAAGGAGCCACCGTGACACTTCACGATATTCTGGCCGCGAATCCCGTCATGCCAGTCGTCGTCGTCGAATCCGCTCAGCAGGGTGTCAACGTAGGACATGCCCTGCTGCATGGCGGAATCACGACCGCTGAAGTGACGTTCCGAACCGCCGCTGCCCCCGATGCTATCCGCGCAATGTCAGAAATTGACGGCCTCACTGTCGGAGCCGGAACCGTCCTCAACATCCGCCATGCCGAAGCAGCAATCGCGGCGGGCGCACAGTACGTCGTTTCCCCCGGATTCAGCGCCGATGTCGTGCGCTACTGCCAAGAGGCAGATGTTCCCGTTCTTCCGGCCTGCACCGACGGCACCCTCATCATGGCCGCACTGGAACTGGGGCTCGACACAGTGAAGTTCTTCCCCGCCAACATCATGGGCGGCATCCCGGCAATGAAGTCCTTCGGCGCGGTGTTCCCGGGTCTGCGTTTTGTCCCCACCGGCGGCGTCAACGCGGCAAACCTCGCCGAATACCTCGCTGTTCCGCAGATCGCAGCCTGCGGTGGCTCGTGGATGGTCACCTCATCCCTCGTCGCAGAAGAAGCCTGGGACACGATCTCGTCCCTGAGCGCTGAAGCTCTGACTATTGCAAAGGAGGCCGGACGATGACCCTCACGCTCCGTTCCGCTGAAGAATGCACCTATGACATCATTTCTCTGGGCGAAGTCATGCTCCGTCTCGACCCGGGCGAAGGACGCGTACGAACCGCTCGTTCTTTCCGCGCCAGCGAGGGCGGCGGAGAGTACAATGTGGCGCGCGGCCTACGCCGTTGCTTCGGTAAACGCGGTGCCATCGTCACCTCCCTCGTCCGTGATGAAGTGGGCCGTCTTCTCGAGGATCTGATGCTGACCTCCGGCCTGGACACCCTCATCCACTGGGTTCCCTCCGACGGTGTGGGGCGCGAGGCGCGGAATGGACTAAACTTCACCGAGCGCGGATTCGGTGTCCGAGGCGCTGTGGGATGCTCTGATCGTGGGAACACCGCGATTTCACAGCTGCGTCCCGACGACATCGACTGGGATCACCTTTTCGGCACCCTGGGTGCGCGCTGGCTGCACACCGGCGGAATTTTCGCCGCCCTTTCAGAAAATGCAGCGGAAGTAGCTGCCGCCGCGATGCAGGCCGCCACCCGTTACGGCACCGTCGTTTCCTACGATCTGAACTACCGTCCCTCCCTGTGGAAGGGAATTGGAGGGATTGAGAAGGCTCGGGAAGTCAACCGCAAACTGGCACAGTATGTGGATGTCATGATCGGCAACGAAGAAGATTTCACCGCTTCCCTCGGATTCGAGGTTGAGGGAGCGGACGAAAACCTCACCAACCTGGAGATCAACTCATTTAAAGCCATGATCACTCAGGTGCAGGAAACCTACCCGAACTTCCAGGTAATCGCCACGACATTGCGCCAAGTTCAGACGGCGACCGTCAACGATTGGGGTGCAATTGCCTGGGATCGCGACTCCGGTTTTGCTCAGGCAACACAGCGCAACGGACTGGAAATTCTTGACCGTGTCGGCGGCGGCGATTCCTTTGCCTCCGGCTTGATCTACGGCCTGATGGAAACCGGCGATATTGCTCAGGCCGTCGAATACGGTGCTGCGCACGGCGCCCTCGCCATGACCACACCGGGCGATACCTCCATGGCCTCAGTTGAGGAAGTGGAACGCCTGGTCAAGGGAGGCGGCGCACGCGTCCAGCGCTGATCTTTTTGTCCGCGCATCTCGGCGGGGAGCGTGTCGGAATTTTCCGACGCCTCCCCGCCGTTTTACCCGCGCGCCCATTCTCTCCCCACACGCTGCCGACGCAACGATGCCTCGTATCTCACTGTCCATATCCACCCAGATTCGCTCTTTGTCGCACCAACGGACGCTAGTCTGCACCGGTGAGCACTTCGGAGAAAGATTCAGCCCCGTATACCCGCCCCCATGTCATCGGCGTGAATCCGCGCTACCTGGCACTGGGGCTGGCCGTTCACCTGATGTGGGGCGTTTTCCCCATCTACTTCCACTTCCTGAATCCCGCTGGCTCGCTGGAAATCATCGTGCATCGCGCCCTGTGGGGCTTCGTATCCTGCGTCATTGCACTGGTTGCAATGGGGGCACTGAAGAATATTCGCGCGATCTTTGCCGACCGCGACCTCTTTCTTCGCCTGACCGCCGCGGGCTTCCTGGTTCTCATCAACTGGACGACCTACATTTACGCGGTGCTCACCGACCGCACGGTGGACGCGGCTCTCGGCTACTTTATTAACCCCCTGTTGACGGTTGCGCTGGGCCTCATTGTTCTGCGCGAACACATCACGACAATGCAGAAGGTTGCGCTGGGGCTGGGCACTCTCGCGGTCGCGGTTCTCGTAGTCGGCATGGGGCGTTTGCCGTGGATTTCCCTGACGCTGGCGCTGTCTTTCGGCCTGTATTCCCTGGTTAAAAAGACGGTGGCGTCGCGCGTCGCCCCCATGGAGGGGATGCTGGTGGAAACCGCGGTGGTTCTCCCGGTTTTACTCGCCTACTTCGGCTACCTCGCGGCGACGAGTTCCACGTCCTTCCACACGCTCACAGCCTCTGCTGAGCCGCACATGCACTGGGGAGTTCACCTGGCTCTTCTCATGGGGTCGGGGGTTCTCACGGTGATCCCTCTGGTTTTGTTCGCGAAGGCAGCACAGGGGCTTCCCCTGGGAATTTTGGGGTTCATTCAGTACGTGTCGCCGACAATCCAGCTCCTGCTGGGGGTGTTCCTGTTCCACGAGCAGGTCGAGCCGATGCGCTGGGCGGCGATGAGCATTATCTGGTGTGCACTGGTGTGTTTAACGGTGGACGGTATGGTGCAGATGCGTCGTCGCGCACGCCTCCTGCGCGAGGCGTAAGGCGGGGTTCCCCGATCACGCGGGCGCTTCGCCTCGTCAGTGGGAAAACCCGCCCTCCGCTCAGGCGGGTTCTTCGCGCGAGGTGAAGTTCGCGAAGCGGGCGAGGTGCCCTTGGAAGAGGGCGCGGATTGTGTCCGTTGAGCCGTTACGGTGCTTGGCCACAATGATGTCGGCTTCGCCGGGGCGGTCATCCTTGTTGTAGTACTCGGGACGGTGCAGCAGGATGATGATGTCGGCATCCTGTTCCAGCGAACCAGATTCACGCAGGTCAGACATCATGGGTTTCTTGTCGGTACGCGCTTCCGGGCCACGGTTCAGCTGCGCGACGGCCACCACGGGAATATCCAAGTCCTTGGCCAGCAGTTTGAGGTTACGCGAGAGGACGGCGACTTCCTGCTGGCGCGACTCGACCTGTTTTCCGGTCGTCATCAGCTGGAGGTAGTCGACGACAACCAGCCCGAGGTTGTGCTGCTGCTTGAGGCGCATGCACTTGGAACGAATTTCCGTCATCGTCACGTTCGCGGAGTCGTCCACAAACAGGGGCGCTTCTGAGATACGCGAGGTGGTTTCGGAGACTTTCCGCCAGTCGCGTTCGCTCATTTCGCCCTTCATCATCTTGGACATGAAGACACTGGATTCCGCGGAGAGCATGCGCATGGCAATGTCGTTTTGCGACATTTCGAGCGAGAAGATCACCGAAGTGATGCCGTGTTTGATGGACGCTGATCGGCAGAAATCCAGGGCGAGCGTGGATTTTCCCATGGCGGGTCGGGCGGCAACGATGATCATTTGGCCGCCGCGCAGGCCGCCGGTCAGGGAGTCGAGGTCGACGAATCCCGTGGGGACGCCTGTCATTTTCCCCTGGTTGCGTTCGATGTTTTCCAGGTGGTCGAGGATGTTTTCCGACATTTCGCTCATGGGCACATAGTCGGTGGTGGAGCGCCCTTCGGCCACGGAGTAAATCTCGTTTTGTGCCTGATCGACGATGGCCTCAACGTCGCCGCCGGCGTCGGCGTATCCGAGCTGGACGACGCGAGTACCCGCCGAAACGAGGCGCCGGAGGATGGCGCGTTCGCGAACGATGCGCGCGTAGTAGCCGGCGTTGGCTGCGGTGGGAACGGAGGCGATGAGCGTGTGGATGTAGGGGGCACCGCCGACGCGCGCGAGGTCGCCCTGGCGTTGGAGTTCTGCGGCGACGGTGACGGCGTCCGCAGGTTCTCCTCGTCCCATGAGGTCGACGATGGTGTTGTGGATGGTTTCGTGGGCGGGCTTGTAGTAGTCGCTTCCGCGGATTTCTTCAGTGACGTCGCCTATGGCTTCTTTGGAGAGCATCATCGAGCCCAGGACGGACATTTCCGCGTCGAGGTCCTGGGGCGGTGTGCGGTCGAAATCTTCTACGGCCATGACGTTTCCTGTCACTGTATCGGTCGAGCCAGGGGGCGTTTGGCGAACGTACGAGGCGGAGCGTGCGCCGCGTTGCCTCGTTGCCCGGGTGCGTGGTGCCGTTCCCGGTGAGCGCGGCGAGCGACGTTCGTGTGCGCGGACGTTCGCGTACACGCGAGGGTAGTGCTCTTTTCCACTGAACGCGAACCTTCAATGTGGACAGAATGTGGATAAGATGTGGATATCTCGGCGTGTTTTCCACACGCGATGTGGAAAAATCCTAAAATATCACGCATATCTGTGACACAGGTCATTGAAATAAGGTTTATACGGGGCAAAATTCTGCCTTTCCTCTGTCCACACCTGTGCACACAATCTGTGGATAAAAATTGGAAAGGTAGATGGTGGATACACAGCACGACAACTCCAGCAACCTTCAAGCAGGACTTGAAGGTTCTGTATCCACAGGCCATCCACACCCCCACAAACCCAGCATCACCCGTCAGATCCTGACCCTGGCTCTGCCCACGCTGGGAGCCACCATTGCCGAACCGCTCTTCATGACGATCGACGCCGCAATGGTCGGTCGCCTGGGCGCAGAAAAGATCGCCGGCATGTCCCTGGGCATGATGGTGCTCAACACCGTCTACGGCATGCTGATCTTCCTCGCATACTCCACGACCTCCCAGGCTGCGCAGGCCATGGGAGCCGGACGCGCACGCGAAGCCCTCCAAACCGGTGTCCACGCACTGTGGCTCGCCCTGGGATTGGGGGTCATCACTGCGGGCGGCCTCGCACTGCTGGGCACCCCGCTCCTACTCGCCCTGGGCGCCACCCCCGAAGTCCTCCCCTACGCCCAAGAATTCCTCTGGACATCCCTCCCCGGCCTCGTCGCAGGCCTCGTCTGCCTCGCAGCTTCCGGGGCATTACGCGGAATTCAAGACGTCCGCACCCCTCTTTACGTCTACGGTGGGGGCGCGATCCTCAATACCGCGCTCAATGCTTTCCTCATCTACGGGCTGCACTGGGGGATCGCTGGCTCTGGAGCGGGCACATCCATCACCAGCATCATCATGATGATGTTCTTCATCGTCGCCGTTGGACGACCGGCTCGACGCGAAGGAGCCTCCCTGCACCCCTCCCTGTCGGGCATCGGTGAAGCCTCGCGCATCGGCGCCCCGCTGATGCTGCGCTCTTTCGCGCTGCGCATCGCATTCCTCTCCACCATTTGGAGCGCCGCAGCAATCAGCGTGGACGGATTGGCTGCCTACCAGGTCGTTATGTCGGCCTGGAGCATTCCGGTTTTCCTCCTCGACTCCCTGGGAGTTGCCGCACAGACCCTCGTCGGTTTCGCCGTGGGCGCGGGCGACCAGCACAAACTGCGTGACCTTATGCGGATCCTGACACGTTGGGGAGCCTGGGCGGGAGTTCTCACCGGGGCGGTCACCATCGCCCTGTCCCCGTGGATCCCCGCGTTCTTCGTCTCAGAATCTCACGTGCAGGCACTGGCGATCCCCGCGATCATCGTCAACGCGCTCTTCTTCCCCGTGCAATCGGTGGTCTTCCTGCTGGACGGTATTCTCATCGGCGCCGGTCGCAGCATGGCGCTTGCTGTCGCGAGCTTTGCCAATCTGTCCCTTTTCATTCCGGCACTCGTTGTCTTTGCCATCTACACCCCGACGATGAGCGAGGCTCTGGCAGTTCCCCTGCTCATTGGCCTGTTGACCGGCCTGTACATGAGCACTCGACTGGTAACGAACTCCTGGATTGCCTGGTGGTCGCCTCGACACTCCCTCGTTATCCACACCTCATGATGCGAGGGTGACACCACCCCCGCTGACGACTAAAGTGGTGACTTGGAGTGTTTTTCGCCCACCCGGGTGTTAAGCACGCCCGTGAATACTCCGGTATTCACGCGTATTTCTCGGATTTCTCCTTGAAATACAGCGCATAACCCTCCTGTCACGGAAATACCGTGACCGCGAAGACCACAGGAGGTGGGTATCAACGTGCGTGCATACGAACTGATGGTGATCCTCGATCCTTCGATCGACGAGCGCACCGTCGCCCCCATGATGGAGAAGTACATGGAGCAGGTCACTGCTGCCGGCGGCTCCGTCGAAAAGGTCGACATCTGGGGCAAGCGTCGCCTTGCCTACGACATTCTCAAGCGTTCTGAGGGAATCTACGTCGTGATCAACATGACCACGACCCCCGATGTCGCGCTGGAAATCAACCGCCAGATGACTCTGAACGAGTCCATTCTGCGCACCAAGCTCCTGCGCCCCGACGCCCACTGACCTTCGGTAGCCCCACGGCTATCACCCACAGCTACACCACCGAGGAGGAGACAACATGGCTGGAGAAACCGTCATCACGATCATCGGCAACCTGACCAATGATCCCGAACTGCGTTGGACGCAAAGCGGTGCCCCCGTCGCCGACTTCACGGTGGCATCCACTCCCCGCACTTTCGACCGTAATTCCAACGAGTGGAAAGACGGGGAAACCCTGTTCATGCGCTGCAGCGTCTGGCGCGAAATGGCCGAAAACGTGGGCGAAACCCTACGTAAGGGCATGCGCGTCATCGTGCAGGGTCGCCTGACTCAGCGTTCCTACGAAACTCGCGAAGGCGAGCGTCGCACGGTCGTTGAGCTGCAGGTCGACGAGGTGGGTCCCTCCCTTCGCCGCGCGAAGGCTCAGGTCACCCGTACCGGCGGACAGGGTGGCGCACCCCAGGGCGGCTACGCTCAGGGTGGCCAGCAGGGAGGCTACTCCCAGGGATACGGCAACCAGGGTGGTTACGGCCATGGCAACCAGGGCAGCTACGGCGCCCCTGCCGGCGGCTCATCTGACGATCCGTGGCGTACATCCGATGCGGGTGGCGCAACGTCCTTCTCTGACGAACCGCCGTTCTGATATCTCGCGTGATCGGTACTGAAGCGCCCGCCGAGGCGCCCCGAGCTGTCGGGCATACCGGTCACTGTGAACGCTGAAGAAAAGCTTGGGGTGGGTTTCCCACCCAGATCATCTAGGAGACAATCATGGCGAAGCCTCAACTTCGCAATAAGCCCATCAAGAAGAAGGCCAACCCGCTCAAGTCGGCCAAGATCGAGACCATCGACTACAAGGACACCGCGCTTCTGCGTAAGTTCATCTCGGATCGCGGCAAGATCCGCGCCCGCCGAGTGACCGGCGTGTCCGTCCAGGAGCAGCGTCGCATCGCTCGCGCGGTGAAGAACGCTCGCGAGATGGCTCTGCTGCCCTACTCGTCCACCGGCCGCTGATCGAAACGGGAAGGAACTGAATTATGGCTACCAAGCTCATCCTCACCCACGACGTGGCTCACCTTGGCGCCTCCGGCGAGGTCGTTGAGGTCAAGGACGGCTACGCTCGCAACTACCTGGTTCCCCGCGGCCTGGCCGCCAAGTGGACTAAGGGCGCTCAGAAGCAGATCGACCAGATGGCAGCTGCACGCCGCAAGCGTGAAATTGCCACCGTGGAAGATGCTCGCATCGTCCGCGACGCTTTGCAGGCAGCTGCTTTCGTAACCGTGTCCGGCAAGGTCGGTGCAAACGGCCGCCTCTTCGGCGCCGTGTCCACCGCTCACATTGCTGACGCAGTGAAGGCAGAACTCGGCCAGACAATCGACCGTCGTCGCGTCGTGATCACCAACCCGATCAAGACCACCGGCGATTACTCGGTGACCGTCAACCTGCACTCCGACGTTGTCGCCACCCTCAAGGTGCGCGTCATCGCCGAAAAGTGAGAGTTGATCTCGATCGCTTGATCTGATGCCTGTGGGGGGTGGGAGCTACGGCTCCCACCCCCCACAGTTTTTCGCCAAAGCACGAACAACCCCTGCTTTTGGCTACGCCGGATTGCTCTTCTAGAGACAACCCGGCTTCAGATAACAGTGTCCCCCGCGCGGAGACCGCGCGGGGGACATGCATTCGGGAGGCTTCCTCAGTTTCCTGAAGATCTGCTTCCATTCGTCGAACGGTTTCCGCCAGAGGCGGCACCTCCGCTTCCCGTTCCGGCACCGAAAGTCGGCTGACCGCCTCCGGTCGTCCCGGGATTCTGCGGAGCTGCCGAGGTTGCAGCAGGCTGCGGGGCAGCGGGCTGCGCGGGTGTCCCTTCCTCGGTTGCTTCCTCCGTCGGCTCCGGAGTCGGCGTGTAGGCGCGCGGCATGACCGACGGCTTCTTGTACCAGTCAAAACTGGCCTTGGTCTGCTCAGCGGTCGCGGCCTTCATGTACTTCACCCACACGTCCACCGGCCAGTCACCGCCGTGGAACTGTCCTCGTCCACCGACATTCGTCAGGGGGACAGGGTTACCGTTCTCGTCGCTCTGATACATCGACACGGCAGTCACCAGTTCGGGAGTGAACCCAACGAACTGAGCGGACTTCTGCTCCTCCGAGGTACCGGTCTTTCCACCCGATTCCACTCGGAGCGCGGACGCCACCGCTTCGGCTGTTCCTCCTCGCGCAGTCACAGCCTGCAACGCCGGCATAATTGCACTCACCGTATCGCTGCTGAACACCTGCTCGGGGGTGACCGTCGTCTGGTAAACCTTGGAACCATCACCGTGCAGCACCTCGCGCACAATATGCGGCGTCGTGCGCAGGCCACCGCTGGCAACCGTCGAGTAGGCGTGCGCCAGATCCATATTGTGGGTCGCGGCAAAGCCCAGAACGTTGAGGATCGTCGATTCCAAGCCGGGCGTATCTTCCGGAATACCGGCCTTAATTGCCATTTCAGTGGTCGACTCCGGGCCGACTTTCTCGTTCAAGGCAACAAACGCCGTATTAATCGAGTTCTGCATGGCACTCACCAGGTTGACGCGCCCCCAGGAGACTCCGGAGTCGTTTTGCACGCGCAAGCCGGCGAAAGTCTGAGGAGAAGCACCGTTGTACACGTCGGTGAGCTTCCCGCCCTGTTCCGCATTCGCCAGCAGAGTGAAGAGTTTAAAGGTCGAGCCAGCTGCCGCAATGTCTTGCGTCGCCGCATTCTGCTGCCGCTTGAGGTAGTCGGCTCCACCGTATTCCGCGACGATTTCACCGTTTGCGGGGTTGAGTGAGGACAGGGCGACATGCATGAATTCCGGGTTCCAACCACGAATCTCATTCATGTATTCGGCGGCTGCCACGGCCTGATCCTGTTTGGTTTTATCGATGGTGGAGATGATCTTGTAGCCGCCGGTGGTCAGCTGATCGTGGGTGAATCCGGCTTTGTCGATGAGTTCCGTACGCACCTGTTCCATGAGGTAGCCGGTCGGCCCTTCCAGTGAGGGGGCGCTGACCGAATCCGGATCGATAGTCGTGGGGAACTGCGCAGATGCCGCGTCCGAGGCGGAAATCCAGCCGTCTTCGACCATCAGTTTGAGGACGCGTTCCCATCGCGTGCGCGCCTGTTTCTGATCAACGGCGGGATCCCAGGCCGAGGGCGCGGGAATGATTCCGGCGATGAGGGCGGCTTCGCTCAGGGTGAGTTCAGATGCCGGGTGGTTGAAGAAGGCACGCGAGGCCGCTTCGATCCCATAGGCTCCACGTCCGAAATAGATGGTGTTGAGGTAGTTGCCAATGATTTCGTCTTTGCTCTGCTCTCGGTTGATCTTCAGAGCAAGGATCGCTTCTTTCGCTTTGCCCACGTATCCGGTGCGCTCCCCCTCGTAGTAGCGTTCCACGTACTGCTGAGTGAGGGTGGAGGCACCCTGCCGCGCCCCACCGGTCAGGTTGTTGATGAGGGCACGACCAATTCCCTTGAGATCAATTCCCGAGTTGGTGTAGAACGTGCGGTCTTCCGATGCAACAACGGCGTGCGGCACGTATTCGGGGAGAGCCGAAGCGTCGATAATAGTGCGGTTGATTTGGGACATGCGCCCCATTTCAGTGGTTCCGTCGGAGTAGTAGACGGTTGTGGTCTGTGCGAGCGCCACCTGGTCTGCCTTGGGGATTTGCAGGCCTGCGTACATCACCAAGAATGTTGCTGCGCCGGCAATCACCGCACCCAGGAAGGTCATGACGATTCCCAGTCCGATCCTGCGACCCCAGCTGCGCTTCTTCTTCCCTTGCGCGCTGGCACGGTTTCCCGGTCCCTTCCCGCCCTTTCCTGACGAGGCGGTGCGTGCGCGTGTCCCCGCTGCTGCGCGGGAGGGTGCAACCGTGCGCGCACTTCCTCCGCCGCTTCGTGTGCGTGGCGCGCTACTTCCCGTTGACGAGGCTCTCGCCGCAGAGCGTCCATTCGCGCCGTTTCGCGTGGCGTCGCGTCCCTGGGACGAGGGGGAGGTGCTTCCTCCTGCGGAGGTGATTCCACGTTCGATGGCGCTGCGCCGTTGAACGGTTCCACCCGTTTTCTTTCCCGCAGATGCTGCGGAACTTCCAGCAGTGGAAGCAGCGGGACGAGTTTCACGTCGAGTTTCTTCTGCGACACGTCGTCGGGCAGCCTGAGCACGCGAGGGAAGCCCGGAGGCTCCATTCTCACGCGGACGGCCATTCTGTCCGTTAGTCGTTGCCACGAATTCCAGCCTTTCAGCAGGGGTTAACCCCTCTAGCCTACGCAGATACGGCAGGAAATGCGGAGTAGGTGACAGTCGGGGCGCAGAAAATCACGCCATAATGCGCTGTTGCCCCCGGGAAACAGCATTTCCCGGGGGCAACAGACAAGTGATCATCAGGAGCGGCGGCGTGCCACGACGCCGGCTCCACCCAGGGCAGCGGCAAGGGCGGCAATCGACAGGGTTGCGACACCCGTCTTTGCCAGTCCGTCCTTCTTCTCCATCTTCGGGTTCTTCATCTGCAGGCGCCGGTGCGCTCACGCTGGGGGCTGCAGGGGTTGCCGGATCGTCGGCGAAGGCCACACCGGACATTCCAGAAATGAGGCCGAGAGCCGCGAGGGCAGAAATAGATACGCGCACTGACTTCTTCACCAACATGAGAATTCACCGACCCCCAGAAATAGAAGGCCAGAATTTTACTCCGCGGGAGTAGAAAATACTTTCTAGTGGCAAAATTTTATTCCCCACAAAAAGAAAACCGCGGGCACACAATATGTGCCCGCGGTCAAAAGAACAGAGAAGAAATTAGTGATCCTCTCGATGAGCACCCTTCTTCTTCGCCCGCTTCTCACGGGCAACAGCCTCCCATTTTTCCTGTTCAGCCTGGTATTGAGCAGCCAGATCACGCACCTCATCACTTGCCCACCAGGCCAGCAGAGCTTCGCGAGCGGCCTCGGCTCCCATCGGCCCATTTTCCATGCGCAATTCCAAAAGGTAATTGCGAGCCATAGCTACAGCTTTTGATGGACGAAGCCCCAGGATCTCCATAATTTCATCGCCACTCAAATCCGGACGAATAGCATCTAATTCTTCCTGGGCACGTAAATCCGCAATACGCTTTTCCAAATCGTCATAAGCGGCAGACAAATATGCAGCTTTGCGTCTGTTGCGCGTCGTGCAATCGGCACGGGTGAGACGATGCAGACGCTCCAGAAGCTCCCCCGCATCCGTCACGTATCGACGCACCGCAGAATCCGTCCACTGCGCTTCCCCATACCCGTGGAAACGCAGGTGCAGAGCAACAAGAGTCGACACCGCCTCGGTCGTCGCCTTATCGAAACGCAGGGCTTTCATACGCTTACGCGTCAGCTTGGCTCCCACCAGCTCATGGTGATGGAAGGAGACCGTCCCGTTCTTCTCAAAACGTCGAGTCGCAGGCTTGCCCACATCGTGCATGAGCGCGGCAAAACGCAGGATAAAGTCGGGACCGGGTACCGCCCCTTCCGCGTCCGTTTCCAAGTCAATCGCCTGATCCAACACCGTCAGGGTGTGCTCATAGACATCCTTGTGCCGCCGATGTTCATCCACGGTCGAAACCAGAGCCGCCAACTCGGGAAGAACGCGGTCAGCGATCCCCGTGTGCACCATGAGCTCCAGACCCCGACGCGGCCACGGAGAAATAATGAGCCGCTCCAATTCCGCGCGAATACGCTCAGCGGACACGATCTCCAAGCGCTGCGCCATGCGCTCCATCGCGGTCATGACATCTTCATCAACATCAATTCCCAGCTGAGCGGAAAAACGCGCGGCACGCATCATACGCAGGGGATCGTCATCGAAAGACTGCTCGGCACTCACCGGGGTACGCAAACGCCCCTGTGCCAGATCCTCCAAGCCGTTATGCGGATCCACGAGCACCATCTGCGGAAGGCGCATCGCCATCGCATTCACCGTGAAATCGCGGCGCGTCAGGTCACCTTCCAGAGTGTCCCCGTAGGTAACCTCAGGCTTACGCGACCCCACTTCATAAGAATCCGTGCGGTACGTCGTCACCTCCACCACGAGGTCACCGCGGCGCCCCCCGATAGTGCCAAATTCCTTCCCGATATCCCACGTGGCATGCCCCCACTTCGCCAGGAGTTCCTCCGTGCGATCGGGATGAGCCGACGTCGCGCAGTCAAAATCGTGGGGGGTCAGCCCCAAGAAGGCATCACGAACCGGCCCGCCCACCAGGGCAAGCTCCTCACCCGCCTCTTCAAAAACCCTGCCCAATTCCATAAGGGCGGGCGGAAGCTGCGCAAAGGCTCGCTGTGCCTGCGCCATCAGGAGCGCCAGATCTCCCTCCCCCAAACCGGAGGGACGAGCGGAAGCGGCAGTCGCCTCGTACAAGGAAGCGGAGGGAACGGAAACGGGAGCGTCTTTCGTACTCATCGCCCACCAGCTTGCCAGACCGAACATTTCTCCGCCATGCCCCCACGCGGAAAACTCCCCTTTTCCCGCAGGAAAAAGCCGAATCGCGCCCTCTCGGGCACGCACCCCACCAAACTCACACCGCATATTCCGGCCGCGCATCGGTCCCCCAGACCTAAACCCACCTAAACTGGAGTTATGTCGATCCGCCCGAACGAGCTACGTCCAGGGGTACCCCGCCCCCCGCGACGTCACGCGTCCCTTCAGGCGGCACACACCCCCAACCCGCACTCCCTGCCGGTCTCTTCGGAAACCTCCGCCGGCGGCATCGTCGTCGATGTCCGCGGAGGACTGCCCTACGCGGCGATCATCGCCAGGCGCAACCGCGCGGGAAAAATCGAATGGTGCCTCCCCAAAGGCCACCTCGAAGGATTCGAGTCCCCCGAGGAAGCCGCCCTGCGCGAAGTCGCAGAAGAAACGGGAATCCACGGGAGGATCATCCGTCACCTCGCCTCCATTGACTACTGGTTTTCCGGCGCAGACCGGCGCATTCACAAGGTCGTCCACCACTACCTCATGGGGTACGTTTCGGGCAGCATCTCCGTGGAAGGCGACCCCGACCACGAGGCCGAGGACGCCGCGTGGCTGTCCCTGCGTGACCTGTCACGCCAGCTCGCCTACCCCAACGAGCGCCGCATCGTGGGAATTGCGCTCGACCTTCTCTACCGGGAGAACTAGATGAACGTCTCACGGCTGTCCCACACGCGCCACACGACGCGCACCCCCCTCGCCGCGCGCCTGACCGCCCTCGCGGTGACCGCTCTGACGAGCGCAACCCTCGCGGGCGGGGCACTCCCCGCGAGCGCACTCCCCACCTCGTCCGCTCACGAGGCACCCGCCTCGCCACTCGCGCACGCGCGCACCGGGCAGGAGGGGACAGCAACGTACGAGGCGACGCACCGCCTCGCCAGCACATCGACGTTTGCACCCGCGCAACCTCGCATTGCCGCGCAACGACCCGACCTCCTCGAGGAAGCGCCTTCCTCCTCCGGTCTCGACGTGCGCATGACCAACCTGGAACCGCGCGTCATCACGGGCGAGAGTGACGTCACCGTGTCGGGCACGATCCGGAACCTGTCGGCGACGCCTTCCGTAAATCCTTCGCTCGATTTCTACGTTCAAACGTGGACGCCGGTCACTGCCGATGAGCTTCACAGTTACCTCACGGGGGAAACCCACGAGGGGCGGCGTATTCACAGTGCGACCGTGAGCGCGGTACTCGCACCCGGCGCGAGCGCGCCTTTTCAGGTGACGATTCCGCGCTCCGCCCTCCCGTTCACGGATTCCTTCGAATGGGGTCCGCGCGGGATCACCGTTCATGCGGATGATGACCACTCGTCAGGGAAAGATCGCAGCATCCTCATCTGGGATTCCGGGTATGCGCTGAGCCCGACGAAGATCAACGTCCTTCTGCCGTGGACAGCAGCGACGCCGCGCACTGAGGGTGACACCTCGGCGATTCTTGCGATGGCGGGAAGTCCGGGGGTGACGTTTGCGGTTGATACCCCGACACTCACCTCGCTCTTCGGCAGCGATACGTCGAAGCCTCTCACCGTTCAGACTTCTCCGGGGAATGCCCTTCCGTGGTCGGTTGCCACGCCTACGGCCTCCGCGAGCACGGGGGCGGGCACGGCTACTGGCACTGATGGTACTGCCGGCGGTTCGGCAGAATCCGGTTCTTCGGCTGCGTCGACCACATCGGGCAGCGCAACCGCTTCGGTTCCTGCGACCTCCTCTAGCTCAGCCTCGCCCAGGGCGACCTCCTCGGGAACCAGTCCGGAAGCAATCGCGGCGGCGGATGCTTTCCTCACTAGCTTCTTCTCTCGCACCGGCGAGCTTGTGGCTCTCCCCGCGTACGACGCAGATCTGGGGTTGCTGACGCTTTTCTCGCAGCCGGAACTTGCCGAACGCGCCCTCACCAGCCGCAGCCTCGTCCCCACGTCGCACACTGCGGTGCGCAACGCTTCCTACCTGAGCTCCTCCACGACATCGAACGCGAGCAGCGGAAGAAGTCCTTCGGCCAGTAGCTCCGCGGCAGCTTCCTCCACTCCTTCCGGAGGGGAAACGGCCAGTGCCGCGACCAAAGGATCTTCACAGAACGCGGGATCCGCCTCGTCACCTGCTGTATCGGAAACGAACGCCAGCGCGCCCGAGGCGGCGCCCGCTTCCTCGCCAGCCACAGCCTCGCCCACCCCGCCACCCGCCACCGGTGAAACCACGGGTCCCGCACTCATCGAGAACGTGCTGTGGCCGAGTCGCGAAACCTACGGGCGCGCGCTTCTCAAACGTTCTCAGGGGCAAATCATCATCGCCCCGCCCGGCGCTCACGCCACCACGGGCGATCTGGATTTCACGTCTCTGGCGCCCGTGCGCCTGTCTGCGGAAAGCGGGGAGGCTCTCACGCAGCACGACCAGTGGGAGTCTCCCGATACCGTCACCGCGCTCACGTCCTTGAGTCTCCTGGCTCAGTTGGCGTCGTGGGATGCGACGAGCAGCGACGATGAGCTGGATACGCAGCAGGCGCTGACGGCGATGACCGCGATCATCACGCGGGAGCGTCCCAACCAGTCGCGCACTCTTTTTGTGCCGCTGAACCGCGGGGTGTCGCTGGATACGACGCGACAGAGGCGCGTGGAGGCGCTGGTGACGCCTCGGTGGGTTCAGGGTCTGTCTTTTGGGGAGATGGCGAATTCTGAGCCGAGCGATCTTGCGCGCGAGCCAGCGGGAGATGCTCCTATTTCTCAGTTTGCGACGGAGACCGTGGCGTCTCTTGAGGCGCCGTTTACCTCCGCCCTCCACGTTGCACACGCAACAAATAGTGGGGAGGCCGCCGTCGACACCCTCACCGCCTCCGTCTTCAACGCGCTGCGCACCGATATCTCCGACGAGGCGCGCACCCAGGCCAGTGCATCCGCCCGCGAATGGCTGAGCGCCGTCAGCACAGCGGTGAAAGTCGAATCCTCACAGGCGGTCAACGTCATCAACAAGAACGCCGACTTCCCGGTACGCGTCCGCAACGACCTTCCGTGGCCCGTCACCGTATCCGTGACACTCCTGCCCTCCGACCCGCGCCTCCAGGTCAAGCGACGCCCCGAAGCGACAATCCCCGCACACTCGACCTCAACCGTGGACGTCCCGGTGTCCGCGATCGGTTCCGGAGACATCTACGTCACCTACCGGCTGAGCACCTCCTCGGGAGAGCTCGTCGACGGCTCCCAGCGCGTCCTCGTGCGCATGCGCGCCGGCTGGGAAGACACCATTACCGCCGTTTTGGCGGGGATTTTTGGCCTGGCCTTCGTCGCGGGTATCGTCCGCACCATTCGTCGCCGCCTCCGCGCTCGCGCCAGCGACGAGGCACCCGCTTCCCTTCCCGGTTTGGGTGGCGCACCGCGCGGCACCGTCAACGTTCCCCTGAGCAACGGGGAACACGTGCAGGCGGGACGCGCACGCACTCCGCACGCATCCGAGGATCCCCGAGGGGAGGAGTGATCGATGACCGCAAAAGGTAGTTCCCTGCTGCGCGCGAGCGCCCTCATGGCGTCGGGCACCATGGTCTCCCGCGTCCTCGGCTTTGCTCGAAACGCCATGCTGCTGGCCGCCCTCGGGTCGGCGGGCGGCGCGGTATCCGCGGCCTTCCAAACCGCAAACACCCTACCCAACACGGTGTTCAACCTCCTGGCCTCGGGAGTGTTCGACGCCGTACTGGTGCCGCAGATCGTGCGCGCCCTCAAACGCGAATCCGGGGACACCTACGTCAACCGCCTCATCACGCTGGCGGGAACGATCCTATTCGGCGTCACCGTCCTCGCCATGATTGCCGCACCCCTGCTCATCATCATCATGGCTCCGGGGTTTGACGCGGAAATCCGCGGACTGGCCATCGCTTTTGCGCTGCTGTGTATTCCGCAGATTTTCTTCTACGGCCTGTACAACCTCCTGGGTGAACTCCTCAACGCGCGAGGAGTGTTCGGCCCCTACATGTGGGCGCCCGTCCTCAACAATGTCATCGGGATTGGCGGTCTCGCGGCCTTCCTCGGGATCTGGGGATCGCACTCCGAACGTTTCGCCGTTGCCGACCTGACCTCACCGCAGTTCTGGCTTCTGGGGGCATCCGCCACCCTCGGTGTTGTCTGCCAGGCGCTGGTCTTGTTCCTCCCCATGAAACGCGCGGGAGTGTCCTTCCGGCCGGACTTCCATTTCCGGGGAACGTCTTTTGGATCGGCCTCGAAAGTCGCGGGATGGACTTTTGCCACACTCGGGGTCAGCCAAATCGGCGTGCTCTCAACGAACGCCATCGCATCCTTCGCCGACACCTACCTCAAGACGCACGACCTGCCCTATGCGGGAATCGCCGGCTATTCCACGGCCTTCCTCATTTTCATGCTTCCGCAGTCCGTCATCACCGTATCGCTGGCGACCGCTATCTTCACGAGGCTTACGCACGCCGTCGCAGACAACGACGAACCGGAAGTCGCACGTCAGTATGAGATGGGGATCCGCGTGATCACCTCACTGACGGTTCTGGCCGCGGCAATCCTCATGGCCTGCGCCCTGCCGATGATGCAAATGGTTCTGGTGCGCACCACGAATTTTGAGACGGTCAATTCCTATGCCTGGGTGCTGATTGCACTCATGCCGGGCGTGGCCTCCACGGGCATTGTCCTCATGAGCCAGCGCGTCTTTTTCGCCTACGAGGACGCCAAACCCATTTTCCTCATGGGGATTGCCCCAACCCTGCTCCAGGTTGCTGTGGGCTGGGGAATGTACGCCCTGACCGGAGTCCAGTGGTGGGTGGTGGGCGCTGCCCTCGCTGAGACGGCATGCCGCGTCTTCCAGGGACTGATCGCCATGAAATGGGTGGCTCGACGCAATCCTCACGTTGCCAGCGCCAGCATCATTCGTTCCTACGCGATCTACGTGGTCTGCGGGGCTGTCGCATTTATCGCCGGCTGGGCGAGCCTACAGCTCATGGGTGCTTTCACGGCGCTTCCGTCGATGGCGGGTCGTTTCCTGCTGGCCGGCGTCAAGGTCACGGTGGTATCCCTCGTTGCAACCGCGGTGTACATGGTGACCATGCGCTGCGTCAGTCCGCGCGAGTCGGCGACAACGATTCGTCCTGCTCTGCAGCGTTTCCACGTTCCCGTATTTCTGCAGAATATTGTGGCGGCTCCGGCGCTGCGCGTTTCATCTCACCCGGCACCCAGCGGTGAGCATCCCCCAGTTGTCCAGGGGAACGGTCATAATGAGCTGTCGGACTCAGTGGAGGAGAGTGACATGGATCGACGCGACGACCTCAACACCTCGGCACCTTCGGGTGACGCATCATCGGCTGATACCACCGGTCACAATCCGTCTTCCGACGGCTGGATTCCACCGGAAATCGACCTGTCCGTCCCCAAGTTCGACGACATTTTCCATTCCGACAGCGACAGTGACGAGGCGCCCGCTTCCTCGCCCGCAGACGCACCTTCCGCTTCGGCTGAAGATTCCCCTGTTCCCTCTGAGGAGGGCGCGGCATTGGCCGACACAGACGACGTCGATCTGTCCGGTGAAGAATCTCCGGTCGAGGATGTACCTGCGGAAGATGCTGATTCTGACAGCGCCTCCGCCGACCCCGCAGAAGCTGACGAAACCGACAGTGCTGAGGGTACGGAAGCTGCGGACAGTGACGCGGACGAACTGACCGATGTCGCCGCGCACACGGGAAGCATTCCCGTCCTCGATCCCAGTGCCGAAGGCACATCTCTCGACGCCAGCATGGGCATGGCCGGCGTATACGACGCAGATGAGGCCGCAGACGATCCCGAACTTTCCTCGGAAAATCCCGAAACCGATGACGCTCCCGCACAGGATGCTCCCACGCAGGTCGTCCACGTGGATGAGGCTCTCACCGCGCCCGAACAGCGCCCCCATGCTGCGCCTCGTATGACGGGAATTCCGGCGCCCGTAAACGTCCCCGCGCCCACCGATCCGCACGCATCCCCTGCCGGGAACGACGCACCGCCCCCTCGCGGGGGAATCGATCCCACAAAGCCAACGTTGATCGGTGCAAGCGTCCTCGTTGTTGTCGCAGCATTCTGGGCGCTGAGCACCGCGCTCAGCCCGATCAGCGACACCGGTCTGTCGGAGACTCTGGCCAATGCCCAGGCCTCTCACCAGCAACAGCAGGAGACCGCCTCGGCGGAACCCGAGCCGGCGCCCACCGTTGCTCCGAAGATTTCCAGCGTGAGCGTCCTGTCCTGGCGTAATGACGGCGGCGACCATGAAGACATGGCGATCAACATGCTAGACGGGAAGCCGGAGACCACGTGGCGCTCCCGCTACTTTGACCTCAACCAGTTCCAGGACGCTACCGCCGTCACCATTGTGGTCAAGCTGAATCAGAAGGCCACAGTGAGCAGCGTTCACCTGTCGATGGATTCCTCGACCAGCGGCGGCCAGGTTGTTGTCCGTGCGGTAGATCCCAAAACTCCGCGCGAAGGAACAGAACTGACGACGTCCGCGTTGTCACCTGAGACAGAGATTCAGCTGCCCACTCCGGTGGAAACAGAAGCCATTTCGCTGACCTTCCGCTCGATGCCGACCTCCGTGGACGGCAAGGCGTGGGCGTGGGTCAGTGAATTGTCCGTGAAGTAACCCGGATCCGAGCTGCTACAACACGGCATATCGATGCCACATATTCAGGAGGAAACCTTGTCCGAAACGATTCACGACGTCGTCATCGTCGGCTCTGGCCCCGCCGGTTACACGGCCGCTATTTACACGGCTCGCGCAGGGCTTGCTCCCATTGTTGTGGCGGGTTCGCTGAGCGCCGGCGGCGCTCTCATGAACACCACAGAGGTGGAGAACTTCCCCGGATTCCCCGAGGGAATCATGGGTCCCGATCTCATGGATCACATGCGGGAGCAGGCTGAGAAGTTCGGTGCGGATATCCGCTACGAAGATGCCTATGAGCTCAACCTGACCAATGAGGTCAAGACCATCACCCTGGAGGATGAGGTTCTCCAGGCGCGCACCGTGATCCTGGCGACCGGCTCGGAATACCGTCACATGGGCGTTCCCGGTGAAGAGGAATTCTCCGGCCGCGGAGTGTCCTACTGCGCGACCTGTGATGGGTTCTTCTTCCGTGACAAGAACCTCGTGGTTGTCGGCGGCGGAGATTCCGCCATGGAGGAAGCCACCTTCCTCACGAAGTTTGCCAGCAGCGTCACTGTGGTGCACCGTCGCGACCAGCTGCGCGCGTCGAAGGCTATGGCGGATCGCGCGATGGCCAACCCGAAGATCTCCTTCGTGTGGAACTCGACCGTTGCCGCTGTTGAAGGCGAGGACAGCGTGACGGGTCTGCGTCTGACCTCGACGGTTGACGGTTCTGAGCAGCTCCTGGCAACGGACGGTGTTTTTGTGGCAATCGGTCACCTGCCTCGTACGCAGCTGCTGCGCGGCCAGGTGGAGCTGGATGATGCCGGATACATCATCGTGGACGATCCCGGAACTCGCACGAACATCCCCGGTGTTTTCGCCTGTGGTGACGCAGTGGATCACACCTACCGTCAGGCGATTACCGCCGCGGGTTCGGGCTGCCGTGCGGCTCTTGACGCCGAGCGCTGGCTGGCGGCTCAGGAGAACTAATCGCGTTCTTTCGCGTGAATCGCACATACATACATGTGAGTGGGGGGCTGCATCATGCAGCCCC
This sequence comes from uncultured Actinomyces sp., assembly GCA_963525415.1. Classification (GTDB taxonomy): domain Bacteria; phylum Actinomycetota; class Actinomycetes; order Actinomycetales; family Actinomycetaceae; genus Pauljensenia. The sequence continues at coordinate 90,197 of CAURIY010000005.1, forward strand.
CCACTCACATATGCGGTGATTTCAGCTCCGTGTGCCGAAACCCCTCATCATGTAATCAGCCCTGGATCTCGGGATTCACATCGAGGAACGGCGTAATGCCTTCGACGGTTTCGCGCAGAGCCTGAGCTTCTGCCTCATCCCAGATACCTTCCGCTTCCTTTTCTGCTTCGCAGCGTGCGCGGTAGGACGCCTTTTCTGCCTCGCGACGATCCTTGTCCCATCCGAGGATGTCACCGGCAATGTCGGCGACGACATCCAGGTTGGCCAGGCCGCGATCCGCGTGCTCGTACACCATGCGGGTACGGCGGGTCATGAGGTCTTCCACGTGGAGGGCGCCTTCGTGCAGGACGCCGAACGCGATTTCTGCACGCAGGTATTCGGGTGCACCGGGCAGTTCTTCCGCGAGGGTGGGATCCTCTGCAATGAGGTTGAAGAGGAGCTCCACATCGGAACCGTAGCGATCCAGGAGGTCTTCCACGTGATCCACGGACAGACCGGTCTGGTTTGCCAGGGCGTGACGACGGCTCCACATGGCGACGTAGCCGGATGCGCCTTCCAGCGGGGTCGAGGCGGTAACCGAGGGGTTGGTCTTGGCTGCGCGCTCGCCGAGTGCGAAGTCCACGGCATCCTCAGCCATCTGGCGGTAGGAGGTGAGCTTGCCACCGGCGATGACGACGAGGCCAGGGGCGGCTTCGGTCACGGTGTGTTCGCGGGAGACCTTGGTGGACTTGGTCTTGTCCCCATCCAGGGTTCCGGGCTGCAGCAGAGGACGCAAGCCGGCGAAGGTGCCGATGATGTCGTCCTTGGTGAGCTTGTCGGAGAGCACCGAGTTGGCGTGATCCAACAGGTATTCGATGTCTTCGCGGTCTGCCACGGGTTCGCGACGGTTCTCGTGGTAGGCGGTGTCGGTCGTACCGATAACCCAGTAGCGCTTCCACGGGATGATGAAGAGCACGGACTTTTCGGTGCGCAGGAAGATACCGACCTTGGACTTGATGCGATCCTTGGGAACCACAATGTGGATGCCCTTGGAGGCCAGAACCTTCAGGCCACCGCTGGTGCCCGCGAGGGACTGGGTCTTTTCGGTCCACACGCCGGTTGCGTTGATGATTGCGCGGGTCTTGACGTGGACGGTGGTGTTGGTTTCCAGATCCAGGAGGTCTGCGCCGTTGACGCGTCCCGTCGTGTCCTTGGTCAGGCCGGTGACCTGGACGCGGTTGGCGGCGTAGGCACCGTGGCGTGCGGCCGAGCGCACCAGGTTAACGACCAGGCGGGCGTCATCCACGCGTGCGTCGTAGTAGACGATCGAGCCGATGAGCGCATCCTTGCTCAGTGCCGGCGCCAGAGCCAGCGAGGACTTCTTAGAGTGGTGACGCTGGATCGGCACGGAACCGCGGTGGGCGAACTGTGCGAGGGCGTCGTACATACCCACGCCGACGGCGGAGTAGGCGCGTTCGATGACGGGCATCTTCAGCGGCCACAGGAAGGGCTGAGCCTTGACCAGGTGGGGTGCGTTCTGCGTGAGCAACAGGCCGCGTTCACGCAGGGATTCCGCCACGAGGGGGAAGTCCAGCTGGTAGAGGTAGCGCAGGCCACCGTGCACCAGCTTGGAGGAGCGGGACGAGGTACCGGATGCCCAGTCCTGTGCTTCAACGATGCCGACGCGCAGGCCACGGGTCGCGGCATCCAGAGCGATACCGGCGCCGGTGACGCCACCGCCGATTACCAGAATGTCGAGTCCCTGGTCGTCTGCCATGGCTTCCAGAGACTTTTGACGCTTCTCGAAGGAAAGCTGTGAGTCAGTCATGTTCACTCCCCATTGAATTGAAGAAAGTTAGCCTTACCTCAGAAGTATTCCAGGCCCTGCACAGAATTGCTCCCCTTATGCGCATTTGTGCACATAGGAGCTCGTCCGCTGTTCATACGTGAAAAGTGCACCATCTTCAGGCGCACTCAACGCCCCTCGCGCACATCCCCTTCGACGTACACCCAGCGCCCGCCTCGTCGCTCAAAACGGGAACGCTCCCGCATGGAGGCGATCCGCCCATCCTCCCCCACCCACGACGCAACGAATTCCACGACGCCGGTCGAGTCACCCACCTGCCCGGCCACCACCTCGTCAATACGCAAACCCGTCCACTGCATCTCGCGATCCGTGTACGGCAGGGAAGGGCGCGTGCGCGGGTGCCACGTGCGGAAGAGGTGATCCTCGTTGCGCAGAACATAGGCGGTATACCGCGAGCGCATGAGGGCTTCGGCGGTGGGCGCGGGGGCGCCATCCAAATAGGGTTCGCAGCAGCGCGCATAGGGGCGGCCGCTTCCGCAGGGACATTCGCTCATGCCTCCAGTATCGCGCGCCATTGGCGAGGCGGTGGGCCAGACTCCCCACCGCGCGAAGGAACGCTGGAGACGGCCGCAAAAACAGGCAAGAAAGCGACGAAAAGTCTGAAACCATGCGAATGGCCTTCAGTTCGCCTCGCTCAGCAACTTCTTGCGCAAGGGAACCGTTGCCTCCGATGCCGCAAGGATCAGGGCGACACCTCCGAGGGCAAATCCCAAGACGGTGGCCAGCCCCATCAGGGGATTACCGGCGGCCATGACCGGCAGCATGAACAGAATGCCCAAGCCCATCGCGCCTCCGAGCATGGCCAGAGCGGGGATCCCAATTTCCAGACGCCTCGAACGATCCAGGAATCCCGCAGGCGAACCCATGTGGGACAGGGCGCGCATCTGATCGACAGAATCAATGACCCGGATCGACTGATTGATCGCCGTGGAAATCGCGCCCAGAGCCAGGGTGATTCCGAAGGTCAGGAGCATTCCGGTTTGAATATCCTGCATCACCATGCGGCTGACCGGATCCGCAGCGGCATCATCAGAGAACCTGATCGCGCTGAAAACCGGGTAGAGGATCCCCACCAGGAAGCCCACCAGGGCAACTGCTCCGAAGGAACGCCACACGGATCGCGGGTCGTCGGCAATTCGGCGTCCCGCCAGCATCAGCTGGGGGCTGCGCGACATCGATGCCATGCCGCGTCCCATCATGCCCACAGACCAGACGCCAATCACGTTGGTGAGGGAGAAGATCAGGGCAAGGAAGCCCAGGAGCATAGCAAGACCGACGGCGGGTGAGATTCCCATGAATGCCTGACCGAAGACCAGCCATACGGCAATGATGACGACGGTGATACCGACCCCGATGGGGGACACTTTTTGGGCGTCGCTGCGGCGCGTAATTCCCAGCGGCGTGATGACGACTTTGCTCATGGCGATCAGGGAACTGAGAGCGGCCAGAACGATCATTCCCACGCCTTCGGCAAGCAGCGTAAGGATTCCGACCCACATTTCCTCCACGCTCATCGGCATGTTCTGGAAGCTCAACAGTCCCCATGCGGGCAGGGTGGCCGCGTAGAGAACGGAGCCGATGACCACTCCGATTCCCGCGTGGATCACGGTTTCCAGGACGCAGGCGTACCGGGTGTGTGCGGGGCTGAGTCCGATGAGTCGCAGGATCGCCAGGTCGTGTGCGCGGCGGCTCATGCCCAGTCGCGCGGCGGCCGCCCCCATGGACAGGATCGGAACAACCAGCAAAATAGCGGCAAAGCAGGCCAGTCCCACGTAGAACCCACCGAATCCTTCGTCGGCTGTTTCCAGTGCTGCGCGCATCTGGAATGCGTAGACGCCACCGGTGACGGCCAGCAGGAAGGCGTGCGGGAGGGCGAATGCCAGGATGGTCAGGAGGGAGGTTGCGCGATCCCTGCTGTTCAGGAGCGCGCGGGTCGCGGTGAGGACGGAGTTCACAGGGCGCCTCCTTGGGCGGGAGCCTGCGTCGTCGCGGCTGCATTTTGTACGGACTGGACGATGAGTCCGTCGCGCATGTGGATGGTGTGGGGCAGGCGAGCGGCAACACCGGGGTCGTGGGTGACGAGGACGAGGGTTGCACCCGTGGCCGCGCAGGCCTGGGTGAGCACCTGCATGACCTCGGCTCCCGTGGCCTGGTCGAGGGCACCGGTGGGTTCGTCTGCAAACACGACCTGCGGGTTAGTGACGAGCGCTCGACCAATGGCGACGCGCTGAGCCTGTCCGCCGGAGAGCTGTCCGGGACGGTAGGGGCCGGCTCCCTGGAGTCCCAGGTTGGCCAGGATCTGCTGGGCGTGGGCGATTGCCTCACGTTTGGGGGTTCCCGCCAGCATGAGCGGCATGGCGATATTTTCCTGGCAGGGAAGTTCGGGCAGAAGCTGTCCGTCTTGGAAAACGAATCCGAAGTTGCGCAGGCGCATCTGGGAAAGGCGTTTTTCGGAAAGTCCGGTGATGTCCTGACCACCAATGGTGATGGTGCCCGAGGTGGGGCGCAGGATTCCGGCCAGGCAGTGGAGGAGTGTGGTTTTGCCACAGCCGGAGGGACCCATGATGGCCAGTTGGCTTCCCTGCGGCAGGGTGAGGTTGACTCCGGCGAGCGCGTTCACGGCAACTCCGCCGCGCTGGTAGGTTTTCGTCAGTCCGCGCGCCAGGATTCCGTCAGTTCCGGGGATGCCGGGCATCTGGGGCACCTGTCCCTGGGGTGCTGTTCCCATGGGCGAGGCGGAGGTTGCGCCTGCGAGCATCTGCCCTTGGGTGTTTGTAGTGAACAGAGGAACGTTACCGGGTGCGCCGTTCTGTGAGGGTGTCGCGTATCCCTGGGTGGGCTGGTACTGGGGCTGAGGCGTGGTTGTCATGTAGATATCCTCGCCTCTGGGGTGCGCGCCCTACTATTGGGTGCTTCCCCCATTCGCCCCTGAGACGTCCCCGACGGGTGTCAGGGACTGACACCCGGGACAGTGGGAATTCCCTCCGTTGAATGGGCTGCACCGTGTTCCGCATCCAAGGCTCGTGTCGAGGAGCGGACGATGAGTTCCGGCATAAAGGCAACGTGGGGAGCCGCTCTCGATATCGTCAATACGCCGACGAATCTCGTCCTGCCATGCTGGATGAAATCCCACGCTCTCTACCAGCGCAGCATGTTCAACCCGATGAGTACCTTCCTCAACGAGCACACCCTCATCCACCTGAACACTCTGCGTCGGCATACCCCCACCCTACGCCACCCTTCTCAGCATCTCGAGAGCTCATCCACAATCTGTGGAAAAGTCCTGTGAATATGGGGATATTCGTCTGTACGCACCCGCACTCCGCGCGCATCCCCACTCACGCACCCACCGCCTCGCCACGAGAAGCCCAGCGGGTATCCTGAGAAAGAAAATCCCCTACAGCACCGCGTGCACACACGGGAGGACGCGCCGTCGCGCACTCACCGAACACGCGCATCCCCCGAGGAGGCCACATGTTTTATCCGACCCAGCACTGGGAACAAATCCTCGGAATCCTCCTGGCGCTCGTGCTCTCCTCCATGATCGGCCTCGAACGCCAATCCCGAGGTAAAAGCGCAGGCCTGCGCACAGACGCCATCGTCGGCATGACCTCCGCTCTCCTCATGGTCATCAGCAAATACGGGTTCATGGATGTCCTCGCCGCAGACCTCGTCCGCCTCGACCCCTCACGCGTGGCCGCGCAGATCGTGTCCGGCATTGGCTTCCTCGGCGCGGGCATCATCCTGACCCGCAGCGGAGCCGTCCGAGGCCTCACCACCGCCGCCACCGTCTGGGAAACCGCGGGAATCGGCATGGCCTGCGGTGCTGGACTGTGGCTGGCCGGCATCGCCGTCACCGTCATGCACTTCATCGTCGTCTTCGCCCTCACACCCCTGGCTCGACGCATCGGCCCCCAGCGTTCGCGCGACACCATCGTCCTCGAAGTCGTTTACGAAAGCGGGCAGGGCGTCATGCGCCGCGTCATCAATGCCATGACCGAAGCCAAGTGGAACGTCGGCCAGGTGCGCTCCGACAGCGACGGCGGCAAAGGTCACGCCTACATCGAAACCCGCACGGGTGAACGCCTGGGGCTTCCCGCGCTCATCGCCGCAATTTCCGACCTGCCCGGCGTGAAGTCCGTCGAGGAATCGGATCTCCACGACGTGGACTGACGAGGTGACACTCCGCCTCATCCGCGCCCTGCCTCCTCGGGAAACTCCCCTCACGCGCACGTAGCTCCGCGCGATCCTTCTGCGCGGAGAACGATTCCCCATCCACAGCCCCGCCTCGTCACTCCCACTCCACCCGCGCACCCATACAGACGCAGAATTCGGCACACTACGGCCAGAACATGGCACACTTAGGGGGTGCGCACTGAGGGGTGCGCCAATCAGAAAGGCCGATCAATGACTGAACAGGGAAATTCGCAGGGGAACCGACTCGACCCGTGGTTTGACGCCTACGCCGAGCGAGCTCACAACCTGCGAGCTTCCGAGATTCGCGCCCTCTTCTCCGTCGTCTCACGCCCCGAAGTTGTCTCTCTGGCCGGCGGCATGCCCAACCTCAAAGACCTGCCGCTGGAATCCCTGGCGGAAACCGCGAAAAACCTCATTTTGAGCAGCGGTGCCCAGGCGCTCCAATACGGTTCCGGCCAGGGCTGGGAACCGTTGCGTGAGCAGCTTGCGGAGATTATGACCTACGACGGCATCATCAACGCCGACCCGGACAACATCGTCATCACCACCGGCTCCCAGCAGGCCCTCGACCTCATGGCCGAGCTCTTCATCAACGCCGGAGATGTCGTCCTGGCGGAATCCCCCTCCTATGTGGGCGCACTCGGATGTTTCCGCGCACGCCAAGCCGACGTCGTTCACGTCGACATGGACGCCGACGGTCTCATCCCCGAGGCGCTGGAAGCCACCATCCGCGACCTGAAGAAGGCCGGACGCGCGGTGAAGTTCCTCTACACCATCCCCAACTACCAGAACCCCGCGGGCGTCACCCTGTCCCTGGAACGCCGTCCCCGCATCGCAGAGATCTGCATGCGCGAGCACGTCCTCATCCTGGAGGACAACCCCTACGGGCTGCTGGGCTTCGACTCCGACCCGCTGCCCGCCATCCACTCCTGGGCGCCGGAAGGGGTCGTCTACCTGGGCTCCGTTTCCAAAATGTTCGCTCCCGGCATGCGTATCGGGTGGGCACTCGCCCCCCACGCCATCCGTAACAAGCTGATTTTGGCGTCGGAAGCCGCGATCCTCTCCCCCGGTATGTTCGGCCAAATGTTCCTCTCCCAGTACCTGGCGGACTACGACTGGTACGGCCAGGTCAAGGTCTACCGCGCGATGTACGCCGAACGCTGCCGCACGATGCTCGACTCCCTGGCCGAGTACATGCCGGACTGCTCGTGGACCACCCCCACCGGCGGCTTCTACACCTGGGTGACCCTCCCCGAGGGGCTGGATGCCAAGTCGATGCTCCCCCGCGCCGTGAAAGCACAGGTCGCCTACGTCTCCGGCACCGCGTTCTACTATGACGGCCGCGGTGCCGACCACATGCGCTTGTCCTTCTGTTACCCGACCCCGGAACGCATCCGCGAAGGCGTTCGCCGCCTCGCGGGCGTCGTCAACGCCGAAAAAGAACTGGTGGAAATGTTCGGTACTGCCCCGACGGAAAACTGATCGGAGGACACCGTGCCCACCACCGCCTCGTCCCTGCCCTCCCCTTCCGCGTCACCCCAGGAGGAACCCATGCGCGTTCTCATCATTGCCGGCGGCCTCACCCACGAGCGCGACGTCTCCGTGCGCAGCGGTCGCCGCGTCGCCAACTCCCTGGCCACCCAGGGTTTCGAGGTGCAGGTCGTCGATTTTGACCAGAACCTCCCCGACGTCGTGCGCAGCTTTGCGCCGGACGTGGTGTGGCCGCTGGTGCACGGATCTATCGGCGAGGACGGTTCTCTGCAGACCCTCCTGGAGTCCTTCGGCGTGCGCTACGTGGGCTCGACCCCCGCGCAGGCGATGCTGGCCACCCACAAGCCCACGGCAAAAGCCCTGGTGGGGGCGGCGGGAATCGACACTCCCGGGTGGGTGACTTTCCCGCAGCTGCTCTTCCGCCAGCTGGGGGCTCAGCGCGTCCTGTCGGCCATCGAGCCGTCGCTGACCTTCCCCCTGGTGATTAAGCCCAGCTCCGGAGGCTCCGCACTGGGGATGTCGCGGGCAACTGACAGCGCGGAGCTGCGTTCCGCGATGGTGGATGCCTTCGCCTACGACGAGCACGTCATGATCGAACGCTTCATCAAGGGACGTGACATTGCCGTGTCTGTTCTCGATCTGGAGGACGGCCCGTGTGCGCTGCCCCCGGTGGAGATCACCACGGATACGGGAAATTACGACTACGAGGCACGCTACACCACGGATTCGGCCTCCTACTTCGTCCCTGCACGTTTGACCGAGGATGAGCTTGCAGACGTGCAAGCCGCGGCTCTGCAGATTCACGCGCTCCTGGGCTTGCGCGACCTCTCGCGCATCGACTTCGTCCTTGACGGAAACGGGAACTGCTGGTTCATCGACGCCAATGTCTCCCCCGGTATGACGGATACCTCGCTCTTCCCGCAGGCAGCGGATGCCGAGGGTTCCTTCGACGAGGTGTGTGCGGCGATCGTCCGCTACGTTGCGTCGCGCTGATCTTCTTCACTGACGAGGCGGAGCCTCCCGCGGTGGTTTACCACCCCGTGGGATCTCCGCCTCGCGGTGTATGCAACGGCGGCGCTTAGCGCGCGAACTGCTGCAACACCTCGTCGCGAATGGTCTTCAATTCCGAGGGGTCGATACTGTCCATGACATGATCGACGATCCAGCCCTTGTGGGCGGCCTGGATGCTTTCGCTCAGGTTTCGCGCCCATCGCGCGTTGGAACGATTGTCCGATTTTTCATGTTCATACAAATCCGTGACAATGTCACGCAAGAGCTGTTCGTTAAATACCCAGTTCTTCCGCAGCATTGCAGCGGTGATCGTCGCAATTTCGTCCGGCGTATAGTCCGGGAACACGATGCGGTGCGGGATGCGCGACCGCAGCCCCGGGTTCTGATCGAGGAACTCTTCCATCGGTTCCGTATATCCCGCAAAGATCGCGACAAAGCTGGAACGCTGGTTTTCCAAAGCCGTCAGGAGAGTTTCGATGGCCTGAGCACCGAAATCATTCTCGCTACGCGCCGTCGCCAGCTGATAGGCCTCGTCCACAAAGAGCACGCCACCCATGGCCTCGTCGAGGATGCGTCCCGTCTGAGCTTCTGTGTGTCCGATGTAGCGTCCCACCATGTCGCGGCGAGTCGCTGTTTTCACCGTGGGTTTTTCGAGGATTCCCAGAGCCGAGAAAAGCTGAGCAACAATCTGGGCAACCGTTGTTTTTCCCGTACCGGGATTGCCCAAGAAGAGCATGTGGTGGGTGGGATTTTCCTGAACAAGGTGGCCGGCCTGCGCGAGTTTCTGGTCTGCTTGCACCTGTTTGACCAGACTGTTGACGTAGGTTTTCACCGATTCCAAGCCGATGAGTCCCTCCAGTTGATCCAGAAGTTCCTGGATGCGCTGGGAAGATTCTTCCTGCTTTCCTCCGGCAAATTCGTACAGGTAGTCGTCGGTGATGACATCGGGAGCAATGCTCGGATTTTCCGCGAAATGCGTGATGATAATTTTCAGGAGTTCTTGGTTCTGGTTCCGGATCCAGCGACCGTTCGAATGATCGCTGCTACGCGCATATTTCTGCCGAATGATGTCACTGTAGAGCTCGCGGTTGAACTGATGCGTCTTACCGAGCATCGCGCAGCCGATGGCGGCAATTTCGTCGGGCGAGTAGTCCTCAAAGTCGAAGGTATTGGCGATACGCGAGGACATTCCGGGGTTCATTCCCAGGAAGTCCTGCATTTTATCTCGGTATCCCGCGAAGATCACGACGATATTGTCGCGGTGATCTTCCATGAATTTCAGGATCGTATCGACGGCTTCTTGGCCGAAGGAATTCCCCTTTTCCGAATAGAGGGCGTACGCCTCGTCAATGAAGAGCACCCCTCCCAGGGCGTCCTCGCATACTTTCTTCGTTTTCGTCGGGGTTTCACTGACGTGCGCCGACACCAGGTCTTCTTGGCTGACTTCTTTCAGGTAGTCGCGTTCGATGACGCCACCCTCATAGAGAGCGCGAGCCAGGAGGCGTGCAACCGTGGTTTTACCCGTCCCCGGGTTCCCGAGGAACATGGAGTGCAGCGACATTTCGACGCCGTCGCGTCCGCGTTCCGCCATGGCTTTGTTGTACTGCACCAGCCCCATGAAGGTTCGAATTTGTTCCTTCACTTTTTGCAGTCCGATCAGCTGATCGAGTTCTGCCAGAGCATCGGACGAGGCGGAGTCCTCCTCTGCTCGAGACGTTTCACTAGCAGGTGGTGCGTAGCCCTCACCGCTGTCACCTTCTGTATGCGAAGGGGTGGGCTCGGGGGTGCCGTCGCTGTTTCCCTGAAGGTAGTTTCCCTCCGGGTCGACCACTACGGCGCTGTCATCGATAAAACCTTCGGAGTCACCGTCGAATTCGATAGATGTTTCCGATGCGTCGATACGCCGAAGCGTCAGGTGGCTGCGCGTTGTTCTGGCAGAAAAACGAGTTTCTATCGCGCGGACGTGCTCAACATCGACAAAGCCGTCCTCATCGACCATGAAGGCGTAGTAGCCCTCCTCAGGAGGATTGTGGGTCAGAATCCCCGTGGAGTCGAGGCGACCGCCGGTCACCGCCACATAGGTCAGTGTTCCGTCGTGCAGCCTCACACGACCACCTTCGTGAACACGGAGAGTTCCCACATCGCTGGAAGAAGCCTCGAGAACGCCGCCCTCCCCGATGCCAATTGCATAGTCTCCCATGGGAGCACTGGTCATCAGTGTCGTGTGTTCCATGGCGAGGTGTCCACCGTCGGCCACCCACATTGCCCAGCAGTTCCCGCAATCACTGCTGTCGAGGACCACCGACGAGGTGCTGACTTTCGCGTGCTGTAGTGCGCGTAGAAGGTTGTGCTCCTCGACGGGGGTACGCTCAATATCCGGTGCCTTCGCAGTTTCACCGGGGAAGATCACGGCGTGGGGGGAGTAATCTGCCAGGTTGCGCGGGAGCCTGCTACGCGTGGTCATGTACAGGTTCGACAGCGTATATTCGCCTTCTTCACTGTACCGAAGGTTTGCGGCAAGGACGCTCCCTCGTCCGTTTCCTCGGATATTCCACGAGGCATCTTCCATTCCCGGGATCACGTACAGTCCGTTCTGGAGAACTAGGGTATCGCCGGGTTTGAGCTGTTCGCGAATTGCTGGCCATGCCTCTGCGCCGGTCTGTCCGGGGGTATTCGGCCATACGATGTCGCGGGGCGCGCGTATTTTTTCGGGGTCGTGGATTGAGAAATTGGGATCGTCGCTCTGAGCCTTTCCGCCTTCCGTGACATAGGCAGTCATGCGGACATCTGTTCCTGCGTGGACAGCACCCAGTGATCCGATACGTACGAAGCTGTCGGATACAAAGATTTCTGTCGCGGGATCTGTGAGGTCAACGTGGCTGAGTTCCACGACGGATTCTTCGCAGATCATCATGGCGCGTTTACCCTCGAAGCTTGTTGCTGCGAGGGGGCCGCCCTGAAGACGCGATTTTTTCTCGAGTCGGATCATCGATACTGTTGAATGATCAATATATGCGCTGCTGTTCTGCATCAGGACGGTTTCACATACGGTGCCCGCCAGGTGGATCTGCGATTTCTCGCCGGCTTTGAGCGCCCACCCATAGCTGTTTTCCTCCAGTCGTGCGGCGCGTATGAGCGATCTGGTGGCGTTCACTGTTCCCTGTTCGATGTAGACACCGACCTTTTTCCCCGCGGGATCCGGGCAAATCTCCACATTTTTAAACGAGAATGAGGCTTCGACGTGACTGGCGCTCACGGCGCATTTGTAGGGAGGGGAAATGAGCGTGAGGTTTTCAAGGGTGATGGTGTTGCGCACCCGAAAGGAGGTTTTGAGAACAACATCTCCGCGCGTCTCTCCATTGCCGCAGATATTGAGGTCGATGATGACCAGCTCCTCGGGGAGCTGGTATTCTCCGGGATCCAGTACGAGGGTGTCGCCATTTTTGGCGCTCTCGAGCGCTTTCAGGAAAGGTTTTTTCAGAAAGCCTGTCCCCACGCCAATTGTGCTCACAGCAATACCTCATCTTCTCTGCGCCTCAATGTCTCCCATTGTAGGTTGCTCAATAAGACTGAGGTAAGCTCCTACCGTCATATGCGCTCGTATTGTCCCGGGTTTTCCCGCTCAGAGGAGGGGGTGGGACGAAACATTCGGGAGACAAGCTGGGTGCGTTATGCGTCAGGTAGATGGGAAAGCAGAACTCTACGGGGCGACATACTGCGTGCAGCTACTTGCAACTGCGCGTCCATCCTTATCTTGTGCGGGTGGACAGTTCCGGCGCCTCGCGAGGTCTCAGTGCGTCAGAATTCCTCGCTGAAGGAGTTCGTGGCGGGCTTCAGTGGCATCGGTCCAGGCAAGGGTCTGCATTCCCACAAGCTCTGCGGCTCGCAGGTTGGGCTGACGGTCTTCAATGAACAGAACGTTTTCTGCCGGATATCCCACCTGGGCAAGAGCCTCGCGATAGATGGCTCGATGAGGCTTTGAGACACGAATATCGCTGGAGAAAATCAGGGGGCCGTTACAGTGCTGTGCCCAGGGACTGTGTCGGACAACGTCTGCCAGAGCCGACGGTGAGTTCGCGAGGATTCCCACGGGATAGCCGGCTTCCCTCAGTTCTGCAATGAGATTCAGAGCTTCTTCATCGGGGTGCTTCATGCGTTCAGCATCTTGCTCCACAAGCACCTGCACTTGCTGGTCGGTCAGTTCGCCCAGGCCGCAGTCACCGGCAATGCAATCCCAAAATTCGCGATCGGAGCACCCGTCATCGTAGGCATCACGGTGTGCCCAAATAGCGCGATCCACAAGATCAATGTGGTGTTCTTCAACAGAAAGACCCAATACGGACAGCACCTCACGAGGATCTGGACGCTGCGTAATAAGTACGCCGCCAAGATCGCAAAGGACTGCACAAACTGTTGTATCGGTTGACATCTTTCTTCCTTACTGCCTGCCTCAATTCTGTCCTATCCCCCCATAAGGGCCAAAGGAGATGTCTCACACGCATTGCTACTGAGAGGCTCACAGTACGTTTCGAGTGTTTCACGTGAAACACTCATACACCCCCAGATCTCAGGGAAAAGACGGTTTCTCGAGTCGACGCTTTGCACATAATTGTTCAATATTTGTGTAACTCCTCACATCCCATCGATAACTTTTCTTGTGCGCACATGCAAACGTTTGCGCATGATTCTGCGGAAAGTACGCATTGGTAAGTGTTCTCATCTCTCGGGTCGAGAATCATGAGGAACTCTAGAAGAGCACGTGCGTCCCCGGACTGCTCTTGCTCTCTTCCTGGGCAGAATCCGTTCAGAGGACAACTCTGCGTATCACTCACTGAAAGTGAGGCACTCCCCCAACTGCTTGCCTCACAACAGGGTTCTCCCTGCGATCTCGCTGTGCGGTGCTATACCAGTGAAACCTCATTTCGAGGAGAGAATATATGTACTCAGAGAGTCGTAATTCTGTCCTACGCGGCTTACGGTGCCGAGGTGGAAAAGCTGGAAAGTTTCGCAGCGTCTTGGGATTCCATACTTCCTCGGATATAGGCTGGGATCTAGCGAGGGAAGCAACAAGCAACGGTGCGCACACGAAAAGGGAATCCTCAGCGCAAGGGGTCTTCCTGCAGATAGGCGTCGCACCAAGCACCAAGCACCAAGCACCAAGCAACGAGCAACGAGCAACTCGCCCTGGAGGCATAAACCTCCAGAAAGAGGGAAAAATATTCCTTTTTACTTCTCTCCACCCAGCTGCGGCAGGATCAGATCAGCCAGACGTTGCAGGTCATCATGTCCCGCAAACTCAATGACAATCTTGCCCTTGCGGCGCCCTTCTGTGATCGACACTCGCGTATCCCAGGCATCTTCAAGAGAGTGCAGAACATACTCGCCCAGCGGAGAGAGCACACGAGCCGACACCTGACGCTTTGCATGCGGACGTCGAATATTTCCGAGTCGTACCAATTCCTCTGTCGTGCGCACCGACAGACCCTCAGCCACAATACGATCGGCCAGAATCTCCATTTCTTGCGGCGTGGCCAATCCCAGAAGAGCACGTGCGTGTCCCGCAGAAATCACCTGTGCAGAGACCTTCTTCTGCACTGCAGGCGGCAGTTTGAGTAGACGCAATGTATTCGCAATCTGCGGTCGCGAACGAGCAATGCGCTTTGACAGTTCTTCCTGTGTTGCCCCGAAATCTGCCATCAGCTGCTGGTAGGCAAAGGCCTCTTCCAGGGGATTCAACTGGGCGCGGTGCAGATTTTCCAACAGTGCATCTCGCAGAAGATCTTCATCTTCTGTCTGGCGAATGATCGCGGGGATGGTCGTCTCTCCCGCACGCTCACTGGCGCGCAGACGACGTTCACCCATGATCAACTCAAAGCGAGCTTCTGGTTTTTCCGCGAGGTATTCCGCAAGACGTTCGTTCGGTTCCTGATCCAGAGGGATACGTCGAACGACAATCGGCTGAAGAACACCAACCTCCTGAATAGAGGCAGCAAGTTCTTCCAAATCTTCTTCGTCGAAAACTTCACGCGGCTGCTTGGTGTTTGGAACAATGAGTTCCAGAGGGATTGTCGCAAAAGAGGCTCCGGGAACAGGGAGCAGATCTTCCGATGTTTCACGTGAAACATCGTGGTTTTCCTGTACCGCATCGGCAGAAGTATCACTCTCATTTTCAGAATGAGCTGAGTTCTGTCCCTGCAGATCAGTTTTTTGCGTTTTCCCTACGGCCTCCTGCTGAGCAAACTCAGATGAGGGTGTGACCGAAATAGAGGCCTGCTCACCCCCTGAAACCGCAACCTGGGTTTCCTCAGACGCATTTTTCACCGGAGCAGCAGGCTCCTCGACGTGAGGCGTAGACGAAGTCCGAGATCCCGCAGAAGTGGATACGCCCTTCGAGGATGCTCGCCGCACGGCTTTCTTTCCACGAGTCCCTTCGGCAGGTACAACACTCGTAGTCTCTTCTGCAGGGTTCGAAGAACCGACAGATTCCTGCGTACGGGCGACACGTTTCTTAGCGCTTGCTTTTTGAGCCTCTGCAGCAATGCGCGCGGGGGGATTGAGGAGATCTCGGGCAGAACCGCCGCGAGTAGGAGTCTTTCCGGATGATGCGCGTCCCGGGAAAAGAACATCCAGGGGACGGACAGAATCTGTCATATTTTCTTCTTGAGTCTGAGGAATCAAAGCCCCCAGCCCACGTCCCAATCCTGAACGCTTCTGAGCTTTAGAACCTGTTCCCTGTGCGCGTTCGACCACGGTCTCTTCTCCTCAGCCTTCGAAAGTGATATCCCATTGTTTCACGTGAAACATCGCTCTGTCTCATTCTCACGCAAAATTCAGATCCCCTTCAGAGAGGGCACTTCTTGCACAGACCGTATCCTCTGGAGATCCAATTTTTAGCCCGGCGTGGACACTCCCGCCAACACTTCGCACCAACTCAGGGCACACACCTAGCAGGGTTCAAACTCCCATCAGCACAACACATTATTTAAACAGCACAAGTGGCCACGGGTTCATCAAAGAAATTCCTGGCACCCCAGGCGCAACATTCCCCAGGCGCGATGTTTCACGTGAAACATCGCGCCAAGGCAGTAAAACAGCAGGTCAGAGGCTATTTGGTGCAGCAGAGGTCAACAGCACGTGGCTCACTGCTGCTGGGCAAGACGCAGACTCAACTCCAAAGCGGCCTTGCGATAAGCCAAAGCGCCCGCGCTCCGGGGATCATAGGTCACGACGCTCTGTCCATAGCTGGGAGCCTCAGAAACTCGGACCGAACGGGGGATCACCGTCTCCAGCGTCAGCTCCGGGAAGTGAGAGCGAACCTCAGTTTCCACTTCCTCGCTCAGCTTGGTTCGTCGATCCGCCATCGTCAGCAACATTGTTGACACGTGGAGCTTCGGGTTCAGTCCCTGGGCAATACGTTCAATCGTCGACCACAGCTGGCTCAGACCTTCCAGTGCGTAGTACTCCGTCTGAATCGGAATCATCACCTGATCGGCGGCAACCATGACATTCAAGGTCACCAACCCCAGCGACGGAGGACAGTCGATCAGAACCACATCGATATCGCGGTAAATCGAGACAAACTCTGCAATTGCATCCGCCAGCAAAAACTCGCGGCGCGGCATATCCACCAGTTCGATTTCCGCACCCGACAGATCAATTGTTGCCGGGCATACCCACAGATTCTCCACATCGGGGCAAGCCTGGACAACATCGGCAACAGAAGAGCCGCCGATCAACACGTCATAGGTCGACGAGGTCCCCGACGAATGATCAATACCCAGAGCGCTGGAGGCATTGCCCTGCGCATCCGCATCAATCACCACAACTTTCAAGCCCCCCATGGCCAAAGCCGCGGCAATATTCACCGCAGACGTGGTCTTCCCCACCCCGCCCTTCTGGTTGGCCACAGCAATGACCTGGGTACGAGAGGGCTTCCCGAATATTGCTTGATCCAACATTCGTCGATCGTGGAAATTGCGTTCAACTTGGGCAGACATCGACGTATCAGCACTCATCGCCGCACCCCTCTCTTCTTGAGCAACTCACCGAACACATCTGTGAATCGCGGCCGCAATAGGAACCTCTCTCAAGTGTACGGAGGATGAAGGACATCTGTGACCTCCCATCCCCTCGCTACAGGGTCACTCTTCCCACATATGCGCCACGACCAGCGCATACGCGCACACGCAGACTCATTCACGACCGCCTACCTACCCTCGAAACAAATCCACGCACGCGCCGCACATACCTGCTCAGAGCACACCCACCCGCGTCCCGCGCGCCAAACCCCCGCGCATCACCGCAGCGCTCCAGACCAGCACGACTCCAGCCACACCCCTCACCCATCGTTCGGGGTGCACCCGCCCGCGCTCCGCCTCGTCACTTCGTGCGGCGGCACACCACCACGTAGGTCGAATCGTCCTCCATAATCGAGGGAACCTCGTGGATCGAGGCGCTGAGGTGATGACGCTTCAACTCCGCAGCGGCATCCTCAACCTCCAGAGCCGCGCGACGCCCCTTCAAGGCCACCAGGGAACCACCCGGAGCAATCAGCTTCGACGTCATGCGCACCAGCTTGGACATATTCGCCACGGCGCGCGAGGTCACGACATCAGCTTTCCCCTTGCCGCGCAACTCCTCGGCACGCGCCTGGTGGATCGTCACATTATCCAAGCCCAGGGCATCGACAACATCCGCCAACCACTCGCATCGACGCTGCATCGGCTCCGCCAGGTGCACATCGAGATCGGGGCGAGCAATCGCCACGACAATACCCGGGAAACCCGCACCGGATCCCACATCCAAGAGCTGCCCCTTCGAGGGCAGGAAGGGGAGGATCGCCGCGGAATTCACCAGATGACGCGACCAGAGACGAGGCAGTTCACGCGGCCCAATCAGACCGCGCAACTCGCCTTCCTGTTCCAGCATGTGCGCGAATTCTTCGACATCGGGGAAGGAGAGGCCAAAAAGGTCTCGGACAGCTTGAGTAGGCTGTTCCAGCTCCACATTCTGCTCGTCAGGAGTCATCATCGTGTCATCAGCCATGTCTTTTCCCCGTCACATTCGGCCCGTCTGCTCATCAGTGGCAGTACAGCGGATAGGTAGGAGCGCAGGTGCGCAGTGGGTAGGGTGTGTGCGATATGTGTGAGCGGGGTGCTCCAGCAACACTTTGCCGGAAGCACCCCGCCTGTTGTTCACTCGGCGTCGGACGCCGTTTCCTCGGCAGCGTCGGCCGCGGGAAGAATCACCACGCAGCGACGAGGCTCCACGCCCTCAGATTCGGAAACCAGACCTTCGGCGGCAACCACGTCATGGCACACCTTGCGTTCGAAGGGGTTCATCGGTTCCAGCTTCTGGGATTCGCCGGTCGCACGCAGTCGAGCGATGGCTTCCATCGTCAGATCCTGCAGAGCAACCTTGCGATCGGCGCGGAATCCGGCGATGTCGAGCATCAGTCGGGAACGCTCACCGGTTTCTGTCTGAACAGCCAGACGCGTGAGCTCCTGGAGGGCATCCACGACCTCGCCGTCCTCTCCCACCAGGTGGGACAGTACCGAGGGATCGTCGGAAATGATCTCGACCGAGGCGCGGCCGTTTTCCACGTCGATTTCGATATCGCCGTCCAAATCGGCGATATCGAGAAGTTCTTCGAGGTAGTCGGCGGCAAATTCGCCCTCTTCTTCGAGACGGCTCAGCTTGCTGTTGTCATTCTCGCTCATGTCTACTCCATGTCACGGTTGAGGGAGCCTTTCCGGGTTCCCACGGGTGTGGTCTTGGGTGGCCTCAGTCGGTGTGCGATTGGCGAGGCCGTGGGCGGGTCGCGCGCGCATCATCCCGCGTACGGGTGGGCACGCAACCCTGTCCCAGGTCAGCGCTTTTTCTTGGCCTGCTGGCGGCGCGCCTTGCGGCGTTCCTGGCGGCGACGTTCGAGTTCTTCCGCTTCTGCAGCTGCCTGAGCGTGAACCTGCGGATCCTGCGCGGTATCCGCCGAACGCTGATCGCGTGCGCGCTTGCGCGTTTCTTCGCGCTTGGCCTGCTGTTCGCGCTTTTCGACGCTGCGTTCGGTGGCGTGGTGGATTCCCTTCATCCACATTTCATCGGGAAGGGTCGTCCATTCCTGGGCGCTGAGGTTGCGGTAGATCGTGACCTTTTCGCCGGCAGTCATCGCTTCGGGGAAGTCCGAGGCGATCTTCTGCTTCTTGGCGCGCTGCTGAACTGCGACGAGGGTGCGTTCGTTCAGTTCCGCGAGGCTTTCGTCGTCCAGAGCCAGGCCACGTTCGCGGTCGTAGTCGGCGAAGAAGGGGCGTGCCCACTCCTGGTAGGCGTTCTGGCGCTGCGTGAGGAGCTTCTCGTAGGCGGGAGAACCGGGGCTGGGCAGGTTGCGCAGCAGCCACAGGGTCTGCAGGTAGGCCCAGATACTGGTGGTGGTCGTGTAGATGACGATACCCATCTGGAAGAAGAGACCCGAGAAGATGAACAGCGCGGGCATCATGTACATCATGGACTTCTGCGAACGCACCATCGGGTTGTTCGGATCCTGGTTCTTCGGCATGTTCTGGCCGAAGGACATGCGGATGGTGAAGAACTGGGTCGCAACCATCACGATGATGAAGAAGATGAAGACCGCGACAGCCAGTGTGCCGTCACCGGAGTAGATGGTGTGGGACAGCGGAACTCCGAAGACCGTGGAGGTGTGGATTTCCGTGGCGATGGCCTGGTCGATCGAGCCGAGGGAATCGACGTGCTGTCCGCCCACGTTGTAGGTGCTGTCCGCAATGGAGCTCACGGCGTAGATGGCGCGGTACATGCCGAAGAAGACGGGCATCTGGGCGAGCGCCGGGAGGCAGGATGCGAAGGGGCTAAATCCGTGCTTCTTCTGGAGGGCGCTAATTTCTTCCTGCTGACGCTGGCGCGAAGCCATATCGGTCTTGCCCTTGTACTTGGCCTGAATTTTCTTCATTTCAGGCTGAATCGCGTACATTCCGCGGGAGCTCTTAATTTGCTTGAGGTAGAGCGGAATGATGAGGGCGCGAACCAGAATGGTCAGCAGAATAATTGAAATGACCCATGCCAGACCTGCGCCCGACCCGAAACCGAGGAGGACGAGCAGGTCGTGAATACGTACCCACAGCCACGCGATGGCGTAGGCGAAGGGGTAGAGGATCTTATCCCACATGGGCGATCTCCTTTGGAAGAGCGGGGACGTGTGACACGCCCTGTGTTTGACCGGCATCTGCCGGGGTGGTCTGGTTCACGAGGCCGTTGGTGGCATCGTCGGGGAGGTCGGGGAAGACTCCGTTCATTCCCATGGGGGTTCGTGCCCAGGGATCGTCGTGTCCTGCCCAGTCAGCGGGGGGTTGCCAGGGGTCGGGAATCCATCGTCCGCGTTCGGGGACGTGATCGACTCCTCCGTAGTTCCAGGGGTTGCACCGCAGTAGTCGCCAGGTTGCCAGGAGGGTTCCCTTGACGAGGCCGTGCGTGTGAAGCGCTCCCACGGCGTAGGTGGAGCAGGTGGGGTAGAAACGGCAGCGCGGTGGGATGAGTGGGGAGATCCAGCGCCTGTAGGCGTGGAGGGGGAGGAGTGCGATGCGCGTGAGGAGAGAGGTCACGAGACTTTGCCCTCCTTTCGCTCCCATTTTTTCCATGCGCGTCCCAGAGCACTGTCAAGATCGCGAGCCAGATCATCGGACGTCATTCCCAGGGCTGTTGCGCGGGCACGAATAACGATTCGCGATCCCTGGGGAAGAGCGGCGATGCGTTCGCGCATGAGGTGTCTGAGTTGGCGTTTGACCCGGTTGCGTCCGTTTGCTCGTTTGATTTCGCTTTTAGGTACGACGAAACCGACGAGGCGCTGTTCGCTGTCCTCGTCGGTTCGACAGTGCACGACAACCCGCTCGTTGCCCGCACGTGACCCTGTTCGGATCACGGTGCGAAAATCCGCGGGATCCACCATGCGGTGAGCGCGGGGCAACACCTCGCGGATCTCAGGCAGCGAGGCGGGCGCGGCCCTTGCGACGACGGCTTGCCAGGATCGCACGGCCAGCGCGGGTGCTCATGCGCAGACGGAAACCGTGGGTCTTGGAGCGGCGGCGGTTGTTGGGCTGGTAAGTCCGCTTGGTGGTCACTGAAATTCTCCTCGGCGGGAACGGGGATGACTCTCCCGTTCATCGGTCATCTTCGGGGGTGTTTCAGAAAGTCTCCGAACACCCATCGACTGCTCACGGCTGTGAGCACATACGAACCATCAGATTAGGGAGCTTTTCTGCGTGCGTCAACGAAAGAGAGGGGTTTGTCGCGCATTTCTCGCACGATTTTTTCGTCCACATCTGTGGACAGTCTTGTGGAATACCACGCCCATTTTTGTCCACAGCCTCCTGTGTCCACAGGTCTATGGACACAGAGCTTTCCGCTCAACTACTGAAACAGCTCGTGTAACTACACGAATGTCATTTGGGGAAAGTTTATCCACAGGCGTGTCCCCAGCTGTGGAAAGTCTGGGGAACAGGTAGAATCTTCAGTGGATCAGGGGAACATCCCCAGATAAAAACTCGTGTCCTATTTCACGTCGGATCCGGAGGTTCCCATGTCCGAAGACATCGTTGCTCAGGCATGGCTGGAAGCAGTGTCACGTAATGCCGAAACATTCGGTCCGGCCGCCACGTCTTTCCTGCGCTCGGCAAAAGTTCTCGGCGACATTTCGGGCACCATCCTGATCTCCGTCCCCAACGACTTCACCAAGAAGTGGATCGAAGACCGCGAATCCTCGACGATTCTCTCGGACACCCTCAAGGACATCCTGCACCACCCCACGCGGATTGCGGTCACCATCGACCCCACTCTGGAAACACCCCTCGACGATTACGCAGAGGATGCGGATCCCGATCACGATCCCATCGCCTCGTCTATCACCATGGGAATGCAGGCGGTTCCCCACGGGCTGTCCTCGGATTCCCCCTTCCTGGTCATCGACTCGGTTGAAACGCACCTCAATCCCAAGCACACCTTCGACACCTTCGTTATCGGGCCGTCGAACCGTTTCGCTCACGCGGCTGCCTTCGCTATCGCAGAAAGCCCCGGTCGCGCCTACAACCCCCTCTTTATTCACGGAGATTCCGGGCTGGGTAAAACCCACCTCCTGCACGCTGTCGGACACTACGCGCTGTCCCTGTACCCCCAGCTGCGCGTGCGCTACGTGAACTCGGAAGAATTCACCAACGACTTCATTAACTCCGTGCGTGAGGAAAGCATCGAAGAATTCCAGCGACGCTACCGGGAAATCGACGTCCTCCTCATTGACGACATCCAGTTTATTCAGGGTAAAGAGCGAACGGTGGAAGAGTTCTTCCACACCTTTAACTCCCTCTATAACGCGGGAAAGCAGATCGTTCTGACCTCGGATGTTCCGCCGCGTGAACTCGACCTGGAAGACCGTATTCGCTCGCGCTTTAGTGCGGGGCTTCTGGTGGACGTGCAGCCGCCGGACTTGGAAACGCGTATCGCGATTCTGCAGAAGAAGGCCTCGGCTGAAAATATCGAGGTCAATCCGCAGATTCTCGAATACATTGCCCAGCGAATTTCGTCGAATATTCGCGAACTCGAGGGTGCACTGGTGCGCGTCGCCGCTTTCGAGAGCCTCTCGAAGGAACCGGTCACTATGTCCATGGCCGAGATGCTCCTCAAAGACTTTGCCTCGGATCCTGAGGACACGGAAATCTCCGTCCCCCTCATCATGAGTCAAACGGCGAATTACTTTGGCATCACCCTGGAACAGCTCTCTTCAACGGATCGTTCACACACGGTCGTGGAAGCTCGACAGATCGCCATGTACCTGTGCCGTGAACTCACCGATCTGTCCCTGCCGAAGATCGGGCAGCACTTCGGGGGGCGCGACCACACCACCGTCATGCACGCCAATAAGAAGATCGTCGGTCTGATGGCGGAAAAGCGCGAGACCTTCAACTACGTCACGGAACTGACGAACCGAATTAAGCAGAAGGCTCGTGAACTTCCCTCAACGTAATCACACAGCTACGAAATACAGGGGTTGAGCGGTATCTGGACACTCATCCACAGAAAATGTGGATACGTGAGTGCACAGAGACATCTGACGTGTGGATACAGACTCCCGTCCTGTGAATGACATTTTTCTCCCACGAAGGTCATTCACAGCATGACGTCATTCATCCACACTCCATCCCCCGATGCCATCCACGGAGAAATCCTGGTGATATTAACAGAAAAAGGATGTTTCCACAGAATCCACACACCCGATGATGATGACGATTCTTGTTGTTTTTGAATGACATAAATATCCCGCATGAGGAAAAAGTCAGCTCAAGCACCCTGTCCACCTCCTCATGACAGGCCACAGTTTCGTCAATCTGTTTCCCCAACCTCTGAGGGTTCGGTAGAGTAGACCGGAATGTTTGTTCTGTTTGTCGGAGGGTTCCGCAATGAAGTTCACTGTTGCTCGTGACGTGCTTGCTGAAGCTGTCTCATGGACTGCTCGCGTACTTCCCGTACGCCCCGCGAGCCCGATCCTTGCAGGTATGCGGATTCACGCCTCCGGACAGGAACTCACACTGTCCTCCTTCGACTACGAGGTGTCGGGAAACTCCCGTATTCCCGCAACCGTTGAAGAAGAAGGCGAAGTCTTGGTCTCCGGTCGCCTGCTGGCAGACATCTCCAAGTCCCTTCCGAACAAGCCGGTCACCATCGAAGTTGATGGACAGAAAGTCTCGCTGACCTGCGGTTCATCCCACTTCACCCTCGCTGTCATGCCAATCGACGAATACCCGCTGCTCCCCAGCCAGCCGGCACTTGCCGGTTCCGTGGATTCACAGGTGTTTTCCCAGGCAGTGACCCAGGTGTCCGTTGCGGCATCTCGCGATGAGACCCTGCCCCTGCTCACCGGCGTGCGCCTCGAAATCGAGGACGGCAACATCACCCTTCTGGCAACGGATCGCTACCGCCTGGCCATGCGCGAACTCCAGTGGGATGCCGCATCCGGCATGTCCGAAGCAGCCCTCGTCAAGGCACGCATCCTCCAAGATGTCGCAAAGTCCATGACCTCCGGTGCCCAGGTGGAAATCGGCCTGTCTCACGACACCCAGCCTGGCGCCTCGTCGCTCATCGGTTTCGAAGCGGGCGGACGCCGCACCACCTCGACCCTCATGGATGGCGACTACCCGCCGGTGCGTCGACTCTTCCCCGAAACCACGACCATCCAGGCCGTGGCCGAACGCCAAACCCTGCTGGAAGCGGTGAAGCGTGTGTCCCTCGTGGCAGAACGTAAGACCAGCGTGCGCCTGGCCTTCTCTCACGGGCAGGTTGTCCTTGAAGCCGGTCAGGGTGACAATGCCCAGGCATCGGAAGCCATCGAAGCCCAGCTGGTGGGAGAAGACATTTCCACGGCCTTCAACCCGCAGTACCTCATTGACGGCCTGTCGGTAATTGACACCGATTACGTGCGCTTCGGATTCACCCACCCGACGAAGCCCGCCGTCATCACCGGACAAGAAAAAGCAGACGGCGGAGAGGTCACGAACTTCCGTTACCTCCTCATGCCGATCCGCTACGGCATCTGAGGTGTCACGTGCGAGTAACGCACGTGGCGCTCGATGACTTTCGTTCCTACCGTCACGCCGTTGTCGAATTTGCACCGGGAACAACGGTTCTCGTCGGTTCCAACGGCCAGGGGAAAACGAATCTCGTCGAAGCAATTGCCTACCTGTCGGCTTTTTCCAGCCACCGGGTCTCCGCTGAAAGTGCTCTCGTTCGCCTTCCCCTCTCAGAAGACGAGGCAGCACCGGGCGGGGCAGTCGTCCGCGTCAAACTGGTGACCGCAGGGGAACGCGAACACGTCATCGAACTGGAAATCGTTCGAGGAAAAGCAAACAGAGCCAAACTCAACCGCACGCAGGTACGTCCCCGAGATGTCCTTGGTATGGTGAAAACAGTTGTTTTCTCACCGGAAGACCTCGGTATCGTGCGCGGAGACCCCTCGGTGCGCCGAACATTCATCGACGATCTCCTCATCCAGATGAACCCCATGATGGCGCAGGTCAAAAACGACTACGACAAGGTTGCTCGCCAGAGAGCAGCCCTGATGAAACAGGCGCAATCACAGCTTCGCCGGGGAAAAACTCCCGACCTGTCCACGCTCCAGATCTGGGATGACACCTTCGCCATACTCTCCGTGCGCCTGAGTCGTGCGCGCAGAGCACTGATCACCGAGCTTCGCGGACCGGCTTCCTCGGCCTATGCTCAGGTCGCAGACTCGCCGCGCACCCTCGATATCGACTACGTGTCTTCCCTTGATCAGACACTGGTACGCCTGTCGCAACCCGCAGTGGAAACAGAGGGTGTTTCCACGCTGCTGAATACGGACGAAACCCCCGGATTTTCCGCGGAAAATCAGCAGACGGAGCACCGCCTCGCCAATGATGACGACGAGGCGGAGGATTGTACCGGCGGAAACGATGCACCTGCGTACACCGAAAGCGAAGAAGAAGAAATTCACCGCATGCACGCCGCTCTCGCCCACGTGCGCACCGCGGAAACGGAGCGCGGAGTTAACCTCGTGGGAGCGCACCGAGACGATATGCGCCTGACTCTGGGTGGAATACCGGTTAAGGGATACGCCAGCCATGGAGAATCCTGGTCGGTCGCCCTCGCCCTACGTCTGGGGGCGTATGAACTCCTCAAAGAGGACGACGACACCCCGATCCTCATTCTCGACGATGTTTTTGCCGAACTCGATGCTGCGCGGCGCCTGGGATTAACGCGGATGGTGTCCGACGCGGAACAAGTGCTGGTGACGGCCGCCGTTGCCGAGGATGTTCCCGAAGAACTACGCGCTTCCATGCTGCGTGTCACCTGGGATCCCCGGACGGGAACCGCGGTTGCGGGAGGCGACGATGAGTAAAACTCCGCGCATGCGTGATGAGTCGATTCCCGGGGATTCGGGGGAAAAGGTAGCTGAGAACGAGCCCTCGCTGAGCACCTCGCCGGGAGAGACTTGGGATGAGGATGAAGGGGCTGCGGACTACGCAACTTTTGCGCTGAAACGTGCACAGGACATCGCCAGTACTCAGGGAAAGATGCGTCTTCCCCTGCGGAGGAGAAAACGGCGCTTCTACGAGGGATACAACGAAGACACTGCCTCGGAAATCTCGCTCACTCGCGATGAAAAGACCCGCACGGACGGGGGAGTGAATACGGGCGAAGAAGGGGAATTCCCCGCCTCTCGCGACACTCATTCGACCCGAGATGACGAGAGCGTTCCGCGCCCGCGCGAAAACTCACCCCTGCTGAACGCGGATGAGGACGGTGACCTCACCTTCCTCGCTCGAGCGTCGGAGCGCATCGGTGTCGGATGGGCGAAACTCCCCGGAATGGCGGCAACGCGCCCGCGCTACCGCGAGCCGCGAACACTGGGATTTGGGATCAAACGTCTGATCCAACGCTCCGGCTGGGATGTTCCCACGCGTATGGGATCCGTCATGGTTCAGTGGCCGACGATCGTCGGAGAGGACGTTGCCCGGCACTGCGAGATCGAAACTTTTGAGGATCGTGTCCTCGTGGTGCGCTGTTCTTCTACGGCCTGGGCGAAGCAATTGCAGCTGCTCATTCCCACCATTGAGCGGAGAATTGCCGAGGAAGTGGGGGAGGGCGTGGTCCGTCAGCTCATTGTGCGCGGGCCGGCGGCTCCGTCGTGGAAAAAAGGGCGTTTTTCAGTACCGGGACGCGGCCCTCGCGACACCTACGGCTAGGGGTGTGAAAAAGGGCGCGAAATCGCGGTTTACCGCCCTTTTTTGGTAGAATTATCCAGGTTGTTTTGTGCTTCTGTGTCACCCGTGTGTGCGCGGAAGTACGCGGCTCCATTTCGGGGTCGTGTGATCACACATTGAGGGGAGCCATAGGGTGGCTGAAACGCAAAAACCCACAGTCGATGACGGGTCGGAGGGCTACGGCGCCTCGGACATTACCGTCCTCGAGGGTTTGGAGGCGGTACGTAAGCGTCCCGGTATGTACATCGGTTCAACCGGAGAACGCGGCCTGCACCACCTGGTGTACGAAGTCGTCGACAACTCCGTCGATGAGGCCTTGGCCGGATACGCCGATCACATCCAAGTGACAATCCTGGCCGATGGAGGAATCCGCGTCATCGACAACGGCCGAGGAATCCCCGTCGATGAACACCCCACAGAACACAAGCCCACCGTCGAGGTCGTCATGACGATCCTCCACGCCGGCGGCAAATTCGGCGGCGGCGGCTACGCCGTGTCCGGTGGTCTGCACGGCGTGGGTATCTCCGTGGTGAACGCCCTGTCCACCCGCGTGAACACCGAAATTCGCCGCCAGGGATACGTGTGGCGCATGTCCTTCGCGAACGGTGGAACCCCGATTACCGCACTGGAACGCGGGGAAGAAACCTCAGAAACGGGCACCACGCAGACCTTCTACCCGGATCCAGCGATCTTCGAAACCGTGGAATTCAGCTTCGAAACGCTGCGTCAGCGCTTCCAGCAGATGGCATTCCTCAACAAGGGACTGCGTATCTCCCTGACCGATGAGCGCCCCACGGCCGTTGCCGAAGGCGACGAAATTGCCGGCGCAGAAGAAGCCGAAGTCAACGAACACCAGGGACACCGCCACGTGTCCTACATGTACGAACACGGCCTGCGCGACTACGTGGCCTACCTGGATTCCACAAAGAAATCCGACGTCATCAACGCGGAGATCATCGACTTCGAAAGCGAAAACGCAGAAGGCACGATGTCGGTGGAAATCGCAATGCAGTGGACGACCGCCTACAACGCGTCCATCCACACCTATGCGAACACCATCAACACCACCGAAGGTGGAACCCACGAAGAAGGCTTCCGCACGGCTCTGACAACCCTCATTAACCGCTACGCGCGCGAAAAGAGTCTGCTCAAAGACAAGGACGACAATCTCTCCGGTGACGACGTCCGCGAAGGTCTGACGGCTGTCATTTCGGTAAAGCTCACCGAACCCCAGTTCGAAGGACAGACCAAGACCAAGCTCGGTAACACGGAGGCTCGAACCTTCGTTCAGCAGCAGGTCTACCAGCAGCTGGGTGACTGGCTCGATGCCCACCCGGCTGATGCCAAGGCGATCGTTGCCAAGGGACAGCAGGCTCAGCTTGCCCGCGTGGCGGCACGTAAGGCTCGCGAAGCAACGCGCCGCAAGACGGCTCTGGACTCCGTGTCCATGCCCTCCAAACTGCGCGACTGCTCCTCTCGTGACCCGCGCGAATGTGAAATCTTCATCGTTGAGGGCGATTCCGCCGGCGGTTCCGCCGTGCAGGGACGCGACCCCAAGCACCAGGCAATCCTTCCCCTGCGAGGCAAGATCCTCAACGTGGAAAAGGCACGCCTGGACCGGGCACTCAACTCCGACACCATCCAAGCACTCATCGGTGCCCTGGGAACGGGAATCGGCGAAGAGTTCGACATTGAGAAACTGCGCTACCACAAGATCGTCCTCATGGCCGATGCCGACGTGGACGGTCAGCACATCGCCACGCTGCTCCTGACCTTCCTGTTCCGCTACATGAAGCCCCTCCTCGAAGGTGGCTACGTGTACCTGGCAACCCCGCCGCTGTACCGTCTCAAGTGGACGAACTCCCCCCACGAGTACGTCTACTCGGATCGCGAACGCGACGACCGCCTCGAAAAGGGACTGGCGCAGAGCTTCAAGCTGCCCAAGGAAGGCGGTATTCAGCGCTACAAGGGTCTGGGCGAAATGAACGACCAGGAACTGTGGGAAACCACCATGGATCCCGCGCGCCGAATTCTCAAGCAGGTGGAGGTCGGCGAAGCTGCAGCAGCCGACGAAGTGTTCAGCCTGCTCATGGGTGACGACGTGGAAGCACGACGCACCTTCATCCAGCGCAACGCCCAAGACGTCCGTTTCATTGACGCCTGAGCGCGCCGAGCTAACCGGAGGAATCACCCGTGAGTGACCAGAACGACAACCTCGAACGCGGCGACGCCGTCGCACAGACCACCGCAGCCGATGAAACGGTGAACACCGACCCGCACGGACGCATCGACCCCGTCGATCTCCAGGCGGAAATGCAGCGCTCCTACCTCGACTACGCGATGAGCGTCATCGTGGGACGTGCCCTGCCCGACGTCCGTGACGGCATGAAGCCCGTCCACCGCCGCATCATGTACGCCATGTACGACGGTGGCTACCGTCCCAACGCCGGGTTCTACAAGTGCATGCGCGTGGTCGGCGACGTCCTCGCCCACTACCACCCGCACGGCGACTCTTCGGTGTACGACGCCCTGGCTCGCCTCGTGCAGCCGTGGTCGCTGCGCTACCCGCTGGTATCCGGACAGGGAAACTTCGGATCTCCCGGTAACCTGGGTCCGGCCGCACCCCGTTATACCGAATGCAAGATGGCGCCGCTGGCCATGGAAATGGTGCGCGACATCGACGAAAACACCGTTGATTTCCAGGACAACTACGACGGCCGCGCCCAGGAACCCACGGTTCTTCCCGCGCGTTTCCCCAACCTCCTGGTCAATGGCTCCGAAGGTATTGCCGTCGGTATGGCGACCCGCATCCCCCCGCACAACCTGCGGGAAGTGGCCGCCGGTATCCAGTGGTCCCTCGACCACCCCGATGCCAGCCGAGAAGAGCTGCTCAACGCCCTCATTGAACGCATTAAGGGTCCGGACTTTCCGACCGGCGCCACCATTCTGGGTCGCCAGGGCATCGAAGAGGCCTACCGCACGGGACGCGGGTCCATCATCCAGCGCGCCGTCGTGGATATTGAAGAAATCCACGGCCGACAGTGTCTGGTCGTCAAGGAACTGCCCTACCAGGTCAACCCCGACAACCTCGTCGCGAAGATCGCGGACATGGTGCGCGGCGGCCAAATCCAGGGAATCGCCGATATTCGCGACGAATCCTCCGGTCGCCACGGCCAGCGCCTGATCATTGTCCTGAAGCGCGATGCCGTGCCGAAGGTTGTCCTCAACAACCTGTACAAGCGCACGCAGCTCCAGGATTCCTTCCCGGCCAACATGCTGGCCCTGGTTAACGGAACCCCCCGCACGCTCAGCCTGGACGGATTCGTCCGCCACTGGATCGAGCACCAGATGGAGGTCATCTACCGTCGCACGCAGTTCCGCCTGGCGAAAGCCAAGGAACGCCTGCACATCCTGGAGGCCTACCTCAAGGCACTGGAAGCTCTCGACGAAGTCATCGCCCTGATCCGTCGCTCGCCCTCCGTGGATGAGGCGCGCGTGGGCTTGATGGAACTTCTGTCCATCGACGAGATTCAGGCCGACGCGATCCTGGCTTTGCAGCTGCGCCGCCTGGCCGCCCTGGAACGTCAGAAGATTTTGGAAGAGCACGCGGCTCTGTCTGCCCGCGTTCAGGATCTGGAAGACATCCTGGTCAAGCCGGATCGCCAGCGCGCAATTATCGGCACGGAACTGGGTGAAATTGTCGATAAGTACGGCGACGAACGCATGACGCGCATCCTGCCCTACGGTGGGGAAATGTCCGCGGAAGATCTCATTCCGGAAGAGGACATCGTCGTTACCATCACCCGTGATGGCTTCGCCAAGCGCACGCGCACCGATAACTACCGCAGCCAGAAGCGCGGCGGTAAGGGCGTGCGCGGCACGCAGCTGCGCGGAGACGACGTGGTGGAACACTTCTTCGTTACCACTACCCACCACTGGCTGATGTTCTTCACCAACCTGGGTCGTGTCTACCGTGCGAAGGCCTATGAGGTTCCCGAGGGCGGTCGCGACGCCAAGGGGCAGCACGTGGCGAACCTTCTGGCCTTCCAGCCGGAGGAACGTATCGCTCAGGTGCTGGCGATCACCGACTACGATGCTGCGGACTACCTGGTTCTGGCAACGAAGTCCGGCCTCGTGAAGAAGACGAAGCTGGAGGACTACCGCAGCGCCCGCACCGGCGGCATCATCGCCATCAACCTGCGCGAGGACGAACACGGTACCCCCGATGAACTGGTGTCCGCGCAGCTGGCGAATGCCGATGATGATTTGCTGCTGGTGTCCCGTGACGGCCAGGCAGCACGATTTGCGGCTACCGATGAGCAGCTTCGCCCGATGGGTCGTTCGACCTCGGGTGTGCGCGGCATGAAGTTCCGTGATGACGACGAACTGTTGACGATGGAAGTTCCTCGCGAGGGAACCGACTTGCTGATCGTCACCGATTCCGGCTACGCCAAGCGCACTCCCGTCGAGGAATACCCGACGAAGGGTCGCGGCACCTTGGGTGTGCGCGTGGGCAAGCTCGTCGAGGAACGCGGCGGCCTGATCGGTGCGGTCATCGTCCAGCCCGATGAGGACGTCATGGTCATCACCGAGTCCGGCAAGCTCGTCCAGGTCAACGCTTCCGACGTGCGCCCGACCGCTCGCAATACGATGGGCGTGATTTTTGCTCGCCCCGATGCGAACGACCGGATTATTGCGATCACCCCGAACCCTGAGCGTGACATTGACGAGGCGGAGGACACCTCCGACGTCGAAGGCGCGGAGAGTGCGGGGGAAGGGTCGCAGGACGCGGCTTCTGCGCCCGCTCAGGAGAGCGCCGGCGATGACGGCAACGCGAATGAAACAGCTGACGAAACGACCTCGCAGGATGTAGCGTCAGAGCAGGCCGATACCGAGGAGGATGACGAATGAGCGATCACACCCCCGTTGAACGTGATGACGCCCCCCGCCAGGTCGATCTTGCGATTGCGCGAATCGACCCCTGGGGATTCATGAAAGTGGGCTTCCTGCTGAGTGTGGCTCTGGGAATTGCCATGGTCATCGGCGTGCTGATCCTGTGGATCATGCTCAACGGCATGCACGTTTTTGCCAGTGCGGAAGAATTCCTCATGAGCATTGGCGCGGAGAAGTTCACGCGTCTGCTGGACTACGTGCGCCTGCCGAAGATGCTGTCCTACGCGACGCTTCTTGCGGTGATGAACGTCGTGCTCATGACTGCGATGT
The DNA here is from genome assembly GCA_963525415.1 of uncultured Actinomyces sp. GTDB lineage: Bacteria > Actinomycetota > Actinomycetes > Actinomycetales > Actinomycetaceae > Pauljensenia. The sequence goes on from CAURIY010000005.1 coordinate 121,757, forward strand.
CTGCTCTGGGTGCCTACCTCTACAACGTGGTGGCGTCCCTGGTGGGCGGCGTGCGCGTGTCCCTGACAGAAGAGTGATGCTTTTCTGAGGTGACATCTGGGGTGCGCTAGATCACGGCCTCGAATTTTGTGCAGCGACCGGTATCTGTGTACTCTTATTCGGTGCCCTTCGGGGCATTCAGTTGGGCCTATAGCTCAGTAGGTTAGAGCGCAGTCCTGATAAGACTGAGGTCGGTGGTTCGAGCCCACCTAGGCCCACCATCCGCATAGAGCGAGATCGCGGAGGTTCCCATGAAGAAGTGGATCACTACGGTGGCCGTGGCAACGGTGGTTGTCGCTGCAGGTTTGGTGATTCGACAGATTTGTCGGGATCTTTCCGAGAATGCAGACATGTGGACATCCGTTACGGATGACCCGGAGATCTGATTTCAGATTTCTTTCGGGGCCTTGGCGCAATTGGTAGCGCACCTGCTTTGCAAGCAGGGGGTTACGGGTTCGAGTCCCGTAGGCTCCACAATTTTTGAGAGAGACTGCCCACGCGGCGGTCTTTTTCTGTTATACCTGGCTCTCAGGTGTGCTTTCGGGCTGAGCAGTGGGCTGTTGGTGCCTAATGGTGACATTTATCGTGACTTTGCTTACCGCTCGTCTCATAGTCGATCTCGCACTGCACCACACATTGATTCGCCCGGAATCGTGGGTGTCGAGTACGTCGTGGATATCGCCTCTGGGTTTTGCTTTTATCGCTGTCTTTGCCTATTGGTACCGCACGCGGGAGTAGGGAGCGAAACTGTTTCTCCCTCGATGTGGCCGACAGAAGAGTATGAGACTACGCACATCAGCAGCGGCGAGCTCATGGGAAATGCTCCTCTAAAAACTGAAGGAAGCGTGAGGAAAAGTGGGGAAATGCCCAGCTGTTCGCCTCGTCGTGTACCGGTGCATGACACGCTCAGTATGCAGATCGGTACTTGCACCCGCTCGGGCGATCTGGTTAATCTTTGGGCAATTTGGCCACCCAACCAGAGAGGACGCCCATGAGCACGGCAACACAGGTTCGAGAAAAAGCTCGACACGATGACGATTTTTCATTTGAGGCAGTTCCTCAGCAAAGCCGACGTTCCTTTTGGGCCGTCGGTTTTGTTATGTTGGGCTTCACTTTCTTCTCCGCCTCGATGAGCGTCGGCGCGAAGATCGGTAACGGCCTCGACTACAACGGCTACCTGTGGGCAGTCGTCATCGGCGGCGCGATCCTCGCGGTCTACACCGGCCTCCTCGGCTACATCGGTGCTAAGACCGGCCTGAGCGTCGACCTCATGGCACAGCGCAGCTTCGGAAAGATCGGCAGCTACCTGCCCTCCGGCCTCATCTCCTTCACCCAGATGGGCTGGTTCGGCGTGGGCGTCGCGATGTTCGCAATCCCCACCGGCGAGCTCCTGGGAATCGGCGCCTGGCCGATCGTCCTGGTCGCCGGCGCACTGATGACCGCCTCCGCCTACTTCGGTATCAAAGCCATCGAGATCGTCAGCTTCGTGTCCGTGCCCCTCATCGCCCTGCTCGGCACCTACTCGATGTTCACCGCCATCAACCAGGGCGGCGGTATCGCCTCCGTGTTCGGACAGTCCAACGGCATGACCGTCATGACCGCCGTCGGCCTGGTCGTCGGCTCCTTCATCTCCGGCGGCTCCGCCACCCCGAACTTCACACGATTCGCTCGCTCCACCACCTCCGCTGTCATCACCACGGTCATCGCCTTCTTCATCGGCAACACCCTGATGTTCAGCTTCGGCGCAGTCGGCGGCGCCTTCACCGGCAAGGACGACATCTTCTACGTGATGATCGCCCAGGGTCTGGCAATCCCCGCCCTCATCGTCCTGGGCGCCAACATCTGGACCACGAACAACAACGCCCTGTACACCACGGGTCTGGGCTACGCGAACATCACCAAGATCGAAAAGAAGCCCCTGGTTCTGGTCGCCGGCGCCCTCGGCACCCTCCTGGCACTGTGGCTCTACGACAACTTCGTGGGCTGGCTGAGCCTGCTCAACGCCACCCTGCCCCCCATCGGCGCCGTCCTCATCATCGACTACTTCGTGAACCGTAAGGGCTACGTCGAAGGCGAGAACCTCCCCGCAGTCCGCTGGGTATCCATCATCGCCCTCGTCGCCGGCTCCCTGGCCGGCTGGTTCACCAAGAGCTACGGCATCGCCTCGATCAACGCGGTTGTTGCCGCCATCGTTGTCTACCTCATCGGTCGTGCTGCCTCGCGCGCACTGACCAAGTGAGCATGAGTCGCGCGTAGTGACGAGGCGGAGCATCCTTCCGGCACCACCTCTCCTGCGCGCGACTTCCCCTCACTGACGATCACGTGATCGCCGTCCCCAACCACCGCCTCGTCCATCCCCGCAGAGGAAATCCTCATGAACCTCCTTGTTCGCAACGTGCGTATTGAAAACGCCGATACCCTCACCGACATCCGCATCACCAACGGACTTTTCGCCGAAATCGCACCGAATCTGGAGGCGCGCCCCGGTGAAGAAGTTGTTGATTACAACGGCAAACTTGTCCTGCCCCCCTACATCGAATCCCACGTCCACCTGGATTCGGCACTGACCTCCGGACAGCCCCGCTACAACGAATCCGGCACCCTCTTCGAGGGCATCGAAGTGTGGAGCGAACGCAAGAAGGATCTGACCTATGAGGACGCCTATGAGCGAGCAGCTCGCGCGATCCGTCAGCAGGCGCGTTTCGGTATCCAGTACGTGCGCAGCCACGTGGATGTTACCGACCCCGATCTGGTGGCTCTGCGCGCGCTCCTCCAGCTGCGTGAGGATCTGAAGGATTCGGTGACCCTGCAGCTGGTTGCCTTCCCGCAGGAAGGGATCGAGTCCTTCCCGAACGGCCGCGACCTCATGCGCCGCGCCGCCGAAATGGGTGTCGATGCGATCGGCGCGATCCCTCACTTTGAGTTCACGCGCGAGTACTCCGTGTCCTCGCTGAACTACGCTTTTGAACTGGCGCAGGAATACGACCTCCTCATGGATGTCCACTGCGACGAGATTGACGACGAGGCATCGCGCGGCCTGGAAACCTTGGCAACCCGCGCCTACGAGGCGGGTATCGGCGAGAAGATCACGGCCTCGCACACGACGGCTATGCACTCGTACAACAACGCGTATTTCATTCGCCTGCTGCGCCTGCTGAAGATGAGTGGTATCAACTTTGTGTCGAACCCGCTGGTGAACACGCACCTGCAGGGGCGTGTGGACACCTACCCGAAGCGCCGCGGGGTGACTCGCGTGAAGGAACTGACCGAGGCCGGGTTGAACGTCTCCTTCGGTCAGGATGACATCGAGGATCCGTGGAACCCGATGGGCACCGGCAACCTGCGCGATGTGGTACTTAATGGCCTGTATGTTACGCAGATGATGGGACGTCAGGAGATCCTGGATTCCTACAAGTTCATTACGCACAATGCGGCGCGCACCCTGCATCTGAAGGACTACGGCATCCGGGTGGGGAACTCGGCGAACTTTATTGTGCTGGACGCGGGTGACTGGTTCCATGCGCTGAGCTTCGGTTCCCAGGTTCTGGCCTCCTACCGCGGGGGTCGCCTGCTGGTCGAGGCTCGTCCCGCGGAACGCAGCGTGAATTTCTGATGAGGTGACCTCCTTCGGTGCGCCCGTGGAGGGTGCGCCGGTGGTGATGAACGAGGTGGAGCCCCGTTGTCCGCAGATGCGCGGATTACGGGGCTCCACCTATATCCCATCAACACAGAGCACGTTGTCCCAGAAACATGTCCCTTCGCCATATGAACCGGAAGTTTTACCGGTTCGATCTGTTGTCTATGCCCCTAAGGTACGGGGGCTCCCTGTGAAGACCCCGAGGGTTTTCCTGAGAATTTCCTCAGAAATGGTGCTCCGCGTACGAAGTGGCATCTTCGTATGAGTTGGACGGAGGCTACGGGGATTCCGAGGTTAAAGAACAGGTCGCATCGCTTGGGCGTATGTGGACGGGAGGGGCGAATCCTCGAAAGGTCAGATACCCGCCTGTCCGGCGATGCCTCGTCGATCCTCAGGATTTCTCCAACGGGAAGATCGAAATGTACTTCATGCTTAGAGAATTAGTGTTAGCATCGAGAGGAAATCGGAGCAGTCTTTATCAAAGGAGATAGCTATGCTGTACCGTAAAATTACTACACCTCTTCTGGCAGTTCTTTTGGGTCTTTCTTTTTCGTTACCGAACGGTGTGTGTTCTGCAGAGGAGAATAGCTCGAATATTAATGAAAGAATTTCTGAAAATAGTAGTGTGAGTGCAGAGGTGCCACCATTTTTCCCATCATGGTTAAAATATGGGTGGGAAATTATTAAAGTTGGAGCCAGATTTGTTGAACGTCGGATAAATTTATCTGGAGAAACAAAAGTAGAAGACGGGGTAATTAATCTTGTTTCCCCATCTATTCACTATAATTACGAAGATGTTCAGTCTGAGTTCTTCTTTCGCCCATATGTTTCTAAGGGTGTTCGACATATTGATATGCATGCGCACAGAACGATGCCTCTGGACGTATTTTCATCTATTGCATTAATTCTTCAGGATCCAAATGGAAATACTAAAGCTCAGTTAACTGCAAATTCAAATCAATATCTTTTTTATGATCCACAATCAAATGATCCAGAAGGTTCGTGGAAAGCGCAGTATATACATACTGGTGGCTGGAGTTGGCAGAATTATTTTAGAATGCGAACAACTTATCGTGCAACAAGATCACTATCTGCAGGATCTTTTTGCAAAGATTGTGGTGAGACCTCTATTTATTACGGAGCTGATAACCGCTATTTTGTTGAACGTGAAGGTTTTTCGCACCCATCCCCCAATTTGTTGAGTAATGTGATCTCTTTTGAGGATCTTTCGAACCAATTTTTTGATCAGAAGGGGAGAATTGTTGATGATTTGAAGGACTATTCCTTAGGGGATAAAATTACGGTAGCCGGCAAGCTCGTCGATATTGGCTACGACGATTCTAGTGATGTAACGTCTCTCACCTTTCAGTATTTTGATATCTCTTTAAATGAGAATAGTCAATTCGTTTGGAAATTTAGGAATAATTTGACTAAAAGATTTGCGCTCGGTGATGACTTGACATTTAAAATGTCCGTTGTCCCGGTCGGCTCAGAAACGGGAAAAACTTTTGAGAGTATCGATTACTTTGAAGAGGCTAGAAGTATTTCTGAGGGAGTCTATCCGGATATTGATAAATACTTAATCGATACAAAAGGTGAGAGATGAAAATTTCTAGCGAATTAAAGTATTTCTTAGGCATGGGAGCCCTACTGCATCTGATAGTATACCGAGATATATTGTCGACAATTTTTGTCCTCATAATCGGCATAATCTTAGCGTGTATATCTACGGCTTTAGTTCGGGATCGTAATCCCTTTGGTGACCCATTTTCCGAAAAATAAGATGAAGAAAATTGTGCTCTGAAACCTCAGATACCCGCCTGCCCGGTGATGCCTCGTCGATCCTCGCAAAAGGCCGGACCCTCAAAGCCCGCCTTCCCCAAAACCTGGAAAAGCGCATCCATGATCTGCGCGGGCTCCAATAGACCCGCAGCAAACTCGGGATGCCGAATTTCAATGGCAGACATGCCGCTGGGATCATAGACGGGCTCAGTTGCGAAAGACTCCGACAGTAGAGCATTCACCTCTTCCAGGTCACGCGGCGCCCCAAACACCCAGGTCGTCGCCGCGGGACCGGTGAGATCCTTGCCCACATACAGGCGAGTCAGCACAATGCGCCGACCCTCGCGAGGGAAAGAAGCGCCCGAACGCGTAAACACATCCACCTGGATATCGCCCATCCCATCCTGGAACAGGCCGTACGCGTACGCGCCAATCCCACGCACCGTCAGAGCATCGGCAATGATGCCCAACATCTCATCGGGGAACTCAGAATCCTCGAAGTACACGCCCTCACCGCGCTCGGGAGCGTGCGGTCCCACAATGTCAATCGGAATTCCCGCGTCCCCCAGAGCCTCGCGCACCAGGGCAATATTGTGCTCGGGGAAAGGATGCAGAATCGCCGCATTCTTGCTCAAACGCTCAACAAAAACGTAGGTGGAAAAACCGAGCTGAGTCACGGGATACGCATCCTTTCAGGAAAGTACATTCATCGCCTACGAACGAGGCGGTGGGTGCCTCGCGGAAAAAGCATCCAGCACCCGGTGCACCCGTATACACACAGTAGTAGGTGCGGGGCGTGCGGGGAGAAGCGGGTGCACGTGCGGGAAGTGATGGGGGAGGGGAATACGGATGCTGCCTGTGAGACGGAGCCGTTGAAAAGCCCCTTCTCACAGGCAGACCGCTGAAGAAGAAAGCCTGTCAGTGCAGGGCAAGACCCTGACGGTGCAGGGTTTCCAGAACCGGGGAGGTATCGAACGAATCCGGCATTCCCATCCCCGTCTGAATGAGGTTGGTGAAGGTGAACACCTTGCCGTCATTGCGACGCGAGTTGTAGTACTCCTGCACCTCCTGGTCGTACTCGGCCAGATCCTGCTCGAACGTGTCCTCGCTCGGGTAGGCGTTTTCGCCAACAGAAATCGAGTGCGGCACGCGCGGACGGTACAGGGCACCGGCCTCCGGGTAGCCCATGAGGAGGCCGACGATCGGGAAGGTCAACGGCGGCAGACCCAACAGGTCAATCACTTCCTGGGGCTTGCGCAGGAACGAACCCAGGTACACGGTGCCCAAGCCCATGGACTCCGCGGCCACCATCATGTTGTGAGCGGCAATAAGCGCATCTTCTGTGGCCGCAAGGAACAGGTTCGCGGAGGACAGAATCTTCGTATCCTGGCCGGCGGCCTCGCGAATGCGCGCATTACGGTGCAGATCGGCAACAAAAATCACCAGTTCCCCGCGCGTTCCCCCCACGTAGGGCTGCGTCGAAATCTCGCGCAACGCCTCGCGAATCGCGGGGTCGGTGATGCGGATGATCGAGAACTGCTGACGGTAGGAGGACGTGGGGGCGCGCTTGGCCACGTCCAGGAGAGTCGTCATCTGATCATCGCTCAGCGGCTGCTCGCTGAGGCGACGCACGGTGCAGTGCGACATGAGGACATCGATCGTCGGGTTAGACAGCGCCGTGGTCGGAGTATCGGTGAAGGAGGTCGTCATAGCATCTTTCCATCGTTGGTGATCAATATTCCGAAGATTTCTCTGAGGACTATTATGCCGCCGGGGTGATGGATGGTGCGAGAAGCAGAGCTGAAAGACACAGTATGGTCACAGTTCGCCGTCTTGTGGTCACTACGTGGTCGTTGCATTGCGATTAACGCTCGCGGCATTACACTCGCAATATGCGTAAATCTCTCATTGCATCAGTGTGTGTCCTCGCCTTTGCAGGTTTCGGCCTGTCCGCCTGCAACGGCTCGTCCTCCTCGACCGCTTCGGCGTCCGCATCGGCCTCCTCTTCGGCCGCTGCCACCGCCAAGGTCATCGAGAAGGTTCCCTCCCAGATCAACGGCAAGCCCGTGACTGTCCCCGAAAAGCGCGATATCTCCTTCAAGGTTGACGGCGATGCTTCCGCGTGGAAGGCCACCATCGAAGACCCGTCGATCGTCGAGTTCGTTGCCGGTTCCTCCAGCAAGGCTCCCGGCCTGCACCCCCTGAAGGACGGCAAGACCAAGGTTGAGCTCATGGACGGAGCAGGCAACACCTACAGCTTCTCGCTGACGGTGACCCCCGGCGAACGCTGATCCTGTCTGACCGATGGGCCCGGCACCGCACATGCGGTGCCGGGCTCACGTGTATATACGCACGCGCACACGTCTTCTGTTCGTTACCCTGAGAGCATGGTTCTGCGAGGTAGCGTTCCCCACCCGCCCTTCGGTGATTCCCTTCCCGAAGGCGTGGTGTCGTGTGCATTTCCGGCTCGCATCGGCGCATTGACCGCGTGCATCGCTCCGGCCGTTTCCGCGGGGGATGAGGCGCCTCGCGTCCTCATCATTCCCGGGTTTACCGGGTCAAAAGAGGATTTCACTCCTTTTCTGCCGCTCCTGGCTCAGCGTGGGATTACGCCGGTGTGCTACTCGCAGCGAGGCCAGGCAGACTCCGTGGCACCGAAGGGGCTGGACAACTATCGCCTGCGCGATTTTGTTGATGATGCGGCGGAAGTTGCTCGTGCTATGGGAGCAGATGAACAGCCGATTCACCTGATGGGACACAGTTTCGGCGGGGTTATTGCCCGAGAAGCCGCCGTGAGATACCCGGAACTTTTTGCCTCCCTCGTCCTGTTTTCTTCCGGTCCCAAACCGGCTCTGTCCATGCGCATGGCACCCATCCAGTACTCCCTGATGCGGTCGAGTGCGGGACGTGTCCTCACCGGATGGGTGATCGCCTACTGTTTGAGTACAGACCCCCGTCGGCGCTTCCTCATCGACCGTGCGCGCGCAACAGGCCCCGATCATCTCGAAGGAGCTGCCCGCGTACTCGCCTCCTACCCGGACGTGACCGCACGTCTCGCGCGCACGGATCTTCCCGTCCTCATCACCCACGGGGAGGGCGATCGCGCGTGGCCGCAGTCTTTTCACGAGGCGGAAGTACGTGCCCTGGGTGCGCGCTACGAGGTGATTCCCGGTGCGCAGCACAGCGCCCAGTTTGAAAACCCCGAGGGTTTGGCTGATGTCCTCGCCGATTTTTGGCGGGATCCCACGGCGCGTTCTCCCAAAGGGAGCGATGCCTCGTGAAAAAAGTGGGGAGCCTTCCTGACGGAAGACTCCCCACACGCGTTGAAGGGCGGATGACCGGCAATCAGTGGAAGACGCGAGCGAAAAACTCCTGCGTCGCCGGGTGCTGAGGATTGTCGATGACCTGCTCGGGGCTTCCTTGTTCGGCAATGCGGCCGCGCTCCAGGAAGACCACGCGATCGGCGACCTGACGGGCAAAACCAATCTCATGCGTCGCCATAAGAATCGTCGAACCCTGCGCCTTGACTTCACGGACCAGATCGAGAACTTCGCCCACGAGCATCGGGTCGAGAGCGGAGGTGATCTCATCCAGCAGGAGAAGCTCCGGGTTAGTTGCCAGCGCACGCACAATGGCGACGCGCTGCTGCTGACCACCCGACAGACGATCCGGATACTCGCGAGCCTTCGAGGCCAAACCAATGCGCTTGAGCAGCTCGATGCCGCGCTCAGCAGCCTCAGCGGGATTCGTCCCGTGCACCTTGCGGGCAGCAAGCGTGACATTGTCGATGACGCTCATGTGCGGGAACAGGTTGTAGTGCTGGAAGACGACACCGATGCGAGACCGCACCTTGTCCGCATCCACACGCGGATCAGTAATGTCCTCACCCGACAGGAAGATCTGACCGTCATCCACGCGCTCCAGCAGGTTTGCGGTACGCAGGAGGGTCGACTTACCCGAACCGGATGCGCCGAGGAGGACGACCACCTCGTGCTGGTGAACGGCAAGGTCGAGGCCGCGCAACACGACGTTGTCGCCGAAACGCTTGACCACGCGGCGCACGTCCAAAACGGGGACGTCCCCGGTCGTATCGGCAGCGGACACGGCGGCGTCTTCGAGAGCAGAATTTTCAGCGGACATCAGACGGTCCCTCCCATCTGCTCGCGCTTACGCAGACGAGCCGTGTACCAGTCGGACAGGCGAATGAACGGCCACGACAGCAGAATGAACAGCATGCCCGCCACCACGTAGGACGTGAAATTGTAGGTCGTCGCCTGCTGAATCTGAGCGGCGCGGATCGCGTCCACAGCGCCCAGGACAGAAATCAGACCCACGTCCTTCTGCATGGAAATGAAGTCGTTCATCAGGGCGGGCGTCACCTTACGGATGGCCTGCGGAACAATGATGTGACGCAGGGTCTGGCCGTGCGTCAGACCCAGAGAACGAGCCGCGTAGCGCTGCGAAGGATGCACAGATTCCAGACCCGCGCGCAACACTTCCGCCACATACGAGGTGTAGGTGAGGATCAGCGCGATCGTTCCCAAGAAGGCCGCGGGAATGCGGCTGGTGGGGTTCAACGCGGGAATACCGAAGCCCACGATGTAGAGCACCACGATGAAGGGAACCCCGCGGAACAGGTCGGTGTAGGCGGCAGCCAGCAGTCGGATGGGGAAGAAAATGGGGCCGCCCAGGGTACGTGCCGCAGCGAGAAGGGTCGCGAAGATGGCGACGCCGACGGTGGCGACCAGCAGCATGCGGATATTCAGCCACAGCCCCGAAAGAACAGCCGGGAAAGCCTGGACAAAATACTTCCCGTTGAAGAAGGTCTGGCGGGTGACCACCCAGCCCGGAGAGTTCGACAGAACCAGCCAGATCAGCACGGCGAAGATCAGGGTGGATGTCAGAGAAATGATGAGGGATTTCGTGGTTTGCTTGCGTCGGAAAGCCCGACGGCCGAGCTCCACGTCACTGACGGGGAGCCCGGCCAACGGATCCGTCGCGTTCACTGCGTTTGACACGTAGTTCTCCGCGTTATGAGTCGGATATGAAGGGAGGAAATGAAGGTCACTTCAGAACCGGAACGGACACCGATTCAGACAGCCACTTCTTCTGGATTTCTGCGAGCTTGCCGGACTCACGCAGGGCGTCCACGGCCTTGGTGACGGCCGGGGTCAGAGCCGAGCCCTTGGGCAGAACCAGGCCGTAGTTGTCGCCGTCGGTGGTGTCGGCGAACTGGCCGACGATGGTGCCTTCCTCAACCTGGGTGGCGATGATGTTGAACGCGGTGGGCAGGTCAACGACGATGGCGTCCACCTGGCCGCCCTTCAGAGCCTGGACAACATCGATCGACGAGTTGAAGATCAGCGGCGCCTGGTTGGTCTTCACGTTGCCGGAGACGAAGATCTGGCTGGTGGTGCCGGACTGCACGCCGATCTGGAGGTCGGCGAGGTCAGCAACGGACTTGGCGTTGGAGCCCTTGCCGTTCTTCAGTGCCACAACGGCCTGAGAGGTCGTGTAGTAGGGGCTGGAGAAGTCCACAGCGTTCTTGCGCTCTTCGGTGATGGAGAACTGCTGGAGGTTGAAGTCCCAGTCCTTGGCGCCGGGAGCGATGGCGGCATCGAAGGAGGTGCGGGTCCACTGGACGGCATCCTTGGTGAAGCCCATCTGTTCGGCGATGGCATAGGCGACAGCTGCTTCGTAGCCTTCACCGGATTCGGGGGCGTTGTTGAGAACCCAGGGGCTGTAGGCCGGTTCGCCGGTGGCGATGGTGAGCTTGCCCTGAACGACGGTGGGGAGGTTGGCTCCGCTTGCGTTGGCGTCAGCAGAGGGGGAGGTGGTGGTCGAGCTTCCACCGGCGCAGGCGGTCATGGCCATGGCTGCGGCTGCTGCGAGTGCGACGAGAGCAGTTGCGGAGAAACGGATCTGAGGACGTGCCACTGGGACTCCCTGAGTGATGTGAGGATATTGAATCCGTGGGTGACCCTGACACCGTGATGGGCTCCTTTGATCACCCACAGACACCAGGCTAGTGGCCTCTTTCTGAAATTGGTACGTGAGAAACTTCAGCTGAGACAGTGTAAAATTTTGTGTGGTCTTCTGTGTAGGATTGAGCTAATAAGCTCGCGGAGGTTCAGCCGGCCGGTCGCCGGGAAAACTCGCGTGGTTCCCCGCGGATCCTCATGGACGAGGCGCCGCATCCTTCCGCTTATTTTCCTTGATTTTCCGCCAATTTCCAGTCCTTGAATGAGAACTCGGGGGAGACGACACACGTGGCGAGAGCAGCCCTGTCGCGCGCGAAGGTTCGCTGCCAGGTTCCCGCGGGAACGAGGAACTGAACAGGATTGTCAGCCTCAGAGAACGTTTGTTCACCCGCTGAGGGGGAGGGCGCCTCGTGAGGAAGAGGCGAACCCAAACGGATGATGCGAGGACTGTCGGAGGGAGTATCCCCCTCGCCACCCAGGTGAATTTCAAGAACGCCCGGACCGTGCCACAGCCACAGCTCATCGCTACGCACAACGTGCCACTGAGCTTCCTCGTCACGATCCAGCACGAAAAGGATCGCCGAGGCCGTGGCCCGCTTGCCCTGGGGGACGTCAACGATCGTCGGAGCCGTCCAGGTGCGACGGAAATGCCCGCCTTCCGGATGCGGCGCAAGCTGAAGGTCGGTGACAAGACGTTGGGCGTCGGGGGAAAGGCTCATTGTGAACTCCTGAAATCGTCACGATCTGGTCGGATGTGGGGGCGCAGTGGGCGCAAGTCCTGTGTGCGGTGCGGCTGGATAGACGAGGCGAGCGTCAGTTGTCGGCGGCAAGATCCGCATAGCGTTCATCCACCCAGCGAACCGCACCTTCAATAACCGTCATTACCTGGCGTCCCGCCCCGTGGCGGACGATATCCTCAATGGTGCCCACAACATCAGAAACGGGAACATCAATGAACACCATGTCCGCGACGGCTCCCGACTGCAGCTGGCCCACGCGATCGGGACCCGTGGACAAGCCCAGGGCGGTGGCGCCGCCGAGCGTTGCCGTGTGCAGCAGGCGCCGCGCGAGATCAGAGTCCGAATAACCCTGAGCGCGAGCGAGCTCGTACAGCAGGGCAACGTCCTCCAGGACATCCAGGCTGGGAGAGGACGACAGGGAATCCGTTCCTACGGCAAGCAGGTTGCCCTCGGTGAGGTAGGCGGCAACCGGGGGAGCGTCCAGGCCGATGACTCGGTTCGATCGCGGGCACAGAGCCACCGCGGTGTTGCGGGAACGCAGGCGACGACGATCGTCTGCCGTCATGTAGACCCCGTGCGCGACGTGGCAGTCCGGGCCGAGAACCCCCAGCTGATCAACGAACTGCGTGGCGGAAAAACCCCCGCCTCGTGCGCGCATGGCGGTGAAGGACGAGGAGGTTCCCGTGCGCCACAGGTCATCGAGTTCCGCGGTGCGCCCCTCCGACCACTCGGCTTCCGAATGAGATTCGCCCAGGTGAATGTGCAGGCGCATCCCGCGGCTGCGAGCCAAGTCGGGAAGATCCAAGAGGGGAGTGGCATCCAGAGAATAGGGGGCGTGCGGGGAGATCCCGACCGCCGGCTGCTTCGGCATCGCGTCGAGGCTGCGTCCCACGGTTTCCGGGCCGTTTGCTCGCCAGTCGTCATTCGACCAGCCCATGACCTCCCAGTAGGCCACGCCGTGCAGACCGTAGTCGTGGAGGGCGCAGGCGGCTTCGGGGTCGGTCACCACGTCGGCGGCACTGGTGGTGCCGTAGCGGATGGACAGACGTGCGCCGTGGGCAGCTTCGGCGCCCCAATCGAAGGTGATGTTGTCGTAGACCGCGTCAAAACCGGCAGCCCAGTCCGGGAAGCCCGTGTACTGGCGGCTTCCGACTTCCGCCATCCCCGTGTACTGCAGGTGCGTGTGGGCATTGACGAGGCCGGGCATGAGGACGCCGTCAAAGTGGTGTTCCACGAAGGGAACTCCCGCTTCTTCAAGGGCGTGGATGACCCAGTCGCGCGACCCGATGTGGCGGATGCGTCCTCGCTCAACGGCAACGGCTCCCCCGAGAACAGAGGGTGCGGTCACCGGAATCACGAGGCCAGCAGACCAGACGCGGACGACATCATCGTGGGGGGATGTCGAGCGCGGCGTGACAGCGACATCGTGGGGGGTAACGTGTGTCACCTGCTCAGATGCTGCGGGTGAGGACGGGGAGGAAAGCGAGGTCATGGGAAATATTGTGCCTAGGAAGTGGGGAGAAAAGGAATTGGGTGGTCAGTCTCCCCACGCGCGCAGCGCGAGAGCACTCACGGCATCATCAGATTCGCGGTCGAGGGCGTGCAGGCCGGGTGCCAGCGACGTGCCCTGTGTGAGGAGGCGCGTCAGCGATGCCACCTGGACGCCGAAGGATAGATCCATAATCTCAATGGGGTTGCCCTCACCGGCGGTGACATTGATGCACTCCCCGTGATCCATGACGAAGATCCGGTTGCCGCCAGGCATATGCAGAACGTCAACATCTCGGCGGGGATCGTCCTCCCACGAGGCACCCTGAGCAAGGGCATCGAGCATGGAAATTTCCTGCTCCACACCTCCGGCAACGGCGGCCACTGCCCCGTCCGGCATCGCATGAAGCAGCTCTGCTGTCACGGTGTCCCTCATCCCGGTAGCGGACACCACCCACTGACATTCGGGGGCAAGGTCGAGGGCGCCCCCCACGTCATACCCGTCCATGCGAGCACGCAAAGCCCGCACCGGGTCATGTTCGACGATCGCGACGCGTGCGCCGCACGCACGAGCCAGACGTGCAAACCCCCAGCCGACGTCGCCGTAGCCGATGACCATGACGCGCTGATCCCACAGGGGTTCGCCTCGTCCTTCCGGATCGAGGAGGTCGAGGATCGTCAGGAGACAGGACTGCCCCGTCCCGTAGGCGTTATCAAACAGGGTCTTTGAGCGCGCATCATTCGATGCCATGACGGGGATCGCCAGGTGGCCGACACCCGAACCCGCGCCCGTCGTGTCCCACTGAGCCAGAGGACGCAAACCGGAGGTGGTTTCTTCCGCCGCCCCGATCATGTCGTCGAGGGCGCCGGGTGCGCGCGTCGCATCGTGCGCCATTCGGATCAGATGTGACCCGTCATCTAAGAGCACGTGGAAGCGCTGTGCGAGGAAGGCGCGCGCCAGTTCTTCTTCGCGGTCGCGATCTGCCGTGGATTCGGCAAAAACTCCGAGTCCGCGTTCGCGCAGTTCCGCGGCGATATCGTCTCGGGTTTCCTCCGGGTGGCCGAAGACCGCAACCTGCGCACCGGCTTCGGCGAGTTCCGCCGCAAGAACCGCGGTTTTCGGTTCCAGTACGAGGCTGAGCCCGATTCGTCGTCCCTTCAACAGTCCCGTTTCCCGCAGTTTCGCCACCGCCTGGCGGGTCACCGGCATGTGGGAGCGCGCCCAGGCCAGGCGCGTGGGGGCGTCGTCGGGGGTTGCGCTGTGGGGATCGTGCAGTTGCGCGCCGGATGGGGCGTATACGCGAATGGCAGAACCTGCGTGGAGTGGGGCGAGAACCGTCACCGTTCCCGATGCCTGGGGATCTTCTGCGTACGCCCCGCTGAGATCCACGAGTGCGCGTGCGTGCGCAGCGGCGGGAAGCGCCTCGTGAGGAGAGAGGAGGAGGTGCTCAGTGCGCGCGCCCCAGCGCCGTAGGAGGTCGTCGAGAGCTGCAAGGTGAGCGTCCTCTTCCGCGCTGTGATCCCGCGGAACCGCCACCACAAAAAGTTGACCAGGAATCAAAAGGTTGGTTGCTGCAGCATAGCGACGCAGAACAACCTGCGCCCACGCGCGAATACCCGGAGGAAAACTCTCAATGCTCACACACCGACGGTAGCAAGGATCGCACACACGAAGCCATCGAGGCAGCGAATCTGTGGAAAAGCCCCCAAGGAGAGCACAATAGACACCATGACCCACCCCGACACCGCCGCACACACCCCGTTGAACGAACTCCCCACGGGACTCGACATCCGCCTCATCGCCATGGACATGGACGGCACCCTCCTGGATGACGACAAAAACTTCCCCGAAGGACTGTGGGACGTGTGGGACGCATGCCGCGCTCGCGGAATCACCCTGGTTCCCGCCTCCGGACGCCAGGCGTGGACCCTGGCCGAAATGTTCAGCGTCGTGGGAGACGGCCTGACGATCATCGCGGAAAACGGGGCATTCGTGATGCGAGGCGGACAGGAAGTGTCCTCCGCTCCCCTCGACCATGCGACGGTACGTCAGATCATTCAGACCGTGCGCCAGCGAGGTGCGGACGGCATTGACCTGGGTCTGGTGGTCTGCGGCAAACGCGCAGCCTACCTGGAGCGAACCGACGCAGCTTTTGTGGACTCCGTTGCCGTGTACTACGTGAGCCGAAAATGCGTGCCCGACCAGATCGCGATCATCGATGCCATCGAAAGCGGTGACCTGGACGACGAGATCATCAAACTCGCCCTCTTCTGTCCCTCCGGAGCCGTCCACTCATCGGCCGCGGCCGTGCTGGAACCCTATGTGCAGACGCATCAAGTTGTTGTCTCCGGGCATCAGTGGGCCGACCTCCAGGCGCAGGGAGTGGATAAGGGAGATGCGCTGCTGGCACTTCAGCAGGCGCTGGGGGTGACTCCCGACCAGACCGCGGTGTTCGGAGATTTCCACAATGACCTCGGAATGATGGAGCACGCCACCTGGTCGTTTGCCATGGTGACCGGCCACGCCGACGTGCGAGCCGCCGCCCGCTACATCGCCCCCTCCCACAACGAGGCGGGAGTCCTCCAGGTCATCCGTCGTCTGCTGGGGATTCCCGCGAATTCCCAGTGACGAGGCGCCCGCTGAGGAGGTGTTTCGTCGCCCGTTGGTAGGCCTGTGAGTTTTTCCTGATCACACGGGATGTGATGCTATGAGAACCGGGGTGTGCGAATGACTGAACATTCGCACACCCCGGCGGGGAAATCAGAGGGTTTCCGCGCTCATGGCGAGGGAAACCGCAATGAGCTGACGATCAGGCCTCGTCTTCTTCCGAGGACTCAGGTACAGCTTCTTCCAAGCTTTCCACGGGCAGAACCTCGTCGAAGGACTCTGCTTCCAGGTCGGCCCAGTACTCTTCCGCCCAGGGATCCTCGATCGGCTGGCTGCGCTTCCACAGGACATAGCTTGCGCCCGCAACCGTTGCGGTCAAAGCGGTCAGACCCAGGGCGCGCAGCATCGGGTGACGGCGAGCCTTACGTGTCGGGGTGGTCAGAGCCAGAGCGGAGGCCTCGCGTGCAGCGCGAGCGCGCTCAGCCAGGTCCCCTTCGGAACCAAAAGCGGCAGCACTCTCGTTCACCGCGCGATTGATACGCGGCAGGTAGTCGTCCACCACGTGTCCGTGAATATCGGACAGGAAGGGCTGAACCTGGTCAACAGCTTCCTGAGCGCGATCGGTTGCGGTCTCAATGACCGGGGTTGCGCGCTCAATGGCGTTCTCCAGCGCGGCCTGGGCGCGAGGGGCTGCCCAGTCCAAGCCCTGTTCGGCCAGGTCGGCGGCACGCACGGCAACACGGCCCGCGTGCACAGCAACAGCGTCACGCAGCTGCTGGCCCTGCACCTTGAGCTTCTCGGTATCGATGTTCGGGGTCTTAGCCATGATGTCTCCGAATCTGTCGGCATGAAAGGTCGCACACGTGATTACGTGCAGACTCTTCCTATTGTGCACTGAAGAAGTGTGATGTGCAGCCCAGCCAAGCCGTGATCTGAGGAATCACGTGCTTGTTGGTTCATCATCTGGGACGATGGGAGACATGGAAGCAACAATTCACACCAACTTCGGGGACATCCGCCTGGAACTGTTCCCCAACCACGCCCCCAACACCGTCGCCAACTTCGTTGGACTGGCTCGCGGCGAACGCGAATGGATGGATCCGGCAACCGGACAGAAGACCACGCGCCCCCTGTACGACGGCGTGATCTTCCACCGCGTCATCCCGAACTTCATGATCCAGGGCGGCGATCCGCTGGGAACCGGAACCGGCGGCCCCGGATACATGTTCAACGATGAAATCCACCCGGAACTGAACTTCAACGAGCCCTACCTGCTGGCCATGGCAAACGCTGGCAAGCGCATGGGTCGCGGCACCAACGGCTCCCAGTTCTTCATCACCGTTGCCCCGACTCCGTGGCTCCTGGGCAACCACACGATCTTCGGAAAGGTCATTGACGAAGACTCCAAGAAGGTTGTGGACGCCATCGCCACGACCCCGACCGGAGCGCAGGATCGCCCGGTTGAAGACGTCGTCATCTCCTCCATCGAGATCACTGACTGACCATGCGGGGGTAGGGCATCCACTCGGTGCCCTACCCCCGTCTTTTTATCCCCATACGGAACGTGTGCCCGCGTCGCACACACCCGCGTCGATGATGCGCTCACGTGCGCTCCGCCTCGTCCACGGTTGATACGGAGGAACTATGTCGGAACCCATGTACGGTCAACGTTCTGACCCCTACGCAGCCCCCGAGTGTCCCCGCCACCCCGGAGTCCGCTCGGTGGACTACTGCAAACGCTGCAACCGCCCCATGTGTGCGCAGTGTGCGGTACGAACCGAAGTGCGCTCCCTCTGCGTGGAGTGTGCCGGAAAATCGGGACGATTTCGTGCCTTCGCCTCGTCGAGTCGGCCGGTTATTACCTACGGGATTATCGCGCTGTGCGTCGTCGTCTACCTGGTGAGCTTTGTGAGCGGCAATGCGTTCTACCGCTACATGGCCTTCACTCCGGGTGCCGGCTACCTCGAACCGTGGCGTTTCCTCACCACGTCCTTCCTCCACGCCAACATCGGGCACATCATCTTCAACATGCTGTCCCTGTACACGGTGGGGCGCGCGATTGAACCCGCCCTGGGGAAATGGCGTTTTGCCCTGCTGTATCTGCTGAGTGCGGTCGGCGGTTCGCTGTTCGTCCTCGCCTGGGGACTCATCGACCCGACGACTCTGGTGGGAGTGACGGTGGGAGCGTCCGGCGCGGTCTTCGGCATGTTTGCCGCCGTCTTTGTCATGCAGAAGACACTCGGGTTGGACACGCGCTCCATCCTCGCTCTGCTGGTGATCAACCTGGTGTACGGCTTCCTGATCCCCGGGATTTCCTGGCAGGCACACCTGGGCGGCATGATCGCGGGTGCCGCGGCCACCTGGGTCTTCATCCAGGTGGGACGCCCCCGCGCGGGTGTGACCGCAAAGAAACAGAACCGTCAGTCCGTGATCGCGGGTGTGGTCATGGTGCTGGTGGAATGCGCGCTGATCGCTCTGACCTACCGCGTGATTTTCGAGGCATTGGGAGCCTAATCTCGCGAGGATCCGTGGGCGATCGCCCGCCTCGTGCAGTAGTCTCACACACAACAGAAGTGCCGCAGTGCGGTACACGACAAGGAAGTGCTTGCCATGATGCAGATGTGGAACCCCTGGGAAATGTATGACCGTCTGATCGAGGACATCGATCCCGCGGTGACCGTGCGCAGCGCGGGAATCGATGGCAAGTGGTGTCGCGTCACCACATCCGAGGGCGGTGCGGGTATGGCGTTCCACATGCCCGTTGAGTCCATGCCGCGCAGCATGGAAGGTTCCCTCAAGGGACGTTCTCTGCGTGATGTTGCGGCGTGTGCGAAGAGCTGGAACTTTGTGGAAGCCGGTATCGGTATGGCTGCCATTAACTCGTGGTATGCCCTGCCAGAGCGCGCCGAAGCACACGGCTTTACCCCCTGCGAGCAGAACAACTGGCAGAACCTCTTCGATCCGTGGGCGCAGCGCAGCGCCGGCGCGCGTGTTGCCGTGATTGGACACTTCCCCTTTGCAGCAGCAGCCCTCCCGAACGTCAGTGAACTGCTGATCTTGGAACGCATCGTGCAGCCCGGTGACTACCCGGATTCCGCGTGCGAGTACGTGCTGCCCACCTGCGACTACGTGTTCATCAGCGGCTCTGCATTCGTGAACAAGACGATGCCGCGTCTGCTGGAACTGTCTCGCGACGCCACGACGATTGTGGTGGGTCCGTCGACTCCGGCCGCCCCGCTGCTCCTGGAATACGGTGTCGACCATCTGACGACGTTCTCCACGCAGCAAGCCCCCCTGCTGGAACAGGCTCTGGCGGGTCAGCTGATGGGTGGAATGTACGAGGCGGGACGACGTATCGAGCTCAGCGCCTGACGAGGCGACGCGCCCGTTCACTGTTTGTGTGCCCCCTCGGGTGGGCTGGTGGTGATGCCAGCTCACCCGAGGTGTTTTTATCCGGGACTGGGGATTCCGGATGCGCGACCCGGCGGGGGAGGGAGGGCGCGAGAAGGGCGAGGGCGAGGGCGTGGAAGCGGTGCGCGGTGCAGCTGTCCCGCTATAGACGGAGGTTTCTTGCCCGTTCCCGAAGGACCAGAAGGAAACGCGAGGAGGAGGGCGCCTCGTCAATAATCTGATGCACAGGTGTGGACACCGGGGAATAGCTGTCCACAGTATGTGGGAATCTTCGTCTGTGGATAGGAGAGATGCGAAGAGACCTCGGGGAGCTGTACTGCTATTTTTCCCTGCAATAACGGGGAAAGGCTTGGAAATATCAGCGCCGTAATCACAGCGATGTTATTTATCCCCAGGTGTGGATAGAGCTGTGGATACAGGGCGGTGGCAGAAATCTGTGGACAGTATCGGCTTGTGATTGTCTGGCCTGCGGAAATGGCAGAGGGGGACACGTTTTGAGACGCTGTTTGGAAAAGAGCAGCAGAATGTGGATCGTGGAGAAATACGCAGTGGGGGTCAGTGGAATACCACCGACCCCCACTGCGGGAGCGCTCCCATAGGGGAAGCGCCCCAACGTCTAGACGATCAACGCCAGCGCAACGTCATCAAGAAACCCGCCATCATGATGCCCAAACCGGCCAGCAGGTTCCACGCACCAATCTTCGGAATCGGGTACAGGCCACCCGAAATGTAGTAGACCATCAGCCAGATCAGCCCCAGAATCAACAGGGTGATGAAAGCCGGAGCCCACCACGAGGGGCTCAACGGAATCCCATCGGTCCAGCTCTGAATTTCGGTGTCATCGGAAGCAGAATGACGAGTACTACGCTTTCTTGGCTCTGCCACGAAAGTCTCCTCCCTCACGGTTTTGGCGGGCGCGCCCGAGAAACGCCGCGAAAGGCGGCCTGGTACTAGCCTAGTCTGGTACTACGCCGCAACCAAAGCTACGCGTCACATGTCGAAATTCCAGGAGGGAAGTATGGGCGAGGAACACCCCGGGCTCACACCCTCCGTCGATGACACACCCCCCACATACGCACCCCGCCGCAGCGCCCGTAGCGATGATGCGCGAACCCAGGGGGTGCCTCGTGATACCCACAGCTCCTCCCGGCGGGAACACTCCGGCGCGGCGCGTCCCCCGCGGCTCCCCCGACGCCTCCCGAAACTCGGTGTGCGCTCCGCGATCTGCGTCCTCGCCGTCACCATGGCCTCGGGACTCCTCTTCGCCACCAGCGCCCAATCCAACAGCTCCACGCGCACCCAAAGTGACCTTGACCTCGCAGGACTCGTGCGCCACCGCCAAGAAACCGTCACCGAACTTCAGGACTCCATCCGCACCCTGAACGATCAGATCGCCTCCCACGTCGATGTTCACAGCGCCGGCGACACCCCCGCGGAACTCGCGCTTGCCCAGCGGGCAGTCAGCGGGCCGGGACTGGTTATCACCCTTTCCGACGCCCCCGGAGACACTATTCCCGAAGGCACCAACCCGAATGACCTGGTGATCCACCAGCAGGACATCGACGACGTCATGAATGCCCTGTGGAGTGGCGGCGCCGAAGCAATGACCGTCCAGGGCGTGCGCGTCACCTCGCGAACCGTTGTGCGATGCATCGGCAACGTCATCCTCGTTGGAGGAACTTCCTACTCTCCGCCCTACAAAATTGCTGCCATTGGAGATATCTCACGACTCAAACAAAGCGTTGAAAGTAACCCTCGGGTCGTCAACTATAGGGAATATGTGGCACGCTACGGATTGGGATGGGAGCTGCGAAGCGCAGACAATCTGAACTTCCCCGCCTCCAGCCAAGACCTGACCCTTCGATATGCGCAGGTGGTAGATAACCATGGGTGAACATGTGCGTCGCGCACCCACACGCAAACCGGCACCGATCTCCCTGATCGGAGTGATCGGTGAACTCCTGATCACTTGCGCCGTGATCCTGGGACTCTTCGCTGTTTGGCAGCTCTACTGGACCTCCTACCAGGTCGAAGGGCCGCGCGCCGCCGCCGTCCAGAGCTTCTCCCAGGCGCACGCGCCCGCCACCAACAAGGTCGGTGAGCGTCGTATCGACGACCCGCCGACAGTGGACTCCGCGGCGCTGGGCAGCCTCTACGGAGTGCTGCACGTTCCCTCGTGGAACTGGATGAAGATCCCCCTGGGTGAAGGAATTGGCGCCTCCGTGATCGACAACGGCTGGGCGGGACACTACGAGCAGACCGCGCAGGCCGGCCAGGTCGGCAACTTCTCCGTCGCCGCCCACCGACGCAGCTACGGCAACAGCTTCCGCCTGATCGACCTGCTCCACGAGGGTGACAAGGTCGTGGTGGAACTCAACGACCACTACGTCGTGTACACCTACTCCAGCCACGAAATTGTCCCGGCAGATGACGAGACCAATATCCGCGTGATCGCGCCCGTCCCCGGGGATCTGAGCTTCACTCAGACTCCGACCCAGCGCATCATGACGATGACGACCTGCAACCCGGAATACGGCAATTCCGAGCGCTACATCGTCCACCTGACCTTTGATTCGTGGACTCCGAAGTCCACGGGTGTTCCCGCTGAGCTGGCTCAAGAGCCCGCCGCCTGAGCGAGTCGAGAGGATTTTTCTCATGTACGGATGGTTTTTCCGCCACCTGCCCGGCCCCACCTGGTTCAAAGTCGTTGAAACGGTGATTATCGCGGCCTTCGCCGTTGCGATCCTCTTCGCCTGGGTGTTCCCGTGGGCGCAGGACTTCTTTGGTCTGGGAGCTGCTGCGGTTTAAGAGTGACTGCCGTAAAGCCTCGTGAGGGGCTTTCGTCGGGGGCGCGTGCTGTTGGGTGCGACCCCCTCGTGTATGCGGGTGGGGTGAGTGGCGAGGCGCTGCCCCGCCTCGTGCGTCGCCGCCCCGTCTGCCCGGTGTGCGTGTGCGCGAGGAACGAGGCGGAGCGTTGCGCGTGTGCGGGACGGCGCGTGAGGTGGAGGTTGGGTGAACGCGTGGTTGGCGGGGCGTGCTGGGTGAGTGCGCGTGGTGTGCGGTGAACTGATAAGAAAGCTGGAAAGTTTACTGCAAAGTTTTTTCCAGTAGAGCCGGGGGTGTGCTGAGGAAGTCTGAGTGCGCCCTCGGTTTTTCGTTGGTTTTTCGCGGTTTGTGGGGTGGTGGAGTGCCGTGGGGTGGGGGCTGAGAGGATGCTGATAACTACTGTAAAAATTTTACAGTAGTTATCAGCAGAGGGTCTGAAGGTCACGCGGATACAGACTCGATGCAGCAGGGGCAGAGCAGTTACCGATGGAGAGGCCACCAAACAGCACCGCACACGACAAACGGAAGGGGGCACACCGGGACCGGTGAACCCGAACCCCCACAAAAACCACACAACCAACAACCAAACCCAACAAACCAACCAACAACACCACAA
>CAURIY010000006.1:0-88144 GCA_963525415.1 uncultured Actinomyces sp.
TGTTTACCCCCGCGTCCCCGCTAGCCGGCTCGCACAACCCCCGCGCGCCCCCTCCATCGGGGGTGGTGGGGGGGGGGGGGGGGCCCCCCCCCCCCCCCCCCCACCCCGTTATGAGAAGCGAAAGATCAGGAAAGGGCGAAGCCCACGCGACGGGGCTGCTCAGAACTGACCTGGACGAAGCTCAGGGCGTGAGCCGGAATGAGGGTGCGCTGCCCCTTGGAGTCGGCCAAGAGCAGGGGAGTGTTCTGGGTGAGAGACTCCCTGACCTGGGCAAAGAGTTCTTCTTCGCTCAGCTCAACGTCAAGAGTCAGCTCGCGGGGATTGGATTTCAGACCCACAATGATGTTCACGGTATGTCCTTTTTTCGCGGGAAATTCACCTGAAAAGATTTTACGTGCCTCAGCTGTCCAGGTGCTCTGCCAAAATTAAGGCATGGGCGAAATTCGTGTCGATGTGATGGCGGGGAGTACCTGGTCTGGTCTCCCCCCGCTGAGCGATATACAACGAAAAATCGTTGATATTGCACGGGAACGGAATGCTGTGGTGCGCGGTGCCCCCGGATCGGGACGCACCACCACAGCCCTCAGCATCCTGGCTGATGCGACAAACCGCGGCTTGAATGCCATGCTCCTGGTTCCCGACCGTGTGCGGGGTGACGTCCTCATGCCCGCTGTTCAAGCTCTTCTGCCCGACAGCGTCCGCCCTGTGCGCACCCCAGCGGCTTTTGCCTACCACATCGTTTCCACGTGGCGTACCGCCCGCGCCTATCCCTTGGGATCAGTGGAGCTGGTGACGGGCGCCGCTGAAGATCAGATTCTCACGGAACTCCTGGAGACTCACCCCGCCCCGTGGCCAGATTCCATCCCAGAAGGTATGCGCGCCATGCCCTCATTTCGCATGGAAATGCGTAACCTCTTTGCCCGAGCGGGAGAGGCGGGCTGTTCCGGGGAAGACCTGGTCGAATGGGGGCAGCGTTTTCATCACCCCGAATGGGAAGCCTCAGGGGAACTTCTGAGCGTGTGGACACACGCCGAAGGCTTTGACGTGGAAAGCCCGGGAGCTATGCGCGTAGATCTCGCGCGAATCCAGCACGTTGCCGCCGATCTCATCGAACACTGGGATGAACGCGGGGCAGCGTTGCAGGTTGAAAGCGCTCCGCCTCTGCCGGATGTCCTGGTTGTCGACGATCTCCAAGACTGTACGGCCTCGACCGTGCGTCTCCTTGAGCAGGCGGCGCGCCTGGGAGGGCGCGTCGTGGCATTCTCTGATCCGGACGTGGCCATCGCCTCCTATCGAGGGGGCGAACCTCACCTCGATATTCGTCTGGCTCATGCTCTGGGGGTAGATGTTGATGACCTGGGAGAAGTACACCGGGGGACACCTCAGCTGCGTGAGCTCTATACGCGTGTAGCGGCGGGAATCCCCCAGACGGGATCCCTTCAGCGGCGGCGTGTGGGACTCGCATCCTGCCTTGACGACTCACAGAAGCTACCCGTGACGGACTCCCTGCACGTCCATCTTGCGGCCACAAGCGCTCAAATGGGTGCCCTTGTGGCACGCGGACTACGATCGCATTTCTTACACGAAGATATCCCGTGGACCGAGCAGGTCGTGATTGCCCGATCAGCTTCCGCTGTCGCAGAAATCCGCAGGTACCTGCGCAGGGCAGGAATCCCACTGAACAGTGGCCGACGAGCTTTCGCATTTGCCAGCGAACCGCTGACACGTACTCTGCTGCAATTTGTGGCACCGGAAGATGAGCGCACGGAAGAAGATGTATCTGCGCTCATGGAATCCCCCCTATTCGCGGTGGATCCGCTGGAACTTCATCAGGAAATCCGCCGTCTACGTCAGGCCACGGGGAACCCCAGCTGTACTCTCCTGGATCTCCTGAATGCAGTGAACGATAGCGATATGCAGACGCAGGTTCGGGGTGGGAGAGAGCGAAAACTCGATGCGCTCCTCACGCGCGCCGCTCGTTTTCTTGCAGAATCCGTTGGAGTCTGGGCGCTGCGTCCGCAGGAAGCGCTCTGGAAACTGTGGGCTGCTGCCGACGTTGCCGACCGCTGGCGTGCCATCAGCCTGGCTGGGGGGACGGACGCGGAATACTACGACGACCTCCTGGACTCGATGCTGGCACTTTTCCGTGTGGCAGATATCTGGGAACAGCGCTACCCCAACGGAACAGCTCTGGATTTCGTCCGCCAACTCATGGCCGATGACGTCCCCCAAGACACACTGGTACGTACGGGCATACGCCCGGGAGGTGTGGAAGTTCTTACCCCCAGCCAAGCCGTGGGGCGCGAATGGGATGTCGTTTACATCCTCGGACTTCAAGACGGAGGCTGGCCGAATGTACGCCTGCGCGATCGAGTCCTCCGCGCCGACCTCGTTGCCGAAATCGGACGAGGCGCCCTGGCAGAATCTGCTGACGGTACCCCCGTCCTCGTGGATGATCCCCGCGAGTCTCGACGCGCTGTTCTCGCAGATGAAACGCGCCTGTATGCGTCAGCACTGTCTCGGGCACGATCCCACGTTCACCTGGGAGCCGTGAGAGCAGAAGAACGTGCCCCGTCACAGTTCCTCGACCCCGCTATCGACATCCTCCAACTTCCCGTTGTCGACGGACATATCGAATGCGAGGAAGTGCAGCCTCCCCTCGATATGCACGGACATATCGCTGCCCTGCGCTACCACGCGGCGCGCGCTGATAAACCAGAAGAACGCGATATTGCCACAACACTCCTCGCTCTCCTTCTTCGTGAAGGGGTGCTGGAAGCCTCGCCCCTACGCTGGAGCGGCGGGGGAGGAATCACCAGTGATAGCGACATTCTTGGGGACGCAACCGTCACCCTGACCCCGTCCCGCTTCGAAGAAGCCCAGAGCTGCATTCTCAAATGGTTCCTGGGAGCATCCGGCGGCTCTCCGGGAGCTGGGGACGCCCAAAGCCTGGGAACCCTGGTGCACTCCATTGCTGAACATCACCCGCAGGGGTCTCGCGCAGACATGCTGGACGAACTCCACCAGCAGGTCGACCTTCTGGGATACGACCTCACTACCTGGAGCGGGCGCGAATCCCTCGCCCACGCGGAAGAAGTCGTCGAAGCCCTGGCCGACTACATCGAAAGCGTGCCCCCTTCGGTGCAGGTGGAGGTCGAGCAGCGCCTCGACGTCCAGGTCGACCAGGTGGCCATCTACGGCTATATCGACCGCCTGGAACGCACTGACGAAGGCGTGTCCATCATCGATTTCAAAACCGGAAAACATGGGACAAAAACCCCGAAAGAACTCCCCGACCACCCTCAGCTTGCCCTTTACCAGGTGGGAATGCTGGAACAGGGAGAAAAAGTGCGGGGAGCGGAACTGAAATTCCTGGGGAACGGGGACGTACGCACCCAGTTCCAAAAACCCCTCGAAGGGGAAACCCTGGACATGTGGAAAAAGCGAATTCACGACGTCGCGCAGAAAATGAAGGGACCGACCTACGCCGCGACCCCCTCGGAAACCGCATGCCGATACTGCACCTTCCAACGCGTGTGCCCTGCACGAGAAGAAGGACGGAGAACCATCGAATGAGCATCCTGAACGCTGATGGAACCCCCTACGAGGGCAACGACTCGCTGGACGCGCAGACCATTGTGCGTCTGGCAACTCCGCGTGGAAAACAAGTTTTCCCACCGACAGAGGAACAAGCCGCAGTAATCGAAGCCGCACCCGAACCCCTCCTGGTGGTTGCGGGCGCAGGCGCAGGAAAAACCACCACCATGTCTCTGCGCGTCCTCCACATGGTGGCAGCCCGGGGGATCGACCCGGAAACAATCCTCGGCCTGACCTTCACGCGTAAAGCAGCCGGTGAACTCGGTTTGAAAATGCGCCGCGATCTGGAAACGCTCGCGGACAATCTCCAGCTCGAAATTGACGGCGCTCCCACAGCGTCAACCTACAACGCGTTCGCTGGTCGAATCGTCAGCGAATACGGACTGCGGATCGGTGTCGATCCCGATGCGCGACTCCTGGGACAAGCGGCAGCAGTCCAACTTATGACCGATATTGTCGAAAGTTGGACGGGCGACCTCCCCTCCGGCATGAGCCCCCAAAGCGCAGTATCTTCCGCCCTCCACCTGGCAGGGCATCTGGCAGAACACAATATGACCGTCGCTCAGGGGCGCATGGAACTCGAAGAACTCCATGAAGAACTCACAGAAATTGGCCGCGCACCCTCCGGAGAATTCGCATATACCGGTGTCCTGAAAGACGTGGTCGCGGCCAATGACAAGCGTCTCGCGCTCATGAGTCTGGTCGAAGCCTTTGAACGAGCAAAACGCGACCAGGGGCTTATTGACTTTTCAGACCAGCTGGTACTGGCCACCAGAATCGTCACCACATGCCCGGACGTCGTGGAATCCATCCGTAAGGACTACAGGGTCGTGCTCCTTGACGAATTCCAAGACACCTCCGTGATCCAGATGGATCTGCTCTCCGCGCTGTTCGCCAACCACGCTACGACAGCGGTGGGAGACCCCAACCAGTCCATCTACGGGTGGCGAGGTGCCTCCGCCTCCTCCCTGGAAACTTTCCTCACGCGTTTCGCTCGCGACGGCTACCCGGGGCAACAGCTCACCCTGTCAACGGCCTGGCGCAATGACCAAGCGATCCTGGATGCAGCAAATGCTCTGGCTCTTCCCCTGAGAGAACACTCCTCCCGGGCAAAATCGCCGATTCTTCAGGCTCGTCCCCACGTGGGCCCCGGACGAGTGGAGTGTATCTACACTCCGGATGTCGAAACGGAAATCACGTACGTAGTGGATTTCGTCAGAGAACACCGCGTGTGTACTGAAGATGCCGCGGGACGTTCCACGTGGAAAACTGTCGCCATTTTGTGCCGTCGTCGACGGGACTTCCCCGCGCTTGAACGCGCTCTGAAAGACGCAGATATCCCCGTGCAGGTTGTCGGTTTGGGCGGCCTCCTGGATCAGCCCGCAGTCAGCGATATCCGTGCCGCACTGGAACTGAGCGCGGATGTCACCCAGTCCCCGTGGCTCATGCGCTTACTGGCCTCTGCTGATATTGGCGCAGCTGATCTGAGTCTGCTGGCTCAGAGGGCGCGTTTCCTCGCGCGTAAGAACGCTCCGGGTGAAGAACATCCCGAGGCTCTGCTGATGGACGCCGTTGAAAATCCACCAGAAGTGGGGTGGAGTGCGCGCGAAACCGGCCCCACGTGGAGCGAGGCAGCACACCAGCGTGTTGCGGTACTGGCTCAGCGTCTCAAGGCCGTGCGAGCCGGGATGGGACGTTCCCTGGTCGACCAGGTGGAACGCGCCATTGCCATCATGGGGACACGAGACGACATCCTCGCCGACCCCCTGGGGAATAGCGGCCTGGAAGCCCTCGATGCCTTTGTGGATGTTGCGGTCGCCTACGAACAGGAAGTTCCGGGAGCTGACCTCCGTGGTTTCCTCTCGTGGCTGGCGATCGCCGAAGAGGAAGAAAACGGGCTGAGCGTTCCCCAGGGAGCTACGCGTGCCGACGCCGTGCAGCTGGTAACCGTGCACTCGGCGAAGGGGCTGGAATGGGACTCCGTCGTGGTCTTTGCCCTGGAAGATTCTGTGTTCCCCAGCCACGACTCCTCACGCAAGACCGTGACATGGAGGGAAGACCCTCCGGGTGCCGGACTGTGGCTGACGCAGCCCTCCGAACTTCCCTATCCCATCCGCAGGGACAGCGATGACCTGCCGGCCTTCGTACCGGAAGCAGGGGGAGGACAGTTCGCCTCCTATTTTGCGAATCGTGCTGCCGAAAAAGGAACAAAACGCTCAACCCCGGCAAGCGCCTTCAACTCCTATGTCAAAGACGAACTGCGTCCCCAGCACGGTGCCCACCGGGAACGTGAAGAGCGACGCCTCGCCTATGTTGCGGTGACGCGCGCACGAGCGAACCTTCTTCTCATCGGAAGTTGGATTGACGGAGGAGTGAGCCTGAAACAGCCCTCCCGCTACCTCATGGAAACACGCGAAGCTCTCCTGCGCCGAGGATACGACCCCCGTATTGAGATCTGCGAGCCGCCGCAGACCGACGTGCAGGATGAAGAACTGCCCGAAGGAGAAGAACTCCCCACCTACCCGATAACTCCGGGACGCTCCCGCGCGCTGGTGGGGGAAGCAGCGCAGCGCGTACGCGAGCGCAGCCTCGAACTGCAGGATGATCGCGATATTTTCGATGTCCTCGCAGAACTCGAACCCCACCCGCTGGTGCGGGACACACTGCTCCTCATCGAAGAACGACGAGCTTCCCGCGAAGCCACGCGCGTCGAAATCCGAGCAGACCGACTTCCCGCAACGGCGGTGTCGTCCTTCATTGCCGACCACGAGGAATGGGCAACCCAGATGCGACGCCCCATCCCCTCTCCGCCGTCGCACGCCTCGGCGCTGGGAACCCTGTTCCACGCGTGGATCGAACGCCAACTGCACCAGGTCAGCGGTGAACTCTGGGACGAACCGCTGGTGGGAATGGAACTCCTCACCGATGAGGAACGCCACGTACTGACCCGAATGCAGGAGAACTTCCGCTCCCTGGATATGCGAGGCGCCCGTCCCATCGCGATCGAAGAGCCCTTCTCGGTGGAAGTTGCGGGTATCTCGATCCAGGGGCGGATCGATGCCGTGTTTGAAGAGCAAGACGGTAGTTTCACGGTCGTGGACTGGAAATCCGGCCACGTTCCCGGGAAGAAAACTCCGCTGAGCACGTACGCCTATTACGCGCGCCAACTGGAGCTCTATCGCCTGGCGTGGAGCCAACGACAGGGATGCCCCGTCGAAAACGTGGGTGCGCGCGTGATCTTCCTTGCCGGTCCGAGAACCTTCACCCTAGAGGAACTCGTGGAACACCTCGCGGACACCTACCGCCCGCTGGGTGAGGCGCTGGCACAGACCGTGGAGGAACTGAGCCAGACCCGCTAGCGGGAAATCTGCCCTTCCCCGTCAAGGTTGAGGTACTCCGTAGGAGCTTCCGGATCGTTCGCCGCCTCGTCGTCGGATGAAACAGCGGGCGGAAGCAGGCTTTCCTGCGTGGGAACATCCTCAGACGCCGAGGGGGTGGCGGGAGTGTTCTCCTGATCAGAAGAAACGGACGCGGAGGAAGGGATGGCCACGACATCGGGCTGGCGAGGCACCAGCTGATCATCTCCGAGATCCGCCGCCAGGTCTGCCAGCATCTCCCGAGCTTCCGAGATGATCTCCTGATCGCGCGCATGCAAGCCGTGGACAAGCCAACGGACGATTGCAAGTTCCGAGACCAGCTGAGCGCGGGTCAGCAGGTGAAGATCAATGCCGTCGCGTTCCCGCGAGTAGGCTTCCGTGAAACGATCGAGGAACTCTTCACTGGCCTGCGCCAAAACCCACGCGACATCCACAGCCGGATCGCCGACGTGAGCGGAAGAAAAACCGGTCAGCGCGGTCACGCGCCCCTCGTGCACGTAAACGGAGGTTTCCTGCAGATCGGCATGCAGGGGAGCGGTACGGAAACGCCACAGGGACAGGTTTTCGAGAGCAGATTCCCACCGGTTCCACAGGTTTGCGGGGATAACGATCTCCTGCGCGGCCTCATCAAGGACAGCCTGCAGACGGTCGCGACATTCGACGGCGGAGTAGGCCGGCAGATCCACGCCTGTGTAGATCACGTCGGGAAGATTGTGAAGAGCCGCCAGGGCGTTACCCAAGGAGGCGGGTAGAAGATGTGGGTCAGAGAAATCTTCGGCAGTCATCATGCGACCACCCAGATCGCGGTGCACCATGACCCGATCGCCCTCCGGGGTACGGGTAAAACCTGCGGGACGTGGAACGTCGAAAGGGATGCGATGGAAATCGTGAGCCTTCGCCAGGCGCGACAACACCGTGTTCTGGGCTTCCATGTCCAAGCCGCCCACGGTGTCGTGAGGGCAGACCGCCATCCAGCGGTCGCCGCTGGTGTCAATGAGACCCGTGACGGATAAAACCTCGTCACTGAACTGGGGTGGGCGCAGACCCGCAACAGACAGAGACGGGAGTGCTGCCGTGGCCAGTGCTGCCAATTCCAGGGGAGTTTTCGTGCGCGTCACGCCCCCTACGGTAGCGCGGAGGCCGAGTGAAAAGACGGAGGCGAGGCCGGAGAACCCGGCCTCGCCTCGCGTGCAAGATCTTTCAGGGGGCTTTCTGTCAGATCACCCCGTGGGCGACCATGGCGTCGGCGACCTTTGTGTAGCCCGCCAGGTTGGCGCCGGCAACGTAGTCACCGGGCACGCCGTACTCTTCGGCGGTTGCCAGGCATGTCGCGTGAATGTTGCGCATGATGTCCTTCAGGCGCTCTTCCGTGTACTCAAACGTCCACGAGGTGCGACCCGAGTTCTGCTGCATTTCCAGACCGGACGTGGCCACGCCACCGGCGTTCGATGCCTTGCCGGGGGCAAACATCACGCCGTTCTCGCGCAGGTAGTCCGTTGCTTCCGGAGTGGTCGGCATGTTGGCGCCTTCGGCGACAACCGCGGTGCCGCCGGCCACCAGGGCGCGAGCGCCCTCGATGCCCAGCTCGTTCTGCGTGGCACAGGGCAGAGCAATATCGCACTGCACATCCCAGATGGAGCCGCCCGCGACAAACTGTGCGGATTCGCGTTCCGCCGCGTAGTCGGAAACGCGCCCGCGGCGCACCTCCTTCACGTCCTTGAGGAGCGCAAGGTCGATGCCCGCCTCGTCAATGACGTAACCGGAAGAATCGGAGCAGGCCACGACGTGCGCGCCCAGCTGCTGTGCCTTCTCAATGGCGTAAATTGCCACGTTGCCGGAACCGGACACGACCACGCGCTTGCCGTCGAAGGAATCGCCGCGGGTGGCGAGCATTTCTGCGGTGAAGAACACCAGGCCGTAGCCGGTGGCCTCGGTACGCACCTCGGAACCGCCCCAGGTCAGTCCCTTACCGGTGAGGACACCGGCGTCGTAGGAGTTGCGGATGCGCTTGTACTGGCCGAAGAGGTAGCCGATTTCTCGCCCGCCCACGCCGATGTCGCCCGCGGGGACGTCGGTGTCGGGGCCGATGTGACGCTGGAGCTCAGTCATGAAGGACTGGCAGAAACGCATGATTTCGCCGTCGGACTTGCCCTTGGGGTCAAAGTCCGAGCCGCCCTTGCCACCGCCCATCGGCAGGCCGGTCAGAGCGTTCTTGAAGATCTGCTCGAAGCCCAGGAACTTGATGATGGACAGGTTCACGGACGGGTGGAAACGCAGGCCGCCCTTGTAGGGGCCGAGAGCGGAGTTGAACTCGACGCGGAAGCCGCGGTTCACACGGACAACGCCCTGGTCGTCGACCCACGGGACGCGGAACATGATCTGGCGTTCGGGTTCGGCCACGCGCTCCAGGATGGAGAGCTGATCGTAGATCGGCTTGCGTCCCACCAGGGGGGTGAGGGTCAGGAGGACTTCGTATACCGCCTGAGCGAATTCGAGTTCGCCCTGGTTACGGGACATGATTTTTTCGTATACGGGGCGCAGTTCCTCGTGGAGGCGCGCAACATCAAGATTTGCCATGTCTTTAAGTATTAGGGGTGGGCTTTATGAAGACGAGATGTGTCCAGATTCTGACCCTCGAGATGATACTCAGGCATGAACATGCGCATGCACCTGAGCAGGAATCCCGCGAGATGACCGCCACCGCAGAACAGCGACAACCACAGCGCCGAGCACAGCCACGGACACCAGGAACCAGCCGACAGGTTCGGTGTTGAGCTCAACCTCCCAGCCGAAGAGCTGAGAACCAATTTCCAGGACAGTACCCGTCGACACGATCAACGCACAGACGATGGAAATAGACGTCACGATGGTGTTGAAACGCGCGCGAGTGGATGCCGCCGCATGCGAGTACACGTGGAGCATCACGTTGGCATTCACCGAATCACCCAGAGTCATAGCAGCCGTGAAAGCCAGGGGGAGTGCCATCAACACGATGGTCGACGACCCACTGACCGTCGCGAGCGCGGTGACCATCAGCAAACTGATCGTGGAAGCCGTGTCGAATCCCAGGCCGAACAAAATACCGAACAGGAAAATATGCCCCGCGTGACGCACGTGCCCCAAAGGTTTGGTCAGGAGACGCGCCCAGGGGCCGGTCGGATGCTGGTGATCGTGGTGGTGGCGCAGGTTCGGAACATTCGCCGCGGCAACAGCCAGAAGATACAGGGAGGACACCCCCGCACCCACCAGGCCAAGAGTCGTGGCCAGCTGAGAATCCGGGTCAAGAGCAGTGCGAATCCACGAAGCGCCGAGAACCACGGCAAGCCCCGCAGCCAGAACAACCGTGGAATGCCCCAGGGAGAAGGCCAGTCCGACCCCGTTGGGGTTGCGTCCCTCGCCGAGGAGCTTACGAGTCGATCCGTCGATCATGCACAGGTGATCGGCGTCGAGAGCGTGAAGAAGGCCGCGCGTGTAGGCAAAACCCGCGAGCGCGAAGGGAACTGCGCCGTTGGCGTGTCCCGCCAACAGGAAAATCAGGGCAAGCACGTGGATGAAGAGGACGGTGAGAACGGTCGGAAGATGGGCGATGCGGGGCATCTGAATCAGCTTTCCTTGAGGGTGTGGGAGAGAAATATGAGGGGCGCAACGTACGCAGATTGTCGCCGAGTGCCTCGTGAGAGGCGAGGCGCGGGATCCCTAGGCGTTGCGGGGGCGGTGCCGAGGCAGTGTGGTGAGCGCCTGGAGGAACCGGTGCGGCGCGACGCGTACAGGTCACGTCAACGGTGTGGGTTCTCCCGCGGTCAATCCCGCGTGGACGATTGCCGCCATGACGCGCTGCGAGGCGTCCAACAGTGACATTCCGGTGTGGGACACCAGGTGTTCGAGCGAGGAGAATTCAGCCTGCGCGTGGAGGATTTGTCCCCCTTGCGAGGCGATTTTCACGGTGACAGGGTGACCCTCGACCTCCACGGTTGTGAAGGAGCGGTGGGCGATGGTGCGCTCCACCTCGTGTTCGCGAACCCCGAGCGTGGGGGTAGAAGAGAGGAGATACGAGGCGACCTGCGCGCTGTGTTCGCGCGGAACCAGGGCGTGCAGGGTGAGTGCGGGTCGTCCCTTTTTCATGATGATGGGTGTGGCCCACGCGTCGACCGCTGCCAGTTTCAGGCAGTCGGAGATGACTGCGGGAACGAGGCGGTGGTCGATATCGTCGATATTTGCGGCGAGCTCGACGAGGCTGCGCGGCGTGGGGTCGCTTTCGACGAGGCGGAGCGAGGTGGGGTCGGGATCGTTGAGCGGGTGCGGGTCGGGGCTGTGCTCCTTGAACGAGGCGGAGGTGACGTCGCTGCGGTGGTGGGACATGGGAGTTTCCACGCGCTCGCGGTGATCGTTGTCGGAGATGTCGTCTCCGATGATGACGCGCACGCAGTTTGCCCACTGGGGAAAGATTTTGCTGCCGGCACCTGAGCCTACGGATCTGACGGTGAGGGGTGGGAGCGGGGTGCAGGATGTGGCCAGGGTGCGCAGAAGAGCCATTCCTGTTGGTGTGGCGAGTTCGCCGATGTCGTGGGGGTCTCCCGTGGGGGCGGCCTGTTCTTCGTGGAAGAGGTGAGCGTGGTCGTGCGAGTGGTGGTGCTCGTGATCCGGGGTCTGTTCGTGCGAGTGTGTGTGCAGATTCAGATGCTCGTGGCCGAGTGACTGAGCGTCTCCGTGCGAATGGGCATGTGAATGAGTGTGCCCGTGGTCATGGTCGTGGAGGTGAGCACCCAAACGTTCGGCGCGTGCAGGGAGCGCGCGCACCTGCCACCCCGTGCACAGCTGCGCAACTGCTGGAGCCGGAACCGGCATCAGTCCGTGTGCCGCAAAAATACGACCCTGGCCGACGGCAACCCACGAGCCCAGCACAGTGTCGTCCGCTCCGATGCCGAGCAGGCGCAGTGCCTCGCACACCCCCACAACGTCGCCGATAGCGTCGCGTCCCCCCACCTCGTGGAAGTGAACGGTATCGACGGAAGTTCCGTGAACATGAGCTTCGGCGTGGGCGAGGCGTTCAAAAACAGCCAGCGCGCGTGAACGCGTCAGCTCGTGAATGTCGGCCTGGTGGAGAAGGTGACGAATGGCCGGCCAGGTGCGCTCTGTCTCGTCTCCGGGAAGCTGAATCATGCGTGCGTGGGTGCAGGTGATGGCTCCCCGCGTGACTCGTTCCGTTTCCACTCGCACTCCGCCGGGAAGAACCGCATCGAGTGCAGCTTGAATCCCGGAAATGGGAGCACCCGCATCGATGAGCGCTCCGAGGAGCATGTCTCCGGCGATGCCGGCTGTTGCATCAATCCACACGGTGGTCATATCTGCCTCCAAGGAAAGGAAAACGGGAAACGTGAAAAGGCGAGGGACATGGAGAAGGGAACGGGAATACGGAAAACAGGGGGATGCGAAAAGGTGAGGAACGCGGAAAAGCGGGGAAGAAAGAACCGGGGGGCTTTCTCGTTTTCCTCCCCGCCGGTCTGTGCGGGGCACGCGCCCCGCACAGACCGGTCAGAGATCAGAAGATGCCCAGCACCTGGTGCACGAAGAGTGCGGCGCAGGCTGCCCCGATGAAGGGAGCGGTTCCGGGAACCAGGAGGCCGTAGACCCAGTCATTGGTTGTTTTGTTGGCGATGGGCAGAACCTGATAGGCCAGACGCGGACCGAGGTCACGAGCCTGGTTCATGGCGAATCCCGTGGTACCGCCCAAGCCCATGCCGACTGCCCACACAATCAAACCGACAGCGATGGGGAGCTGGGATTCGTAGCTCTTGGCGACGGCGAGGATGGCCGTGAGGAAGATGAAGGTCGCGAAAGCCTCGACGAAGTAGTTTCGGGGAAGATTGCGCTGGTTGGGGTTCGTGGAGAAGATGTTGCGAATGGCGACGGGGTCGACATCCTGCGAGATCGCGAAGTGATCGGCGTACATGACGTACACGATGATGGCTCCGACGAAGGCACCCAGCATCTCGGCGACGAGGTAGGGGAGGAAGTACGACCAGGGGATGAGTCCGAGGATCGCTTGGGCGAGAGCCATTGCGGGGTTGATGCAGACGCCGCCGAAAATGAATAGGACGACGCTGATGCCGAAAGCCCAGGTGGTGATCGCAAAAATGTGGCCGGAGGCGCGGTACTTCGTGTGCTTCAGGACGTCGTCACAGTGGACACCGACACCAAAAATGATCATGAGGGCGGTGCCAAGGAATTCATAGAGGACGTGTTGCCACATGGTGGATCTTTCTCCTATGTCGTGATGTGGGATGTGCGGGGCGCGCGGCCGGGAAAGGACAGCGTTGCCTCGCGAGGGTGAAAGTGCGTGTGTGAGGGGGAGCCTTGACCCCGTCTGGGGCAAGGTTCCGGGAAAGGGAAGGGAAAGTGAGAAGGGAACTCGAGAGCGTGGGAGCCGGGGAGTGCCCCGGTGCGTCAGCTCACGAGAACGGAAAGTCCGTCTCGGATAACGGCGATCCGCGCGTCCTGCCCTTCGCGTTCCATGGCCATGGCCAGTGCCTCGTCAAAGCTGCGGGCAATGTCCATGTGCATGCTGGTCACCAGCTCGGGGTCGACGAGGTCAGAGACGATGATGACGTGGTGGTGCACCAAAATGCGCGCCAGAATTTGGCTTGTCCACTGGTCGGGAACGGTTTCGAGACGCGGAGTATTGATGGCGGCATCGAGGAATTCCTGAGGATCGGAGACGTCGGCGAGGTTGTGATAGAAGCCTTCGCCGCCGTGTCCGTCGGAGCATCCGGCCACCATGATGATGGTTCCGCCTTCGCGGTTGGTTGCTTCGGCGGCCGTCATGCCCTTCACGGCCTGGTAGATGTTCTGATCGAGAGGGAACCCGCCGTTGGTCGAGATGGTGATGTCGCTGGGAACAGCGTCGACGTGGGCGAGTTTCGCAACGAAATCACATCCGACTGTGTGGGCATCGACCATGTCTCCGGCGAAGGAGCCGATGATTTTCTTCTCTCCGTCGAGGACGACATTGACGATGAAAGCCAAGCCCGCGGTGCGAGCGGCGTAGAGCATGTCCTCGTGGATGGGGTTGTGGGCGAGGTTTCCGGTGCGCGCCCACCGCGAGTCGATGAACTCTCCCGAGTGGTTGGCCATGATGGTTTTGTACGAGGCAACCCCGGGGAGGACGGCCTTGCGTCCCCCGGAGAATCCCGCGAAGAAGTGGCATTCGATGAAGCCTTCAGCCAGGAGGAGGTCGCATTCGGCGGCAATGCGGTTGATGATGCAGTCGCCGCCGCTGGGGAGCTGCCCGATCTTCACCATGGAGGAGTCGTCGGTGGAGACGTGCATGACGATCTCTTCATTGTCGACGATCTCTTGCCCGTACTTGTTGATGAGTTCTTCACGCGTGGAGGGACGGTGGAAGCCGGTGGCCACCAGGATGCGCACGCGCGCCTCGGGGTTCACGGAGCGGATCCGTCGCAGGATGATGGGGGTGATGATGTGGCTGGGAACCGGACGTGTGTGGTCGGAGGAAATGAGGACGATGTCTTTCTTCCCACGCGCCAGTTCTTCCAGAGAGGGCGAGCCGATGGGGTTGTCGAGCGAATGCTCAACGGTTTCGGCCTCGCTCAGAGGGTTGTGGAAGTTTTCTGCCTGAGATTCGAGGAGTCCCGCGAAGTTTGCGTCGGGGATGGTGGCTTCGATGGTGCCGTGATCGTAGGGCAGGGAGAAGGTGGGCATGGCTTTCCTTTCGTGACGTGTGGTGAGGTGCGGCGTGTGTGGGGAGACCCTCAGGGAAGGTGGAGGGTTTCCTCGCGCTCGTCACTGGCGAGGCCGTGGCGCGGTGCCGTGATTTGTGCGGCAAGGTGCCCGGCTCCGTAGCCGTTGTTGATGTTGACAACGCCAATTCCTGGTGAACAGGCGTTGAGCATGGTGAGGAGAGGGGCGAGC
The DNA here is from genome assembly GCA_963525415.1 of uncultured Actinomyces sp. Lineage (GTDB taxonomy): Bacteria > Actinomycetota > Actinomycetes > Actinomycetales > Actinomycetaceae > Pauljensenia. The sequence goes on from CAURIY010000006.1 coordinate 14,904, forward strand.
CCCTCAAAGGCAGCTCCGTATCCGACGGAGGTGGGCAGGGCGATGACGGGTGCGGAGACGAGTCCGGCGATGAGGCCGGGCAGGGCGCCGTCCATTCCCGCAGCAACGACGATGGCTCCGGCGCTGCGGAGCAGATCCAGTTTGCTCAAGGTGCGGTGGAGTCCCGCAATACCGATATCGGGGACGAGACGCGTGGGGCGTCCCAGGTACGAGGCGGTGTGCAGGGCTTCGCGCGCAACGGGAAGATCGGAGGTTCCGGCGCAGGCGACGATGACGAGTTCTCCCGTGGGGTGCGGGGGAGTGGCAGGCCAGGCGAGGAAGTGCGCTGTGGCGTCGTAGAAGGCATCGGGGAGGATACTCAGAACGGCCTGGGAGCGTTCCTCGTCGGCTCGTGTGAAGAGGTGGTGCTGTTCAGGGTGCTCGGTGACCATGCGGGCGATTGTGCGAACGTGGTCGACGCTTTTCCCTTCGCAGTAGATGGCTTCGGGGTAGCCGCGGCGCTGTGCGCGTTCCGTGTCGAGTTCTGCGATGAGGTCGCCGGTGTCACACATGTGCGCTCTCCCGCAGTGCGCTGAGGGTGAAGAGCCCGGATTGCATGCCGGCCAGGTCGACGGTGGCGTGAAGGAAACCGGCTTCGCGAATACCGGCCAACATGCGTTGGCGCACGGAGTCTGTGCCGAGGAGCGGTAGCTCGCTCAGGGGAACTTCAATGCGCGCAATGTCTCCGTGGTGGCGGACTCGGCCGTCGCTGAATCCGCAGGCTTTGAGCACGGCTTCGGCGTCTTCGATCTGGCGAAGTTTCTCGGGAGTGACTTCCTGTCCGTGCGGGATTCGCGAGGCCAGGCAGGGGGCTGCAGGTTTGTCGGCGACGGAAAGGGAGAATGCTCGGGCAAGGGAGCGTACGCGGGTCTTGGTGACTCCGGCATCGGCCAGGGGGCGCAGAATACGGTGTTCGTGGGCTGCGCGTGCTCCGGGGCGGTCAATGGCCAGGGCATCGTCGGCGTTTTCGCCGTAGGCGACGGCATCGAGGTGGTGCTGAGCGACGATGTCTGTGCTGATTGTGGTGAACAGCGCGTGTTTGCAGTGATAGCAGCGGTCGAATCCGTTGGCGCGGTAGAGGGGGTTGTTCTGTTCTCCCGGCTCAAATTCGATGACCTGGACGCCCAGGCTGTCCGCAACCTGGTGGGCGATTGCTCGTTCGGAGGCCGCGAGGGAGGGGGAAACTCCCAGGAGGGCGAGGACATCGTGGCGTCCCAGAGCCTGTGCTGCGACGGCCAGGAGGACGGCGGAATCAACGCCTCCGGAGAAGGCGACTCCCAGGCGGTGTGTGCCGCGCAGGGTGTCCGCGATCGCGGTGAAGGTTTCGAGGTCTTCTGTCGAAAACTGCGGTGATATTGATGTGCTCACCTCTTCGAGAGTAACCACACCTTCGTTTTAAATAACTGGTTGAATAGGTGGGGAGAGTGAACGGGAATTCTGTCTGATTGAGGTGGTGAAAAGCGTGCGAAAGAGCCGAAAACTCATGATGACTACCGCTCAGCTTGATGTTTTACGCCGCGCAACAATGTTTCCTCTGGAATCCGAACGTGACCTAAAGCATATTTCGGTGCTCATGGAGCTGTGTGCGGAACATTCCGTCGCAGACATTGCGCGACGCTATACGACCTCTCCGACCACCGTTCGCGCGTGGAAAAACGACTTCCTTCGCGATGGCCTACGCAGCATCGGACACGTGCGCCCCGGACGGGGGCGCCCCGCGCGCATCCCCGGACTTACCCTCACGCGCGCAATACACGCGATCGAAAATTTTCACGGCCTACCGGAAGAAAACGACGAAGAACTGGCTATCCGTATCGGCGTATCGTCCTCCACCATGCGCAGAATCCACCACGACCTCGAAGTCGATGGGCGAGTCGACATGCGCGCACACCTGCTGGAACTGAGCGGAATTCTCATATCGCCCCAGTGCTGCGCTCTCGTGCTCTGCCTGGATGAGGCCACCTACAGGCGAGGGCACGAGATCCTGCGACGCATGGAGACGGGAAGCCCCACACCGACACAGGGACAGAAAACGATGTCGACGCGAGTCGCACTCTTCTTCGCCTGCCTGCGCGTCCTCAGCGCCCACAAACCTCCCCACGCCGCCTCGGGAAAAGACGGAGAGCTCCCCAAGAAATTCCGCGATGAACTGCGCCGCGAAACCCCGCGAGGACTGCGCACCCTGATCATCGCCTCGTCAAACGGAGAAGAACGCGGGGAATGGATGACGCGCGTCGAAACCCTCTTCCGCGAACTCCGCGCGTGGAAAAACCGGCACGACCATATGAACGACCTTCCCGAGGCGATTCGCGTGCTGAATCGCTTCCTCTCGCGCGACCCCCTCCCGCGTTCCCTGACGTGGGTGGCAACGGAACCACAGATCCTCTTCGCGCGCTCGCGTTCCCGTCACGATCTGATGGAACGCACCGCGATGTTCACCTGAACTGTGAGCGTGATCCACCGCGGATCCCTCCCCGCGTCCTCGCATGCCTCCCGCCTCATCGTCTAGGCTTAGGGTGTGGCCATTGAGTTTTCTGAAGAGATCCAGTCCCTGCGCACCACGATGGAGAACATCTCCGCCGTCGTGCAGCCCGAAAAACTGCGTGAGCAGATCGCACAGCTGTCCGAAAAAGCAACAGCACCCGATCTGTGGGACGACCCCGCGCACGCGCAGGAAGTTACCTCGGAACTCTCGCACCGCCAGAGCGAACTCGACCGCGTCCTCGCCATGAGTGAACGCATCGACGACCTGGAAGCCATGGTCGAAATGGCGCGCGAAATCGCCGAAAGCGACACCGACGAAGCCTCGGAAATCCTCGCGGAAGCCGAAGGTGATCTGAGCGCCCTCAAAGACGATATGTCGAGCCTGGAAATTCGCACCCTGCTGGACGGCGAATACGACGAACGTAACGCGGTCATCACCATCCGCTCGGGCGCCGGCGGCGTGGACGCCGCCGACTTCGCAGAAATCCTCCTGCGCATGTACCTGCGCTGGGCGGAACGCCACGGATACCCCACCAAGGTCATGGACACCTCCTACGCGGAAGAAGCCGGCCTGAAATCCGCAACCTTCGAAGTGCAGGCTCCCTACGCCTACGGAACCCTGTCGGTGGAAGCGGGCACACACCGCCTCGTGCGTATCAGCCCCTTCGACAACCAGGGTCGCCGCCAGACTTCCTTCGCGGCAGTGGAAGTGATCCCGCTGATCGAATCCACCGACCACATCGAAATTCCCGAATCGGAACTGAAGATTGACGTGTTCCGTTCCTCCGGCCCCGGCGGCCAGTCCGTGAACACCACGGACTCCGCGGTGCGTATGACCCACATTCCCACGGGCATCGTGGTGTCCATGCAGGACGAAAAGTCGCAGATCCAGAACCGTGCCGCCGCCCTGCGCGTCCTCCAGTCCCGCCTGCTGGTGCTGCGCCACGAAGAAGAACAGGCCAAGAAGAAGGAACTGGCCGGCGACGTCAAGGCCTCGTGGGGCGACCAGATGCGTTCCTACGTGCTGCAGCCCTACCAGATGGTCAAGGACCTGCGGACGGAATTCGAATCCGGGAACCCGCAGAACGTCTTCGATGGCGACATCGACGGCTTCATTAACGCGGGCATCCGCTGGCGCAAGAATCAGCAGCAGGAACAGGCCTGATCGTTGACGGGTTGTGGGTTCTGTCTCCACGGAGTGTGGCGCTAGAACCCGCAACCTTTCGCATAAGGGGCGCTCTTCGCTGACTGTGCGTGTCGCAACGGGGGCAGTGCATGAGCCATGCCTAGGCTGACAGAGACCATAGCTCCCAACCTGAGACGGCTCATGATTCGATTCGACCACGTCACCATGGTGTACGCACCGGGTGCGCGCCCTGCCCTGGACGATGTGTCCCTGGAAGTTGAACGCGGCGAGTTCGTGTTCCTCGTCGGGAAATCAGGCTCCGGTAAATCCACTTTCCTCCAGCTGGCCATGCGAGAAATCAGCGCAACCAGCGGAAAAGTGTGGGTGCTGGGACAGGACGTCGGCGCGCTTTCCCGCTGGGCTGTGCCCAAGCTGCGTCGCCAGGTGGGAACCGTGTTCCAAGATTTCCGCCTCCTCCCCTCCAAGACCGTCTACGAGAATGTGGCTCTGGCCATGCAGGTGATCGGCAAGCCCCGTCACGCCATCCAAAGTGCCGTTCCCGACGTGCTCGAAATGGTGGGACTGTCCGGGAAAGAAAAGCGTCTGCCCCACGAACTGTCCGGTGGTGAAGAGCAGCGCGTGGCGATCGCCCGCGCCATGGTGAACCGTCCCCAGCTGCTGCTGGCCGACGAACCGACCGGTAACCTCGACCCGGATACCTCCCTGGGCATTATGCGTCTGCTGGATCGTATTAACCGCGCGGGAACCACGGTGGTCATGGCCACCCACGATGCCGCGATCGTCAACCAGATGCGCATGCGCGTGATCGAACTGCACGACGGCATTGTGGCGCGCGACCAGTCCAGTGGCGTCTACGGGGCGGTGAAGTAAACATGAAGTTGCGTTTTATTCTGTCCGAGGTCGGCAAGGGTCTGTCCCGTAACCGCGCAATGTCGGTAGCCGTCATCCTGGTGACCTTCGTGTCCCTGCTGTTCGTCGGCGTCGCCGGCCTGTCCCAGATGCAGGTTGGACGCATGAAGAGCGAGTGGTACGACAAGATCGAAGTGTCGATCTACATGTGTGCCATCGACGACCAGACCCCGTCGTGTAACCGTAATGAGGCGACCGATAGCCAGATCGCCGCCGTGCGCGCCAAGCTCAATTCCCCGGAAATGAAGGGCGTCTACGTCAAGGATGTCTTTGAGGAATCCAAGGCGGAGGCCTACAAGAACTTCGTGGAACTCTTCGGTGACCTGCCGATCGGCCAGTGGACGACAGAGGACATGATGCAGGTGTCCTTCCGCGTCAAACTGGTAGATCCGGAACAGTATTCGGTGATTAAGGAAGAATTCACCGGCCAGCCGGGCGTCTCAACCGTTCAGGATCAGCGCGAGGTGCTGGAACCCCTGTTCCAGGTCATCGACAAGGCGAAACTCCTGTCCCTGGGCTTGGCTGCGGTCATGATCATCGCCGCGGTTTTGCTGATTACGACGACAATCCGCCTGTCGGCGATGAGCCGTGAACGCGAAACCTCCATCATGCGTCTGGTGGGTGCGTCCTCCCTGTTTATTCAAGCTCCGTTCATGATCGAAGGCGCCCTGGCTGCTGTGGTGGGAGCCCTGCTGGCCGTGGGTGCGCTCTTCGCTGGCGTTCACGTCCTGGTCGTGGGATGGCTCTCGAAAGCCTTCCCGTGGACGAGCTTCATTGGAGCAACCGAGGTGTGGATCATGGCGCCCATTTTGGTGGGTGCGGCCGTGCTCCTGGCTCTGTTCGCTTCCGCGTTCTCATTGGCTAAGTACACGAAGATCTGACCTATGTGCCTGCTCTGTTCTCTTGTTCCGATTCACGAGGCAGTGGTGACCTCGGTTGCTCCGCGTCGCGTCAGTGGGGTGTTGCGCGCGGGTGCCGCGGCAGCGTCGTTGGCGTTCCTTCCGCTGAACGGTCTGGGGGGTCTTCTCCCGGCTGCAGATGACCGCGATCAGGTGGAGCAGACGCAGCAGGCTGCCGCACAGCACATGGATCAGGTTAAGCATGAGCTGGAGGGGATCGAAGCATCCCTCGCCCAGGTCTACGTGGATTTGGAACAGGCGAACCAGCAGATCCCCGTGGCTCAGTTGCAGCTGGAAGAAGCCCAGAAGACCTATCAGTCGGCTCATCGCGAACACGAGATCGCGCTGGGACAGCTGCAGGGTGTGCAAGCCGAGTCTGCGCGTATTCGCGAAGCTATTGCCGAGGCAGAAAAGCAGCAGAAAGAAGCCTCACGTGCGCTGGGTGGCCTGGCTCGTGAGCTCTATCAGGGGGGACAGGCATCCCCGATGATTGTGGCGCTCACCGCTCAGGGAACCCAGGAAATCGCGGATCGCACGGCGGCCGCCGATGCTTTGGCTCGCGCCCAGAACAGTGCTCTGGCCTCCGCGGTGAATGTTCAGGCCACGCGCCGCACGCAACAGGGACGTCAGGATGCGATTTCGGCACGTATTGCCGCCCTGGAGGAAACGGCTCGTCGGAGCGCCCAGCAAGCTGAAGAAGCTCAAAAGACGGCGCAGGACAAGGTCGCGGAACTCGACAACCTGAAGAAGACCTCGGAAGCCAAGAAGGTCGAATGGGACGCTCACCGCGCAGAGCTGGAGAACCAGCTGGGTGAGTTCCAGCGTGAATACGAGGCGGCAACGGCCAAGCTCGCGGAGATTGACGAAGAAAACCGCAGGCAGAACCGTCGCTACACCTCGGCCAGCAATTTCTCGAATCCCCTTCCCGTCCAGCTGGTGATGACGTCTCGCTTCGGCTGGCGCCACCACCCGGTTCTGGGGATCGACCTGTACCACAACGGTACGGATTTCGCGGCAAACTGTGGAACCCCCATCTATCCGGTCGCTGAAGGCGTGGTGACGGCCGTGACCGTGGAACGCGCCGGCGGAAACGTCGTCTACGTGAACCACGGGATGATGAACGGTGCCTCCATGTCGACCGCGTACGTTCACATGCAGAAGGTGGATGTGCGAGTGGGACAGCAGCTCACGCGCGATACCGTCGTCGGTGAAGTGGGTGCGACCGGGTATGCGACCGGCTGTCACCTGCATCTGTCGGTGATGCGTAACGGCGTGGACGTCGATCCGATGGACTACCTCTGATCGGAGCCGCTTCGTTCCTTGCTGCTCCTCGTGTGCGTGCTCGGGGCGCTGTCGGAAGATCGCTCCTGCTCGTCAGGGGGAGAGCTCAGGACTAGAGTTTCGTGAGACTGATGCGGTAGCATCGTGTGTTCCCGTTGCCCTATTCCGGCGCTCTGCTGCGCGGGAGGTGGCGCGGAACGTCAGACGGATAGCGAGGCCGTGCGATGCCTCGTCAATGAGAGGGGGTGCGTATGCCCAAGGAATGGAAGAAACCCAAGCCCACCGAAGGTGAGCGACGGAAAGCCGAGTCCGACGCGAAGAAAACAATCGCGCGCAATAAGAAAGCTCGTCACGACTACCTGATCGAGGACTCATGGGAAGCGGGACTGGTGCTTTCTGGAACCGAGGTGAAGGCGTTGCGCATGGGGCGCGCCTCCCTCGTGGACTCCTGGGTGGAAGTTAAGGGTGGCGAAGCCTGGCTGTACGGCGCGAATATCCCGATGTATGCGCAGGGGTCGTGGAACAATCACGCGCCCACGCGCAAGCGCAAGCTCCTGCTGCATCGTGCGGAAATTCTCAAGCTGGAATCGCGTGCGTCGGCCAAGGGCTACACCATTGTCCCGCTGGAGCTGTATTTCATTGGCGGCCGCGCGAAAGTCGAGATCGCTTTGGCCAAGGGCAAGCAGGAATGGGATAAGCGCCAGGCTCTGCGTGAGGCGCAGGATAAGCGCGAGGCGGAGCGTGCGATGCGCCGTTATGCGCGGTGCCCGAACCGCTGAGGATCGTCCTCCTGTGTGAGAATAAAGATGGATGAAGGCCGTCCCCGTTTGGGGGCGGCCTTCGTGCTGTCAGAAGTGCTGCGAGTGCGGGTTTTTCTTTGTGTTGTGGGGGAGTGTGGTTGACAGTGTGGTGGAAATGCTGGGTGATAGGGGGTTTGTTAGTCTGAGTACATTCGTGAATTGAAACTGGTGGGTGGAAGGCACAATGCATCGAACATTCGCAATTTTCCACAGGGATATTTTTCGACTGCTCAAGGTTTTCGCCGCGTGGGTTGTCATTATCGGGATCAGCATTATTCCCGCCCTCTACGTCTGGATTAACATCACGGGATTCTGGGATCCCTACTCGAACGCGAAGAACCTGTCCTTCGCGGTTGCCAATGCAGACGAGGGATATCGCGGTGACCTGCTTCCTATGAAAATCAACGTGGGGGACGAGGTGCTCTCAGCCCTACGCGCCAACGAACAGCTGCACTGGGGGGCACCGACGAATGCGACGCGATCGAAGGAAGGCGCTCCGGGGAATACTAGGCAGCCGTCGTGATCCCCAAGGATTTCAGTCGCACGATGCTGACCTTTTTCTCCGATGAGACGACGAGCGCTCAGCTCACCTATTTCACCAACGAGAAAAAGGATGGTCTTGCTCCGAAGATCACCGGTCAGGGAGCTCAACCGCTCTCCCATCAGGTGAATGAGGTATTTGCGCAAACCATCGCCCAGGTGGGGGTGAACCTACTGGGCACGCTCACGCGAACGCTCGCCGATGAGGGGAATCACTAGGCGTTCCAGCTGGTTGATTGTCGCATTGAGACACTGGGGCAGGGCCTGGGGGAGGCCACAAACGACCTGGATTCGTACGCTACCCTCGTGGATTCTGCCGGGAAACTGGTGGGAAGCGCGCAGGGTGTTGTCGACAGCGTGGGGGCGATTCGCCAGCCGGCAGCTGACACCGCCGGACAGATTCGCTCGTCTGTGAGCGAGGCGTCGGCCGGAATCGACGCCTCCGTGCGGGTGCTTGCGCAGGCGATTGAGGTGAGTGCCCAAGCCGTGAATGACACGGGGGTACGGGTTGACGAGCTCTACCGCGCAATCAATCAATAAGGCCTCAAGACCATACCTTGCGATCTGTTCGTCGCCCCACCATTGCAGAAATTCTTCTGCGGTCTCTACATTGTGTTTGTCAAAAGCGCCGTCCCATGAGGCAATGATGCCGTTAGTTTGTTCCGCTAATACCGCCGCGACTAGGCGGTAGCCGGTGGATGCAATCGCCCCGGTTCCCACGCTGCGAAACTCGTACCAATAGTGATCAACTTGCCCGATTTTTCTAGGGTTTCTGTATCTAGACCCGCAGCTTCCAGATCGGGCAATGTCTCAAGTTGCCAGAGAAAGCTATGGCTCATAGTCGAGGTCTGGAGATAAGTCGTAGAGGGTGATGTCGCAGTCCTGAACTTGATATTCCACATTTATGTCAACGCAAAAAGGAAACGAATGTCCTCGGTTCTGATTGTGGATTCTGTAGTTAAAGGCGAGGCTAAGGCCGGGGCTCCAGGAGAGCCCTTTTGTCACTTCTCGACTTGTCCCGTAGCGGTACGGTGTGATGGTGAGCGTTGGTTCTACAGTGTGTCGGGCAAGAACCTCATTGAACAGCTCTTCAGCTCTCCTGGCTGTGTCCTCGATGAGGGGTAAGTGGTGAGTTGTGGGGGTACACATCGATCGTCGTTGACATGCTTCAACCCTAAACCGGCTCTGATGTGTTTTCTATGCAGTCAATGCCAACATGGCTGGCATTTTCTTCGGGGGGGGGTGAAGATCGCTCTCGCGGGTGAACGGTAGAAAATATTGGTGTGGATGGCCTTCATTCTTCGCCGTGGTGCTGTAACTGGGCTTGTCTTTCGTGGGGATGCTGAGTATCCTGATGTGTCCGGCCGCTGTGTGAACACACTGACCGGGGAGTTGAAAACTCAAAAGGGGATGATCGGTTTCGACGACGGTCGTCGATCGAGGGGAAGCGGGCCGAGGATGCATGCTCTACTCGCAAACGATGCGTGCAAACCAATAGGTGCCGAACAGAATCGCACCGACTACGTTCTCGCCGCCTGATATCGCCGCGTGAACCTTTAGTCCGTCAGCCTAGGTGGTGCTCCCAGCCTAGTGTCTGGCGTCGTTCAGGGAGCCACTGGGTACTGTCCACGTTGGCGGGGCAGTTCCGACATTCAGTCAACTGAGCCTATCTGGTAGCAGGTCTGCATGATGCCAGGGGCTGAGAAATAGCAAGCAGACTGCGCCCGGAGAATACCTCGGGGTCGGCCGTCGGACGGGGGTTCGATTCCCCCCATCTCCACTGATACCGTTTTCAGATCCTCAGAAAATCGGGGTTTTTCGTTGGAATACCAACGTTTTAGCCGAAGTCCTTGGAGGACATTTGAGGACATAAAAACGGTACCAAAACGGTACCATGATGGCACCACTGTGGTGCCGTAAAAGAGGGCACCTCGACCATGGGGGTTATTATGCCTGCCGAGCTGCCCAGGGGCATCGTTATGCACCGAGGACTCTACCGCGTGAGGATCAGCGCGGGAGGTAAGCGTCACCTGGTCGGTGACTACTCAAACCTAAGAGACGCTAAAGCTGCCCTCACCCTCGCGAAGGCCGATGTGGTTCGCGGTGTCTACAGGTCGCCCGAGGCTCTAAAAGCCGAAAGGGAGGCCGAGAAGGCACGCGAGGCCGCCGTACTGGCCGCAGCGAAAGCCCTGGAAGAAAAAGAACTGACCGTCTCCGCCTGGGCGGATAGGTGGTTAGGTCAGCTCATCGAGACATGCCGGAGTGACGGCACGCTGAGAACCTACCGCTCCACGCTTTCCCGACATATCCTCCCAGCCCTGGGAAAGAAGAAGCTTGGCGAAGTCACCCAGGATGACGTAGACCGGCTGCTCCGATCCAGGAAGACCCCGGCGGTGCGTACCAACGTCTCGCGCGTGCTCCGCTCCCTATATTTAGCAGCCGTCGACCAGGCCGTGGGCGGCCTCACCTCCGTGCCTTTCCGCCTCCACGTCCCAAGGCCGCAGGTCGCGCGCGGCCTGGACTCTTCCAAGGTCGCTACGCCGGATCAGGTGCGAGCCCTGGCTGAAGCCCTCCCTGAGAGGCTCTCCCTGGCGGCCTACCTCGCAGCCATCATGTCCCTGCGCCTGGGCGAAGTCCTCGGTCTGCAGCGCGGTGACTTCGAGGGTCTGGACAGCCCAGGGCTCGCAGTCCTCCACGTGCGCAGGCAGTGGAACTCTAAAGCGTATGGCGGCGGAGCTGCCTACTCCGCTCCGAAGGCAGGCAGTGAGGGCGTGCTGGCCGTGCCCGAAGAGCTGGCCTCCCAGGTTCGAGAGCACCTGGATCGCTGGGTGGGCGAGGCCAATACCTCCCCGCTGTTCCCCTCAGCAGCCGATTCTTCCCGCCCGCTGTCTCAGACACGCTTCGATGAAGCGTGGAGAGCGGCGCGCGTGAAAGCTGGTATGCCCGCCTTCCGCTTCCACGATCTGCGGCACACGGGGCTAACTCTCTACGCCCAGGCCGGGGCGACACTGTCAGAGATCATGGCGCGCGGCCGCCACAAGCACCCAGAGGTCGCGGTGCGCTACCAGCACGCGACGCTAGAGAGGGACAGGGCTAACGCCGCAGTCCTCGGCGCGGCTTTCGGGTAAAAAAGAACAGCCCCACCTAGGCAGAGCACCTGGGTGGGGTTGGGTTCTTGTTACAGACGGTTTTTTATCCGGTCTAGCTCTTGCCAGAGCCGTTCGTGCTCGTCGTGAGCCTGAGAGTCCAGCGTCATGCGCTCGGAGCGGTCTTGCTGCTGTGCGGCCTGCAACTGGTCAAGAATCATCCCGTGTGCTTTGAGTTCTTGGCCTTGCAACTGTTGCGCGTGAGCGACGGCTGCTACCTGCTTTGCGACCACGCCAAGACGCTCACCCAGCACATCGAGTTTGTCCCCCAATGTGTCCAGGTCGTCGCGCATGTTCGTACCATGGTTATTGGTGGTTTGCTCTTTCGCTTCGGCAGCCAGGCTTTTAATCGCTTCCAGCTTGGCGTCGGTATGCTTGCGCCCGTGGAGCATCGCGCCGAGCGCGCCGATAGCCCCGCCCGCAACACCGCCACACGCGGTGATGAGTCCTCCTACGGCTGCGATCCACGCCGGGTCATGCACTGGCAAGCCCAGAACAATCAGGTCAAGAGACACGCTCACCTGCCCTCACCGCCACTCTTGTGCTTGGCCTCGTAGGGTTCGCCGCCCGGCGTGGCGCGTCCTACCCAGTCGATCACGCCTAAGGACTTGAGTGCCGTGAATGCTGTTGCTGCTGCGGCGATCGCCACAGAGGCCTGGGAGGCGATGAGCTGCCAGGAGAGGGGGTAGACCCCAGCCCACCACACGACAAAAGACAACGCCAGACCCGCCGTGAGAACCAAGACGCGGCGGCGGGCAGAAGTCCAGTAGGGCTTATCTAAGGCTGCCTGGATGAGAGGCCAGGCGAAGCCCACCAAACCGCACGTAACAAGCGGATCAAAATTTAAACCAAGCATCAGAGTCTTCCTTTCATTTTTGGGCACGCAAAACCCGCCTGCCAGGGGCGGCAGACGGGTCGGGCGCGCGTAAAATATTCGTTATGTTTGCGGGGGAGCAGGCATGCGGACGGGATAGCCAGCCCCTCGGCAGGTTTGCGCTAGGCGCGCAACCGCGCCCTCAACGCGGTCTGTTTTTTCCGCTGCGCCAACCACGGAGAGGACATCGTTCAAAGCATTTTTGGCCTCGTGCGATACATCCAGCCGAAGCGCCCACGATGCCTCCTGTCCCAGCTCATTGCGCGCCTCTTCCAATTCCCGCGTATACGCCTCGCTCGGTAGGCCAGAAGCCGGGGAGCGGTAAACGACAGCCGCATATTTTTCGTAGGCGCTGCCGACCTCCTGGCACGCGCGCTGCGTGGGAAACAAAAAACCATAGCGCCACGCGACGAACGAGACCCCCAACACGAGGACAAGCACACACGCGAACAGTTTCTTCTTCACCCCAACCTCCGAACCGCAGCGGGAAATGCTACAAGGCTAGCCTAGAGCGGCAGATAACTAAAGACTTTCAGAAGCGGCCTTCGTTGAGGCGCTGCTGCAAGGCCATAACCATCGCCGACCCTTCACTTACCACCCCGTCTACGGGGGTTCCAAGATAACTTTGCAGCGCGCGGAAAGTTCCCGGACCGACAAGACCATCAGCCTTAACACCAAGACGGCGCTGCATGGCGGCAATAACCGAGGAACCGACCGCGCTAGTGGAAGCAACCCACTCCCAACCAGAAACAAGCCCCGGGTTTGAGCCCTTCCAATAAACATCCTGACTGGAAACCACGCCATCTTGAGGCGTCCCAAGGACCCGTTGAAGCGCAAGAGTTGTAGCGCTCCCCCAATAGCCGTCAACGTCAAGACCTGCACTCCCGGCATGTCCGCCCTCATGAGGATTGCCTTGCCTGGCTAGCTGCAAAGCCCGCATATGCCTGCCGTAGCGCCCCGGACACGCGGTCGCAATGATGTCCTTATGCGCGTAGACCTTGAGCTTGCCGTAAGACTGTCGTAGCTTGTCAATCAGCTCGACCAAGGTTCGCAGGTCATCGTCGCTTGCCCGAGGGTGACACTCGATCCCAATAGATCGCGAATTCATTTCCCAGTTGCCCGCGTGCCATGCGGTGTCACTGTCGCGGACGATTGGCATCACCATACCTGCCGCAAGAATATAGTGCGCTGACGTGCGCCGTCCGCCGCCTGCGAACATATTCGCGACACTATACATCGCGCTCAAATCATCAACCCCCGCGTACGGTTCTGGCTCCCCCCAATGGTGAACAACAATACTGTCAATCGCGAGTTCTCTACCCTCGGTGTAATGCGCGGCCATTGGCGCGCCAGCAATAACTCGAAATGTCATTTTCCACTCCTTATACGAAAACCCGCAGCGAAAATGCTGCGGGTGGGTTATCTGTTAAAAACGAGTTAGCTTAGTGGTTGTGGGTGCGGAGGCATGGAAGCCACCATTTCCTCAACATCGGATGTCATCGTATTCTCCTCCTTTTTGGGTATGGGAAAGCCCCGACACAAGGGCGTGCAGGGGCTAGTGCTAGGAAGTGCTAATTACTGCTGAGGATCCGTGGGTCGTGTCGCTGAGCGCTGCCGGATCCCCTCCCCCCCTGCAGGTACTTTGAGAGCAGGTCTACGACCTGAGCCTGCGTGAGCTTCGTGAACTCTTCTTCCGTGAGAGAGCGCAGATCAATGGGGTAAAACTAAATGCGACGAACAGGCGGAGGCTAGGCTGCTGTCCTTGCGCGAATAGCTTCCTGAGACTTCAGAAGATCCTCATACTCTTCTCGATCATCACCTTCGGTTTGTTCATATGCCCAAGCGATTTCTTCTGCGAGGTCATCAGCAAGTAGATAGTCGCCGTAAAGACCAAACAGGTAGACGCACTGGGAAATGGCGACCCATGTTCCCGCTTGTTTAATAACATCGGGAAGCTCTTCGAGAACTTTACGCTCCTGTTCAGGAATCAAAGAGAAATCAGCGAGAAGCGCCATGAGCCGTGCAGCTAAACGTTCTGCACGGCGACCTTCCTCTTGCCATTCCTCCCAGTAATCCATGCGAATATTCTAGCATTTCAGCGCGATTCGGGATAGAAAGAAGCAACGCGAAACCCGCTTTTACGCTTCACAACAAACGCCTCCACCTCCACACCCTTATATATCGCAACAAATTTCCCCACGCTTTCCTGATCCCATGCAGAAATGAGCACATGATCCAAGGCTTTAAGCACCTCGTCTGGCGACCAGGAAGGTGGGAACTCTGGACGAGAATGTACCCATCCATACCCGCTGAAGTGACCGCCCTTAGGCGCTTCTCTTCCCGGCCCTTTCGAACCGTAGAGCACGTGATTGTAGGCCAGATCATTAAAGAGAATGTCCTCACGTTTACGCCAAGCTGCCGGAAGCTGTGCGGGATCACGAGGGGGAACCGCCGCCCCCGACTTACGTAACACTGAGTCAGCATTCCAGCGCTCTATCACCTGATTACAGTACGAATCCCACAGGGAAAGAGAAACCGTTCCATCACCCATGCGACCGTCTCGCACTCGAGGCAATTTCAGGCGACGCCCACCCTTATCTTTGGCTCCTAGCGTTCGCCCACGCCCAGAACTGCGACCGCCCTCTCCGATTCCGTCCTTGTAGTAGGAGGGGAACATGAGACGGGCCTCGGCCATCACCTCATTAATGTTCTCGGGGTCCCCGCCCTCAGATTCAACCTTCGCCCTAGCAGCCAAATACCGCTCGTAATGAGCATCAGGGTCAAACCCCCTCACATGAGCATCTTTGTGCTCCCAGGAGGGCACGATCTGGCAATCACAATGAGCGTGGAACTTCGACATAGCACCAGCTGTTTCCCGGCTGTGGTACACCCAGCCCCTGGAAGCCAGCATGGAACAAAACGCACACGTCTTACCAGACGGAACGCGAGCGAACCTCGGCTTAGCCGGATCCAGCTTCACATTCCGAGCAATTGTGTCCCGCCCCGAATACTTCACCCACGTGTCCACACCCTTCTTCAACGCCTCTAACGCCCCGCGAGGATCCCCCTCCAAAATGCCCCCCGCGTGAGCGCGCACCACAGACCTCACATCTTCTTCAGGAACACCCTGAGAACGTTCGACGGGTTGACGGCACAGACATCGTTGAAAACGGTACGTTGAAGGGCGAAGATGTCCTCGAAGCACTCAAAGACGTTATCGATCCTGAACTTGGCATTAACATCGTTGAACTTGGGCTGGTCTACGGCGTGAGCATCGCCGAGAACGACACTGTTGTTCTCGATATGACACTGACTTCTGCTGCCTGCCCGCTGACGGATGTCATTGAGCGCCAGGCGCAGTCCGTTCTTTCCACGTTGATGCCTGAAGTGACAATTTCGTGGGTTTGGATGCCCCATGGGGTCCGGACCGTATTACTCCGGATGGTCGTGATCAGCTGCGTGCAATTGTTTTAACGTCTGAGTACCATACAGAAATTGTGGCAGTACCCTACGGGAAGCCGCATAACGGCTACCATTAAACGCGTCCAAGTTTCGGGGCGCAGTTCAGCTGGTCAATGGGGCTCAATCAATGGTCTGACAAGACAGGCTGTGTATACGCGCATAAATGCGTCATCGGGCTTGAATGCAAAGCTGTTGGCAGTGTTTACTACTTAACATGAGTGGCGTTGTCTATTTTCCGCGACGATTCCTATCCCTGTTCGTCGTCTTTTGTGTATCTATCCCTCTTGTCTTTACGTAACCTGCTGATCCAGCATTAGCTGCGAATGAAACTCAAGCTACCCCGCACAGCGACAGTGCTGGTACGACTGAGTCAGTGGCATCTACCGACAGAGCAGCTTCAACCGATGGTGCGCAGAAGCTTACCCTTGGTATCACCACGGACATTAAACCTACGAAGCTCACCTACAGAACGGGTGAGCCGATCGGCGCTATCGCGACGTTTAGCGCTTCTGGCGCCTCGGTTAATATCGAGGACGCGACGCTCAGACTCACCGTGCCCAAGCCTCCGCAGGGTACGGCTTACTGGGCCAAGCCGAGCTTTGTGTCTTCGAAGCTCGCCTCGTCCTCGGTTGAGAGCGAGGACCAGAGGAACTGGTATATCAACTATCACTTCGACAGGATCGTGGGCGGCACCCAGACGTCACTGCCGTTCCCGATGAAGTTCGAGAATAACGTGACGCCAAACGGCACGACGATCACGCCGACGTGGGAGCTCCTTGATAAGGCGGGCAACCAGATTATTCCGTCGGTCTCTGAGACCTTCACGGGCACTGCTGTCTCGGTGTACCGAGCCAAGGGTGATATTTACTACGCGAGAGGGGGCAATATCTACGACTTTCGGTTCCCCGATCAACCGTCGTGGTCCACAGCCATCGCGCGCTTCTTGACCGATGACTACGACACGCGCACGCAGATGTACTCCGGCGCGAATGTCATGAATTTCCTTGGCGTCCAGCCGGTCTTCGAAGAAGGGCAGGATACCACCACCGGGATCTACCAGCCCCGCACGATGCGCGTCGATGTCGTCCTGCCTGAGGGGACGAAGGCCAACCTAGAGAAGAACCCCGATTGGGAATGGCAGTGCAATGAGGCACTGACCCAGTGCAGCATCACGCGTGATTTCACGAGGTACCCCGGTTACTACGACTGGCGAGGTCCGTGGATCACCTTTGACCTTACCGGCGCGGATATCTATACCAACGGCGTCGGCAGTGACCTCAAGGATCACGTTCTCAAGGCGACGTATACCCTCGACCCTGGAACGCCTGGTGAGCAGGTGCTTACCGCCCAGACGTCCACCAAGCTCGAGCCCACCCGCTACAAGGCGTATCCTGGAAACATCTCGCATTCCTCTAACCGTCGCAACTTCCGCAACATCTACCGTTACGAAGACGAGCATTTCTGGAGCAAGGAGCGCGTCCGTCATGGCGGAGGCTTTGACTTCGAGGAGGACGGCACCAACGAGTACGCCGAGAACTATTGGACGTTCACGGCCGATCAGAACAACAACGGTGCATCTGTTGCCATCCCACGCACGGGCGGTGCAACGAACGTGGTCGACATGGCCTCGCTCTACGACCTCGATCCGCGCGTGTATATCGACCGGGTGAAGCTTGGCGTTGAATTCCGCACGACGAACGACGGAAGCGTGACCCCTGCCCAGGCTGAGGCTGCCTTTAACCAAGCGCGCAAGACCCTCTACGGCGTGACAAGGGGCGCCACCGAGGGCGAGGAAACCCTCACACCCTTGACTAGTGGCAACCCCCAGGCCGGTACCATCATCGACGTCCGTGACACGAGTCGGAAGTACGACGAGTTGCGCCTCGTCTTCGAGGACCCCTACATGATGGACAACATCAGTGCCGATCTTATGCGTGCCTGGGTGAAGCCCACCGCTGATGAGGTTGCCCTGTGGAAGGGGAAGAAGACTTACTCCGCGACGCAGGACTACTGGTTTCGCAGCCGGATGAAGGCACGTGCGTCATCCCAGGTTTGCGCGACGGCTGATTGCACGACCGCAGACGGTAAGCCGGAGACCGGTAAGGTCAAGGTCGAGGACGTCCAGTGGAGCCTCGAGCCAGGCTGGGCGCTGGACGACAACGTCCTACACATCGCCCCGACCGACGGACGCCTTGGCCAGCACTCCGGCACAGGAACCGGTACCTGGGTTCAGAACGACGATGTCGTCGTCTACCAGGGCTGTGATCCTTCGAAGTTGACCGTTCAGGACTGCGCTCGCGTGCGCAAGTTCAACGTCCGTATCACCCCAGGCGAGAATGGTGACTGGAGTGGTTCGAACGGAATCGTCAAGAACCTTCGGAGTGTCATCCTTTTGCCCAATGGTGTGAAGTACCTGCGCACGACGGCCAGCTTCATTGCAGGGGTCAATCAGACGACCCCGCTGACGCCCACGATCGTTGACAATTTCAACAATACAGGTCAACAGGCACTCATCTACTCCTATGGCGATCTTGACTATGACGAGATCGCGGATAACTGGGCTCCCCAGACGAATGGTGTCGACTTCGATGTTGACGTTACGCTCGACGCCGCCTACGCGCCAGAGACGAATGACATCCAGTACTTCGCCGTTTGGGACAACAACGACTCGGTGACCCCAAATGACCATTGGAACGCCTCGAACTACGTCGACGAGCTTGACGTCGACCAGGACGGCAACAAGACCGAGAAGTTCTTGCGCTCAGTCATGCGCATCAAGATGTTCCCGCCCCTGGAACTGACGACGAAGAAACAGGTCTCGATCGATGGCAAGACATGGGGCTTAAGCTCGCCCGCACAGGACCTGGGTGGCGACGTCTACTACCGCCACATCATGGCGAACAAGGACACCGAGAACTCGGTCAATGTGCTCTCGCTCATTGATGTCATGCCCAATACGAATGACCGCAGGATCGTGGCCAACCAGGCCGGCGATCACGTCGGTCGCACGTGGTCAAACAATCAACTGACTGGAGAGCATTCTGCCTTCGAAACACCACTGCTCCAGTACCTCGATGAGACAACCGGTGTCGACGGCACACTGCTCAACGCGCCGATCAACAACCGGTTCACGTACTACTACTCAACGGCGGTGCAGGCGGAGAACCCCACTACTGATGAGGCCAAGAAGGCCGATCCCGTGCTTACGAGCATCCGCGACTCCCAGTGGATGACAAAGGAGCAGTGGAAGTCTGCTGGTCTCACGCCTGCTGATGTCAAGAGCGTGAAGGCTACCCTGAATGCCGGCGCACAGATCTCACCTAACGAGACACTAGAGATCTACATGCATTCCGCCGTCGCATTCAACGACACCACGAAGATGCTCGCCGATGGTAGCCGTGCGGTCAACTCCCACGCCTACTCAACGGACGAGACCAGGTACATCGAAGCCAACCAAGTCATGACAGAGACCGTCCACTACACGGAATCGGGCATCATGTTCAACGACTTTGACAAAGATGGTGTCTTCGATACAAATGAGGAGCTTTTGTCCGGTCGCGCGGTCGAGCTCGTTGACGAAGCAACAGGCCAGGTTGCTACAGATCCCGATGGTAGGGAACTGAAAACAACCACGGATGCCAACGGTGCCTACTCTTTCAACGTGTACAAGCGCGGCACGTACAAGGTGCGTTTTGCCAAGACTCCTAAAGAATTCTTCACCGCAGCTAAGGGTGGTGCTGGTACCAGTGACACCAGCGCAGCTTTGATGAACGTCGCTTCACCCGCAGCTGTTTCCGGTCTGTCAGACGCCGCTTTTGTGCTTAATCCCAGCCACCCTTCGGCTCGCATGAATGCTGGTGTCGGAAGCGAGACTCCCGAGCGTACATTCACAATCCACAAGACAAAGGAAGACGGAAAAATACCCTTGCAGGGTGCAACGTTCTTGATTTGTGCAGACACGACCTGTCTGGGGCAAGCGCGTCTTGCTTCCGCGACTACAGACGCCACAGGAACTGCCGTTTTCAAGAATGTGCCTTTCTCAACTTCCGACAAGAATCCGTCAGGGAAGTGGATTCTTCGTGAATTACAAGCCCCTGAAGGTTTTGTCGTGGCGTCAGACGAGCAGATCACGGTGGACGCTGATAGCTCTGAGCTTGCTACGGCTATCAAGGATCCGTTCATCCGAGGCGCGGTCACGGTGTCCAAGCAGGATGCTGCCACGGGTGCTGCGCTTGCTGGTGCTGTCTTTACACTTACTCCGGTGACGGGTAAGTCGATGGGTACTGAGACCATTACTGCGACCACGGGTGTGGATGGCAAGGCAACCTTCAATGATGTTCTCTATGGCACGTACACTCTGACTGAGACCACGGCACCGACTCACTACACTGCGTGGAATGGCTCGAAGGAGGTCACGGTCGCGAAGAATGGTGACACGGTGGATGCCGGTACAGTCGAGGATGTGATTTTCACGGGTACGGTGACAGTCCTCAAGACTGACGCTGAAACGAAGGCTCCGCTCAAGGGTGCCAAGTTTGGACTGTTTGCCAAGGGGGATGCGGTTGATGCGAAGCCCGTTGCTACGGCTACGAGTGGTGATGACGGCAAGGCTGTCTTTACCTCGGTTCGCTATGACGACTACGAGATTCGTGAGATCGAGGCTCCCACGGGCTTCCTCCTGTCCAGTCAGAAGCTAGTCGTGACAATGGGAGCCGACCAGAACCAGGATGGGTGGACTTTCGAGGCCGGTACTGTTGAGGACACGCCGATCAAGGGATCCATTGTTGTGTCTAAGCAGGATGCTGCCACGGGTGCTGCGCTTGCTGGTGCCGATTTTGCCCTCTTCCACTCCGGCGTGGCCAGCGACGCTGAGCCTCTTGCCACGGCCACGAGTGGCGAAGACGGTAAGGCTCTCTTCGAGGGTGTCCGCTACGGCGACTACGAGATCCGCGAGACCAAGGCTCCCACGCACTACTCTTTGAGCACCGAGTCCCTTACCGGAATTAAGGTTCGTGAGAACGGCAAGACCGTGGACGCCGGTACAGTCAAGGACGAGATCTTCACGGGTACCGTGACTGTTAAGAAGACCGATGCGGCCACAGGTGGCGTACTCAAGGGAGCCAAGTTCGGACTGTTCGTGAAACAGAATCCCGATTCAGTTGCTACTGAAGAGACGAACAACAACGAGGTGAAACCGGGCGAACCCTCCGATCAGACACACACGTCTACCAGTGTTTCGGATCAGCCCCTGTACGAAGCAACCTCTGATGAACACGGTCTTGTTTCCTTCAAGGACGTCCGTTATGGCGACTATGAACTCCGCGAGCTGAAAGCCCCTGACGGCTATGAGCTTTCTGCTGAAGTCCGTAGCGTCACTATGGGTGACGAACAGGAAACGAATGACTGGAGCTTTGATGCGGGGACTTTCACGAACACTGCGATTCCGGTTCCTCCAGTGCCTCAGAAGCCGCGTTTGGCTCGGACCGGCGCTCAAGGGATTGGGGCGATCATGACAGGTTCCCTTCTGCTTCTTGCCGGAGGCTTGGCGCTCAGGCTACGCAAGCAGAGCAGCATTCAGTAACCGTCTAATATGTCTGGCCATTCCGAAGGCCAGATGACGCTGGATGTGCCCCTCGTGTGAAAATTATTTGCGCACGAGGGGCACACTCGTTTTTTCACCGGGGCGGAACACACAGCTGGATAGGACGCTCTTGGGGCGGTTCAAAGCAACCTTGTGAAGTCATAACCACGTAGGGTGATCTAAGAAAATATCGCGATCGGTCAATAAAGGTAAGTCGATCAATCCTTGACTGTATGAATCAACAGGGGAGATGACGAATGCGAGCCAATGACACGTTAGTCGCCCGCACATGTGACATCGTTCAGATGTTCGCATCGGGAGCGACTTCTTCATCTATTTGTTCCAGCGTTGACACCTAGGAAGAACCCCTGTCACATCTGGTTGGCTACCTGTCCGCCGTCGATGATGTTCCGCCCACAACTCAAATCGCGATTCTGGTCGGCTCTCACTCATACGACAGGTGCCCAGCCTTCACGAGTTTTTCTACGTGGCACCGAAGCGCATGGGAGCAAGGGTGCGGTGTTCGCCATCTCACAGATATCGGCCAGGCGATCTTCGAATCTTTTATCGTCATCGACGCGAATCAGGCGAACAATTTGCCTTACAGCACGATCGAGCACCTAGCAGAAAGTGGCAAACAGGTCCTCCTTATTGCTCCTTCGACCAGGCAACCTTCAGATTCCGCTTTCGCTGCGACCGCTGGAGTTTAGTTCGAGGGGGAGTCTCGCCTTCAGAGACTCGACGAGGCCAATGATGCAACATGGCACCTCGTCGGTCGCCTCACGGAACCATCGCTCAAGCATTCCGGAACTCATCTGAAAACTTCGATTGCGCCCCTGAAACTTACCGCGACTGATCCGAGCCTCCAGCGAACACGTCAACTGATGAACGAGCCTCGGCCCACATTGCGAGCAGCAAACTGGGCACGTGTCTTCGCCCCGGGCGACTCGACCATCACGTTAGCAAGCGTTGGTGATCCACTCAGTGAGCTTGATGGTCGCCCGATCATCACCAAACGTGCCGTCGCAAACGCACAAGGGAAAGCAAGCGGAAACGTTTGGCTTGTCGGCTCTGGTCTTGATGCATTCACCCGAGCAATACTGCTCAGACTCATCAGCGTTCATGCGCGTATTTGGCCAACGAACCTAGAATTCCCACGCGGTATCGAAGTTATCCAACGCGCTCACATGACGTTCATTGTCAATCACGCCAACACGATGGCAGAACTCTCCAACGTTCATGGAATCGATGTAGTCAGTGGTAACACGTGTGCGGGGCACGTTGCTCTTGCCTCGCGCTCGGTCATGGTCGTCGTCGGAGAATAACAGCCGTTAAGTCCTGATTTCCTGAGCCTCATATCGGATTGATGAAATGAAACATCAGAACAACTCGGTGATCGCCGGCCGCGGACGCTGTGATTCGACTATTGTCGCGACCTTGCGATTGGGATATCTGATTGCGTTCGGAGTCGTCCTTGTGTGGCTTGGAATCCAAATGGGGAATTACGCGACTGGCGAGCGTACGGCTTCGCTTCCTATTCCGATCATTGCTTGCCTTTTCGCTGCGACCTGAACCAGGAGGAAGGTGAGTGAGGCACCCTGAGGCTGCGGCTGAGGCTAAGGGGTGTTGAAGTGTCTGACGCGAGCGTGAGTTGCGTGTTGCTGTAGGGGGATCTGAACAGCTGTCGCGAAACTTTCTGAAAAGGATCACCTTGGCTATTCTTTAAAAGGTTAGCCTCAGTTAATCTCCCAATCTTGTGAAAGTAAGGACGCTTTGACACCATGAAGAAACATGTTGCTGCCCTTGCAGTTTTTGCCCTCAGTGCCGGTGTGTGCCTTCCCGCCCTCACCCTGACCCCCGCTCAGGCTTTGCCCCTGGCAGCCGCTGTCTCAGCCGATAGCCCCGACAGCTTCGAGTACGCGCAGGAGCACTCCACACCCCAGAAATTCAACCTGGATCTCGGCGGCCCCGTCACCATCTACGCCGCCACGTTGAGCGTCGATACCCGCAGTAATGCCCGACAAGTCCTGCTGTACGGAGAATTTGGTCTTCCCCTGAACGCAACGGACTTTGATGTCGAAGAATTCGACGGGCACTTCTACTTGGGTCAAGACGACAACTTCTTCAAATACAACGAATACATCCGCGGAAACCTGATGTGGGACGAGACCGATCCCAAGGCGAAGTACGATAAAACCCGTTTCCGTGTTCCGGACAAGATCTGGGTCAAGGGCGACAGCATCACCCTGACACTCAAAGGTCAGGAACTCACCGTCAAGATCGCCCAGAACAGCTCCATCCTCAACACCTCGGAACTGGAAGAAGCGGTTAACGAACACTGGACGGACTACCAGGCTGCAACCAACAGTGGCCTGAAGATCGACGAGGCAACCGAAAAGGCATACCTCGCGAAGAACGACGAAGCCCGCGCCCTCCTGGCAGAAGCCGCCAAGCCCGACACCACCGTCACGAATGAGCAGCTCAGCGCCATGCGCACCTCGCTCAACGAGGTCTTCGGTGACCTCAAGCCCGTCCCCTTCATGCGCGAAACCCTCACCAACCTGCTCGCCCAGGCCGACCAGATCGTTGCCAACAACGGCATGAACGGTGAGCGCCTGACCAAGGCAACCTTCGATGCACTGAACGCAGCGGCAGCCCGCGCCGCAGAGCTGGTGAACACCGAGGATCTCAAGGGAATTCTTCCTCCGCGCGGAGGCGACCCGTTGCCCACGCACCGCGATTTCACCACCGCGGAAAACGCGCTGAAAGCCGCCATTGAAGGGATTCAGAAAGAGCAGTACACCGCTCCCGACACCTCGGCTCTGAGCGCCCTGCGTGACCAGGCCATTGCCCGCGTCCCCGCCGAAGGATACGGATTCACCGCAGACACCCGTACCGCTCTACTCGACCAGATCGAAGCGACCAGCAACATCCTGGCCAACAAGACCTACACGACAGAAGCTGACGTGACCGCGGCTCAGACAGCCCTCCAGCAGGCACTGAACGCCCTCGCGGAAGAAAAGCTCGACGCCTCGAAGCCCGTCACCATCAAGGTGCGTTACGTGCACCCCGCGAAGGACGCGGTCTCCTCGCTGCTGCGCGAGTACTTTGAAGAAAACGGCACCATGATCGAAGAGAGCCTGACCGTCCTCAACGGTGAAGAGGTGCGTATCCCGATCACCAGCGACCTGGTGAAGAAGTTCGAGGGATACCACCCGTCGACCTTCCACTTCGCATCCGACGACTCCAGCCTGCGTCTGGTGCGTATCCTCACCGACTCCATGGGTAACCAGGTCGCCGCATTCAAGGCTCAGGTGGCAAACCCCGAAGCCGGAGCATCCCTGGACATCTTCTACCTGGAAGGCCCGGACACCCGCACGGAGAAATCCAACACCCAGGGTGAAGGTAACGGCCAGAGCACCGGTGAAGGTAACGGCCAGGCCGAAGGTAACGGCCAGAGCACCGGTGAAGGTAACGGCCAGGCCGAAGGTAACGGTATGCCTGCCGCGGATCAGAAGATGACCCCCAAGGCTCAGAACAAGAAGCTCGCCCACACCGGTTCGGATGCAGCTCAGCTCGTGTTTGCGGGCGCCCTGCTGGCCGGTGCTGGCGCACTGATCCTGCGAAAGAAGCGTCAGCGCGACTGACCTTTTCCTGTTCTCACACACCGGGAGCGCACGAGGTGCCTGCGGCCTCGTGCGCTCCCGCGCATCTCCTCGCCCTCACGGGAAAGCTCCCACAGAAGGCAAGTACCGCTGAGAAAAAAGTCCATGCCTCGAATGCGACATGCCCCGAGGGGCACTATGTGAGCGCCTCCCGGTTGACGCGCGCAACGCACCGCCGCGACGATCTTCCCCGTTATGGATAACTGACACGTTTCGCATCACTACCCGAACTCAACCTACGCGGGGGATCCACGTGTCATCCATCATTTTTCAGCGCGTCTCTTTCCCCTACCCATCGGGAGAAATCCTGCGCAACGTCTCCTTCACCTGCGGCAGCGGAGAACGCCTCTGCCTGATCGGCCCAACGGCGCGGGAAAAACAACGATCCTGTGCCTCGCCCGCGGAGAACTCACCCCCACCGAAGGACAGGTAGACGCCAACGCCCCTCCGCCTCGCGACACCGCGAGTGACGAGGCGACGCTCAGCATCGTGGACTACCTGGAGTTCCGCTTCGCCCACCTGCACCGGATTCGCGAACGATTCCACGCGTGCACCCACCTGCTGGCCGGGGGGAGCGGGGGATGTGGAGGAGAGGGCGCAGGAGGGGCGAGGCGCAGACTACGCGCGCGAATACGACGACCTTCTCCAGCAGATGACCCTGCGAGACCTGTGGAACCTCGACGGGAAAGTGGCGGAGATCTGCGCGGGACTGGGAGCGGACTGTGAGGACGATTCGCGCCCCTACCTCAGCCTGTTGTCCGGGCAATGGAGACGTCTGGAACTGGCGCTCACCCTCATTGAATAACCCGAGTGCCTGATCATCGACGAACCCACCAACCACCTCGATGGGATCAACATGCATGCGGACGCACACTGACTCTGTCGTGACATGGGCGAGGCCGGGCGAGACGGGGGTGGCAGCGCTGCGTGTATGAGAAATTCTCGCTGGAAAGGCCGTGTGAAAATCAATGCCGCGAGCTGCACCAGGTGCTGTGTGGCTCATGCGTTACCAGAGGAATGATCCGTGTTGTGCATGAACGGTGCGTGCTGCTCGCGTCTTGTTCGAGGCTGTGGTGTACAAAGTAGGTGACGCGTGCTGGCGTGCGGAGAATGTGCTGTGGAGAAAAGGCTGAGGTAGTACTCTACGGACTGTTTGCGTCAAAGTTTTCGCAGGTCAAAATGCAGATGAGGAAAGGAACCCATATGGCGGGGACACCGGGGCGGCCGCCTTCCATGATGGATGTTGCGTCGCATGCGGGCGTATCGCATCAAACCGTGTCGCGCGTGCTCAATGGGACGGGAAAGGTTGCTCCTGCGACACGTGAACGCATCCTTGAAGTGATTGAAGAGCTCGGATATCGCCGTAATTCCATGGCTCGCGCGCTGGTGACACGCCGGTCGGGGATCGTGGGGATCGTGACGACCACCTCGGTGCACTACGGACCGTCAAGCCTGCTGTTGGCGATTGAACTTGCGGCTCGTCAGGCCGGCTATTTTACGGGTGTGGCTCCCCTGGAAGATTTCTCGCGAGAGTCCCTCAAGCAGGCAATGGATCACTTCCTGGGGCTGGGTGCTGAAGGCGTGATTGTGCTGTCGCCCATTGAGGGAGCGAGCGCTGGACTGGCTTCCGTCGTGACAGAAATTCCCCTGGTCGCGGTGACGTCGCAGGAGAATGCGCGTGCTGCGGGCGTTGTGGGCGTGAGCGTGGATCAACGAGGCGCAGCTCGCCAGGCGGTGGAACACCTCCTTGCGCTGGGGCACAGGGAGATCGTGCACGTTATGGGACCGCAGGACTGGTATGAGGCGCGTGGGCGTGAACAGGGGTGGCGTGAGGCTCTGGAAGAAGCGGGTCTTCCTGCGCGCAGCTACGCGGCGAACAGCTGGGAATCGGAAGCTGGATATGCCTGCGGTCAGCGCATGGTGGCCGAGGGGCTTCCCACCGCAGTTTTTACGGCAAATGACGGCTTGGCTCTCGGGGTTGTGTCCGCTTTTGCCGAGGCCGGTGTTGCGGTTCCCGAGGACGTGTCCGTCGTAGGTTTTGATGATGAGCCATTTTCGGCGTTCTCTCGTCCGCCGCTCACCACGATCCGCCAGGATTTTGATGAGTTGGGGCGCAGTGTGGTCGAAGCTCTTGCGGACAAAATTCGCGGTGAGGATCTGGGAGATTCTCGAATCCTTCAGGCGAAGCTGGTAGTGCGCCGTTCGACCGCTGCGCCACGGAAAAAATAGGGGAAATCCCCGGATTTTGCCTCTTCTGTCGCTGTATGTGGGGTGTCTGTGTATGCGGTTTCCTGTCAAAGTGATGTGTGCATAGCGCCAGGGCGGGGAGTGGTGTCGTGAAGGGGTGTGCGTGCTCTCCTGTGGGAATCTGCGCTCGGGGACGTGTCGCCCTGTAGGGTGAAGTGACAGTAAAAAGACTCTCTCAGTGCCCACCCAAGGTCAAAAATGCAACGAAAAGGATGCTTCGCCTCGTGAAGCGAGAAAAATGCTTGTACACTCAAGATGTGAGCGTTAACCTTATGGTGTTGTGCCGGAGATCGTAGCAAGGAGGCTGACACTCTCATGGACCCGCGGAAACCTGAAACCTGGACGGAAGAATTCTCTGCACGCATCCAGAAGGTGCGTGAAGAAGTGGCACGTCTGCACGCAGAACTTCCCCGATGGGAACTCATCGTCTGGACGGCAGGCAATGTCTCTCAGCGCGTACGTGGGCAGGCCGAAGACGGCTCCGATGACCTCCTGGTCATCAAGCCCTCCGGCGTCTCCTACGACGAACTCACCGCACAGACCATGGTGGTCTGCGACCTCGACGGAAACCTGGTACTCGGAGAGGGAAAGCCCTCATCCGACACGGCGGCACACGCCTACGTATACCGTCACATGCCGGAAATTGGCGGCGTCGTGCACACCCACTCCACCTACGCCACCGCATGGGCAGCACGCGGAGAAGAAATTCCCTGCGTCCTGACCATGATGGGTGACGAATTCGGCGGATCGATCCCCGTGGGACCCTTCGCTCTCATCGGCGACGACTCCATCGGACGAGGCATTGTCGACACCCTGCGTGAGTCGCGAAGCCCCGCGGTTCTCATGCAAAACCACGGCCCCTTCACCATCGGACGCGATGCGCGAGCAGCCGTTAAGGCCGCGGCCATGGTGGAAGAGGTCGCGAGAACCGTGCACATTTCGCGTCAGCTGGGCGAACCCATCGCGATTCCCCAGGACAAGATCGACAGTCTGTATGCGCGCTACCAAAACGTCTACGGCCAGTAGACGCCGGTAGCGGAACCCCATTCCCTGCCGGTGCAGGAGATGTTCAATGACGAACTTTTATGATGGACGCGAAGTATGGTTCTTCACCGGAAGTCAAGACCTTTACGGAGAAGAAACCCTCAAGCAGGTGGCCGAGCAGTCTCAGCAGGTTGTTGACCTGCTGAACGCCTCCGGTCTGATGCTGGCACCCATCGTCTGGAAGCCTGTTCTCAAGGATTCCGAGGCGATCCGTTGAGCGATGCTCGACGCGTCATCTCGCGATGAGGTGCTGGGCGTCATCGCCTGGATGCATACCTTCAACCCCGCAAAAATGTGGATTCGGGGATGGAGGTTCTCTCTAAGCCCCTGCTGTACATGGCAACTCAGGCCAATGTTGAGATCCCCTGGGATTCCATCGATATGGATTTCATGAACCTCAACCAGGCTGCGCACGGAGATCGTGAATACGCGTATATCCTTACGCGACTGGGAGTTGCTCGCACCACCGTCGTTGGACATGCCTCGAACCCCAAGGTTGTAGGGCGCGTCGCCTCCTGGGTGCGCGCCGCTGCGGGCTGGGCAGCCTCGCGCCACATGAAGGCTGTCCGCTTTGGCGACAATATGCGCAATGTGGTCGTCACAGAAGGTGACAAGACAGAAGCGGAGCGTAAGCTCGGCGTTTCAGTCAACACCTGGGGCGTCAACGACCTGGTTGCAGCCGTGGCGCGTGTCAATGAAGCAGATGTTGACGCTCTGGTTGCGACATACGAGGAACTCTATGTCATCGTTCCCGAGCTGCGCCTCGGAGGGGAGCGTCACGACTCCCTGCGCTACGCCGCTCGCCAGGAGTAGCTGACGGGCGCTGGCCTGCGGGGCGCGTGACCTGGGATTTCTCCGTGCACGCGTTCCGTGGGTCATATATGCCACAAAAATGGCTCGATAATCGTCAAAATGGGGCGAAACGCCCAAGAAACATGACATTTTGCGCGTTGTTTCGTAGTGTTTCCCCTGAAGCCACTGAAGTGGCATCCAATACGACAAGAATGAGGTTCTTCAATGTCTGTCAATCGCACCGAACTTGTTGCTCAGATTGCCGAACGCGCCAACATCTCCAAGGTTCACGCAGATGCTGCTCTGGCTGCCTTCCAGGATGTCCTGGTGGAGTCCCTGGCCAAGGGTGAGACCGTGAAGGTTACCGGCCTGCTGTCCGTGGAGCGCGTCGAGCGTGCAGCTCGTACCGGCCGCAACCCCCGCACCGGCGAAGAGATCCAGATCCCCGCTGGCTACGGTGTCAAGCTCTCCGCTGGCTCCACCCTGAAGAAGGCTGTTGCCAAGTGAGCTTTGCCCTGAGGGCATAGTGCTATGAGAACACTGCAGCGGTGACGCTGCGTACGTGTTCGTGACGGATCCCCGACTGTGATGAGTCGGGGATCCGTCGTTTTTCGTGGCGAGGCGGAGGTTGGGTGAGCGGAAATGCGCGGTGATGTTGGGGGAGCTGGGGGAGAGGGGGCGTTGGGGGCGCGAGGCGGAGTGTGCCTCGCGCTGTTGGTGCGGTGAGCGGGGGTGGGGAGAAAGACACGATCAGGGTGCCTCAGGAGGGAGAAAGAGAACGAAATATTCTGTCCATGGGGGTGGGCAAAAATTTGTCAGACAAGATGATGAAAAATCGCGTATGCTTATCCGCAACGGGTATCACCGTTGATTGCCGTTTCACGAATACGAGGAGCTCTCCACCATGAAGATCGCGATTCTTCCCACCCCTGAAGCCATCGCCGCTGTGGCAGCAGACCGCATTCACAAGCTTCTCGCGGAGCGCCCGGATGCCGTGCTCGGTCTGGCCACCGGTTCAACCCCCCTTCCCCTCTACGACGAACTCACTCGACGCTACGAAGCGGGCGAGATCTCCTTCGCAGCATCCCGCTCCTTCAACCTCGACGAATACGTCGGTCTGCCTCGTGAACACCCCGAAGGCTACGCCAACTTCATCCACCGTTTCTTTGTCGATCGCGTGGACTTCGCCCCCGGCGTCGCACAGGGACCCAACGTCTGGACGGGTGACCTGGATCAGGCCGCAGCAGACTACGACCGTGCAATCCGCGAAGCCGGCGGTATTGACCTGCAGATCCTGGGAATCGGCGCCGACGGACACATCGGCTTCAACGAACCGGGAGGCTCCCTGACCTCGCGCACCCACGTGGACGTCCTCACCGAACAGACGCGTACGGACAATGCCCGCTTCTTCGAGGGCGACCTGTCGGCCGTTCCCACGCACTGCATCACCCAGGGTCTGGGAACCATCATGGAATCCCGCGAAGCCGTGCTGATCGCAACCGGCGCAGCTAAAGCCGCAGCCGTGCGCGAACTGGTCGAAGGTGCCGTCTCCGCACGCTGGCCTGCCACCATCCTCCAGATGCACCCCAACGCCTGGATCCTCCTGGACGAAGCCGCAGCTTCCGAGCTGGAGCTGGCCGATTTCTACCGTGAGGTGTGGGCAAAGGAACACTGACCTGTTCAGCTGAATCTCACGCTCCGGGTGCCGCGACGCGGCACCCGGAGTGCTGTATCAGCCGTACAATAGTTCCCATGTCTCCTCTCGATGAACCCCGCGGGCCTGAGAGCCCATCAGGCCCTGCGACCCAGTCCTCGACAGGACTGCTGGAACGCACCGAGGTGGAACGCGAACAGACTCCCGGAGACGGCGACCGCTTCGCCCATTTTGTTCGACGCGATAAAGCAGACTCCTCGATGCTGACCGGACAACCCGTCGTCGCACTCTGCGGGAAAGTCTGGATTCCCTCACGGGACGCTTCGAAATACCCCGTGTGCCCCACCTGCAAAGAACTGCGGGATTCAATGGGAAAGAACGGACGTAACTGGCCCTTCTCTGACGGATCCAATGGAGGGAATGGACAGTGAGCCTCGCCGGAACGGGACCCTCTCACGCGTCCTCCTCCGCGGCTCAATCAATGCCCCCGGCATTCCCCGGCCGAGCACCCTGGGGAACAGCGGGGAGTCTGCGTGCGTGGCAGGCGGCCGCACTCGAAAAATACCTGGAACAGTCCCCCCGGGACTTCCTGGCTGTCGCAACCCCGGGAGCCGGGAAAACGACCTTCGCTCTGCGCATTGCCGTTGAACTTATCGGACGAGGAATCGTCGACAAGCTGACGATCGTCTGCCCGACAGAACACCTCAAAAGCCAGTGGGCAGACGCCGCAGCGCGCGTCGGCATCCACATTGACCCGGCCTTCACCAACTCCCAGGGGCGGGCGGGAAGCCACTTTGACGGGGTCGCCGTCACCTACGCTCAGGTCGGATCCAACCCGATGGTGCACGCCTCGCGCACACGCCTGCACCGCACCCTCGTCATCTTGGACGAAATCCACCACGCGGGCGACGCCCTGTCCTGGGGGGACGGGGTACGCGAAGCTTTCGGCGAGGCGACGCGCCGCCTCGCCCTCACCGGAACCCCCTTCCGTTCCGATACCTCGCCCATCCCCTTCGTCCGCTACGTGGAGGACGAGGAAGGGGTGAAGCGTTCCCAAGCGGACTACACCTACGGCTACGGAGATGCTCTGAGAGACCACGTGGTGCGCCCCGTCCTCTTCATGTCCTATTCCGGCCAGATGTCCTGGCGGACAAATGCCGGAGAACAGTACAGCGCCCGCCTGGGGGAGCCGCTGACACAAGATCTGATGAAACAGGCCTGGCGTACCGCCCTGGATCCCAAGGGTGAGTGGATGACGTCCGTCCTGCAGGCCGCAGACCAGCGCCTGGATGAAGTACGGCGTCAAATTCCCGACGCCGGGGGACTGGTCATTGCCGCTGATCAGGAAAAAGCGCGCGCCTACGCCCGCCAGCTGCGGGCGATCACCGGGCAGCGCCCCGCGGTGGTGCTCTCCGACGACGCCGATGCCTCGGATCACATCGACGCTTTCCGTGAATCAACGGACAAGTGGATGGTTGCCGTCCGCATGGTGTCCGAAGGGGTGGACGTGCCTCGCCTCTCGGTGGGTGTGTACGCAACGAACGCGGCAACCCCCCTCTTCTTTGCGCAGGCCATTGGACGTTTCGTGCGCGCCCGTCGACGCGGGGAAACGGCAACGGTTTTCATTCCCTCGGTGATGCCCCTCCTGAACCTCGCCGGCGAAATGGAAGTGCAACGCGACCACGCACTCCAGCGCCCCGCCTCGCACGAAGGCGACATGTGGAACCCTGAGGATGCGCTGGTGGCACAGGCCAATCGCAGTGAGTCGGCCTCTTCGGATCTGCTCAATCAGTTCGAGGCGCTCGGAGCCGAAGCCCAGTTCGACGCGGTCCTTTTCGACGGGGCAGCCTGGGGAACCGAGGCCGACGTGGGCTCGGTTGAAGAACAGGAATACCTGGGAATCCCGGGGCTTCTGGAACCCGATCAGGTGACGACACTGCTGCGTGCCCGCCAGGAAGAACAGCTGGCACAGCAACGCCGTCAGACTCAGGCTCGCCGTCAACGCGAAGAGAACGCCGGACTGTCCGCACACCGCCTACGTGCGGCGAAACGCAAAGAACTCTCGCACCTGGTGGCCTCTTGGTCGAGGCGCTCGGGAGAATCTCACGCGGTAATCCACAATGAGCTGCGCAGGCGCGCGGGTGGGCCTGAGGTCGCGCAGGCCAGTACCGAGCAGATCGAGGCGCGTATCGCCCTCCTGCGCGAATGGTTTGTGGGACGACGCTAAGGCGTAACCGGCCTGATAGAGGTTCCGCGACAGGGAGAAGGCCCCCATGGGAGTGGGAGACGCGTGGAGAGATGCTCACGACATCGTCTCGAGCCGCCCTGGAGGAAAACTCGCCTCCCGGACAGCGGAGGACACCATGCAACAGTCAGACTCTCGGGAGTCTTAGGGGACGGGCAAGAGGCTGAGCCTCTGCGTCTTGTCACCCCTAGGCCGACAGGTAGCGCGTGGGGATCGCGGCTTCGCCCTCAGAGAGGCGCCAGGCCTGATAGGGCAGCTCGTTGCGCGACCGCACGTGGTGCTGCTGCGCGCGCACCAGGGCTTCGCTGCTCCACCCGTCGGTCATGATCTGCCCGTTGAGAACCAGGGGCACCTGCAGGGGACGAGCCTCAAGCTCCGCGAGGCGACCCAGTGCGGCCTCTTCCGTGCCCGTCACCAAAATTTCTTCGCTCGCATACCCGTCCTCATCCACGGTACGCCCCGCCCACTTACGACCGGCAACGCTTCCTTTGGACTCGGATTTCTTCGCAACACCGACCATGGTTCCCGACGCGTCTTCGCGCGCCACCAGCTTGTACACCAGGGACGCAGTGGGAACCCCGGAGCCGGTCACGAGCTTCGTGCCCACACCGTAGGAATCAACGGGAGCGGCGCCGAGAGCCGCAATGGCGTACTCGTCCAGGTCGCTGGTCACGGTGATCTTCGTGGAGGTTGCCCCCAGGGAGTCCAATTGGCCTCGCACCGTGAACGCCTGTGCCACCAGGTCGCCGGAATCCAGGCGAACAGCTCCCAGCTCACCTCCGGCTGCGCGCGCAGCCGCCACCGCATTTTCCACGCCCTGCGCAACGTTGTAGGTGTCCACGAGGAGGGTGGTCTGCGTCCCGAGAGAAGCGATCTGCGCATCGAATGCTTCACGCTCACTGTCGTGCAACAGGGTGAAGGCGTGCGCCGACGTGCCGAATGCGGGCAGGCCGTAGCGCTTTGCAGCTTCCAGGTTGGAGGTGCCCGCAAAACCTCCGATGACCGCGGCGCGGGCAGCAGAAACTGCGGCGCGCTCATGGCCTCGGCGTGCGCCCATATCCAAACAGGGGCGGCCGTGTGCCGCAATGGTCATACGAGACGCCGCGGACGCAATTGCGCAGTCATAGTTGTAGATCGACAGGAGCAGGGTTTCGAGCAGCGTACACTCCGCGAAAGTCCCCTCAACGGTCAGCAGGGGAGAACCCGGGAAAAAGCACTCACCCTCCGCGTACCCCCACATGTTGCCGCGGAACCGGAACGATGCCAGGTAGTCCAGCGCAGCGTCGGACACGATGTTCTGCTCAGCCAGCCACTGGATCTGCTCATCGGAAAAAACGAAACGCTCCAACGCCTCGAGAACACGTCCCGTTCCCGCCACCACGCCGAAGCGACGGGTCGAGGGAAGGCGGCGTCCGAAGAGCTCAAAAACGCAGTGACGATCAGCGGTTCCCGCCTTCAAAGCGGCATCGAGCATCGTGAGCTCGTACATGTCGGTGAGCAAAGACGTTGAAAAAGACGCAGGCATAGGTTAAATCTAGACCTTTTGTCACAAAATGTGAGGATGAAATACGGAAAGTGCAGACAGAACGTCTGAAAATGCTTAGGCTGGAGCTATGTCGGGCCTCACAGCGCACGTACTAAAACCCCAGGTCGGGACGGACTCACAGTCGGTGCCGAGGTGGAGCGCTGTCGTCTGGGATGACCCGGTTAACTTGATGGGATATGTCGCCGAAGTGTTCTACCGACATTTCGGCTACCCGCGCTCTACGTGTGAAGCTCTGATGCTTCAGGTGCATGTCGATGGCCGAGCCGTGGTCTCTACGGGTCTGCGTGAACGCGTTGAAGCAGACGTCCTCGCCCTCCACAGCTATGGACTGCGAGCAACTTTGGAGCGTGTCACATGATCGGCCCCTTCGTTTTAACGGCACAGGGAGTCTGTGCGTCCATCGGGCGCGACTACAACCTCCTGATACAGCAACTCATCCATGAGATCCTCGTGGTTCTCGATGACCCCGGGGATTTCCCTATGTTTTTGGCGGCCGCAACGGGTCTAGAAAACGAGCGCGCCGCATCCGTCGACCCCGCACTGGAATACCTTCTGCCGGCCATGAGTTTGGATTCCGACGAAGCCGCACGTTTGCGCGCCCTGACGGAAGACATGCTCCGAGCCGAAAAATCAGAACGCCTGCGCCGTATCTGCCACGAACTCGACAGCGCGATCAGCGACGGAACCCACTGCGTGATGCTCAACGAGGACGAGGCATGGGTGTGGCTCGCGGGGTTCACAGATATTCGCCTGGCGCTCGCGGGTGAGTTGAGGATCTCGTCGACGGATGACCTCGAACGCGTGGAGGAACTTGCCTCGGAAGAACCGCACGGTCTCCACGGAAATCGCGAACAGAGTGCGGCGGCGATCTATCTTCTGGTCACATGGTGGCAGGATTCACTGCTGAAAGCGTTACGGGAGATGAGTGACTCCCACTAGGGTCGACTGTATGGACAATGCGCCAATTGGTATCTTCGACTCGGGGCTTGGCGGACTAACGGTGGCTCGCGCGGTGATCGACCAGCTCCCTGACGAGGACATTGTCTACCTCGGCGATTCCGCACACACCCCCTACGGTGCACGCTCTATCGCAGACGTGCGTGAACTGACCCTCTGGGGTCTTGATCGCCTGGTGGAACGAGGTGTGAAAGCCCTAGTCATCGCCTGCAATACGGCAACGGCCGCCGCGTTGAGTGACGCTCGCGAACGCTACTGGATCGACCAGCACATCCCCGTTATTGAAGTGATCACCCCGGCTGCTCGCGCGGCGGTTATCGCAACGCACAACCGCAAAATCGGCGTGATCGGCACGCAGGCCACGATCCGTTCGGAAGCCTACGCGAATGCCCTGGCCGCTGTTCCCGGTCTGGAACTGTACGCCCAGGCCTGCCCGCGCTTCGTTGAGTTCGTCGAATCTGGAACCACCGCGGGTGCTGAACTGGAAGCAACCGCCCACGAATACCTGGATCCGCTGCGCGAGGTGGGTGTCGATACGCTCATCCTAGGGTGTACGCACTACCCGCTCCTCACCGGCGTCATCGGGCGCATCATGGGGGAGGGCGTGCGCCTCGTGACTTCATCGGAAGCAACGGCAAACGTCACCTACAACGAACTTGTTGACCGCGACCTCCTCCACGAGCCTCGCGTGGCTGGGGATCATGCGCGCCACGAGTTCTACACGACGGATACCGACGCCGCATTCTCCCGTCTGGCGCGCCGATTCCTCGGCCCGGAAGTGCAGGAAGTGAAAGACATTTCCTCCGCCTTGGAGGTGCTGCCGTGAAACTGCACATCGTTGGATGCACCGGATCCATGTCGGGGCCGCGCTCAGCTGCCTCGTGCTACCTCGTGCAGGCGCGCGGGATCGACCCGGAAACGGGGAATGAACGCACGTGGAATGTTGCCCTGGATATGGGGCCGGGTTCTTTCGGCCAACTGTGGCGCATTATTTCGCCCTCGGAGCTCGACGCCCTGGTCTTTTCGCACTGCCATGCCGACCACATGGGCGACGTCATCTCACTGCACGTCTACCGCAGGTGGGGGCCGGGACGTGCCCTTCCCCCGATGCTCGTAGCCGGCCCGGGATGTGTGCGCGACCGCATCCGCCAAATCGACGGCGCGGAACCGGGAGAAAACTACGACACGGAGTTTTCCTTCCACACGATGGAAGATGGCGTGAGCTTTCGCGTCGGCCCCATGACCCTCACCCCCGCGCCGGCATGGCATTCCGTTCCCTGCTTCGGCGTGCGTATTGAAGGCCCGTCAGAAGATGATGGCCGTCAGGTCTCGCTCTTCTACACGGGCGATACCGACGAGTGCGATTCCATCGTGGACGGTGCTCGCGGGGTAGATCTGCTGCTGAGTGAAGCGGGCTTCATGGCGACCGACGAAGCGCAGGGAATCCACATGGACGGCGCGCGTGCGGGGAATGTGGCGGCGCGTGCGGGAGTGTCCCGCATGGTGCTGACGCACATTCAGCCGTGGAATGATCACGAGGCGGTGCGCAGTGCCGCTGAAGAAACCTGGGGGCAGCGCCCCGACGTCGCGCAGGCCGGGCAGGTATACCTCCTCTGAGTGTCTCTTGTGGGGGTGTGTGCGTGTGAGCGACTGTAGGCGCAGAAGCCTGCGTGCGAGGTGGCGCCACTAGTCGTGAGTGAGCACCTGATTCCACTGGGGTGCGTGTTCTGCCACCCAGCGCAGTAGGTGCTCGATGAGCTGAGCCGCCGCCGGTGAAGACGTTGTCAACGAGTTGCGGTGACGGATGAGGATACGTCGCACCCCGAGCCCCGGAAGAGGGGTCGCGCGAATACCCTCCATATGCATCCCCTCAATGGCCATCGACGGGAGAACCGTCGCGCCGAAACCTCCGCGCACGAGGGCGTGCGCCGCCTCGTAATTGGTGTATGTATGAGCGGTGAAATTCAGTGGCGCCATACCCGTATGGATGCGCTCCATGGCGTGTGCTCCCGCGGAACCGGGGGCGACTCGGAGCCACTGGAACTGCGTGAGGTCGCGTTCGGATGCAATGGGGGGAGCGCTTTCGGTGGTGACCAGGAACCAGGGTTCGTCGATGAGGGGGATGTCGGTGTAGCCGCGGGGAGCTTTCCCCGGGTCGCTGTCGCGCTCAATGATGAGCATGTCGAGTCCACCGGATCTCAGAGCCGCCATGGCGGGAGTTTCATCGCCCTCCAGAAAGTGCGGTTCGACGCCGGGGAGCGCGTGAGCGAGGGTCTCGCTGAAGGGGAGGAGAACCGCGCGCAGCACCGTCTGGAAAGCGCCGATGGTTACGGTTCCGGTGACCTGTCCCGTGAGGGGCTGGAGGGCTTGGGCTGTTTCGGAGAGTTCTGCTTCGATCCTCTCGGCTCCGGCGATCAGAATGCGTCCGGCCGGGGTGAGGGTAGCGCCGTTGGGGGAGCGTTCGATGAGTTCGAGACCGACCTCTGCTTCGAGGCGTTGGATCTGCTGGGAAACCGCGGAGGGGGAGATGTGGAGGACGTCTGCTGCGGCGATGATTCCTCCTTCGCGGTGGACGCTCAGGAGGACGGGGAGTCGGCGGGGGTCAATGAACATGAGAGTTCTCAATCGTGAGATGCGTTATAGGGACGAGGCGTTGTGGGCGACTCTCCGTATATTAAGTTTTTCTTCACTAGAAGTGAAGTTTTATTCCATTGTGCTGTATGCGCCTTTTTGACACCATAATGCCCATGGGAATCACACTGAGCCAGGTAGCCGCAGTCCTGGGATGGGTTGGAGTAGCAGCATCAATGTCTGCCTACTACCTGGTATCCACGTGCCGCGTGCAGCCGGATTCCCTGCGCTACCACGCGCTCAACATCACCGCATGCGTCCTGCTGGCCTTCGCATGCTTCGCGACCGCGGCATGGCCGTCCATGGTTGCCAACCTGCTGTTCATCGGAATCGGACTGCGCATGACCTGGAGACTGCGCGACCGCCTTGCGCAGCGCGTCCGTACACACAGCCGCGCACTCTCCGCACGCCTGAACCACAGGCCGATGGACTTGGTGGAAGTGAGCTGACCACCATCACACGTATTCGATAGGGCTGGGGGCGAACAGTATGTTCGCCCCCAGCCCTATAGGTGTTGTGTAAGCCTCAGAGGCTCACGGCCTCTACGATGCGCGGTGCAAGTGCGCGGAACGCAATCCCGCGATGGCTGATCGCATTCTTTTCCTCTGCACTCATTTGTGCCGCCGTCACATCCCAGCCGTCGGGAACAAAAATCGGGTCGTACCCAAAGCCCCCTTCGCCTCGTCGCTCACGCAGAAGAGAACCCGTCACGGTACCGCGCTCCACGAACTCACGCCCATCGGGCAGAACGAGAGCCGCCACGGACACAAACGACGCCGTACGCAAATGGTCGGGAACATCCGCGAGCTGAGCCAACAGCAAATCCAGATTCGCGGCATCATTCCCATGAACTCCGCTCCATCGAGCAGAGAAAATACCGGGAGAACCCCCGAGAATATCGACGCAAATCCCCGAATCATCCGCAATCGCGGGCAAACCCGTCGCGCGGGAAACCCAGCGAGCCTTCAGCAGAGAATTCTCCTCAAAAGAGGCACCATCCTCAACGGGATCCTCCACCCCGAACTCGCTCATCCGAGCGATTAGACCCGACGAAGCTCCCGGAATCATCGGAAAAAGAATCGCCTCAAGCTCACTGAGTTTATGGGCATTCCCCGTAGCGAAAACCAGGCGCGCGCTCACGGAAGAACCTCGATGCACTCCCCGCTGGGAGCCTCCAAGGAGCGCTGCTGCGCCCGCGTAATAATCGCATTCCCGGCTGCCGCAAGATCCAGCAGTACACCCAGCTCATCACGCGAGAAGGGGGCGTGCTCAGCGGTTCCCTGCACCTCAACAAAAGCGCCAGAACCGGTCTGCACCACATTCATATCCGTCTGAGCGCGCACGTCCTCCACATAGGGAAGATCCAGCATCGGGGTGCCGTCAATGACGCCAACAGACACCGCGCTCACCGAATCGTGCAGCACCTCGCTCACACTCGACGCATTGACGATTCCACGATCAATGCCCCACGCAATCGCTTCGGCCAAGGCAACATAGGCGCCGCTGATCGAGGCCGTACGCGTCCCACCGTCAGCGCGCAGAACATCACAGTCCACTACCAGAGTGTTCTCACCCAGGGCAGCCACATTGACCACCGCGCGCAGAGAACGACCAATCAGGCGAGAAATCTCGTGGGTGCGACCCCCGAGCTTGCCCTTGACCGATTCGCGCTGCGAACGCTCAGCCGTGGCGCGAGGAAGCATCGAATATTCGGCGGTCACCCAGCCTTCCCCGCTGCCCTTACGCCAGCGCGGAACCCCTTCGGTCAAGGACGCCACACACAGGACGCGCGTCTGCCCAAACTCCACGAGAACGGAACCTTCGCCGGTACCGGACCATCCGCGGGTCAAACGCAGGGGACGAAGCTGATCGGGGGTGCGCCCATCGGCGCGGACAAGAGAAGTAGTCATAGCACCAACGTTACCCTGCCTCGTGGACGACTCATACGGTTGCCAGCGTTCGTCATGTCACCGCAAGAGGATTACCGTTACACATATGAGTCTTTTCCTTCCCCTGGCACGCGGATACATGCTCTACCCCGTCCTCCCCGATGTCGACTGCGCCCAGCTGTGCACATCTCAGGTGGCGGATCACCTGTCGCGCCTCGAGGATGTGACCGACGTGCGATACCTCGCCCTGAGGGAGAACGGGGAGATCCTCCTGCCCACTTGCCCCCTGACGCGTGACGAGGCGGAGCGCTGGGCGGCAGATTCCCTGCGGATCCTCAGTGGTGGGGTCAGCGCAGAAGGAGTGCTGCACCTCGTCCTCGTCATGCCCGAGGGGTACGAGGCGCCTCGTGCGCACGCGGAAGAAAGCCAATGGCAGCCCCTGCGGACGCACGCGCACCTCCTGGACGACGACAGCTGCGCGGCATTCATTCGCGCACACGCACTGAGCAACTGGCACCGCAGCCTGAAATTCTGCTCGAAATGCGGGGGACAGATGCGCATGGGGGAGTGGGGCGCAACCTCACAGTGTGCCTCGTGCCAGACCGTGGAATACCCGCGACAAGACCCCGCGGTGATCGTCCTCCTCACCGACGACGAGGATCGGATTATCCTCGCGCACAACCGCCCCTGGCGCCCGCGCTTCCGCTCCCTCCTGGCCGGATTCGTCGAAGCCGGAGAATCCCCCGAACGCACCGTCGTGCGCGAAGTCTGGGAAGAATCGGGGCTGCGCGCACGGGACGTGCGCTACATCGCTACCCAACCCTGGCCGTTCCCCCGCTCCACCATGCTGGCGTTCAGCGCGCGCTGCGAAACTGCAACCCCCCAGCCGGATATGGTCGAAGTGGACGAAGTGAAGGCCTGGAGTAGGCGGGATCTGATCGCCGCGGTTCGCAGCGGAGAACTGGAACTTCCAGGGCCGACGGCCATTGCCCGCAGCCTCATCGAAATGTGGCTGGGAGAAGAAATTCCCGATGACGCACACGCGGGAGTTTTCCACAGGCCGTGACAGAAAAGACGCGAGATGTCCGCACCCCGTGGGATCATCGGGGCATGAACGCTTCCGATCCGCAGCGCCTCCTCGATGCACTCGACCCCGACCAGCGCCTCGTCGCGCAGCAGGTCGCGGGTCCCATGGCGGTGCTTGCCGGAGCGGGAACCGGGAAAACCCGCGCCATCACCTACCGCATCGCCTACGGGGTCGCCCAGGGAGCCTATGCGCCCGCCAACGTCCTCGCGGTGACCTTCACCGCGCGTGCCGCAGCGGAAATGCGATCACGCCTGCGCGAACTAGGGGTACCCGGCGCACAGGCCCGTACCTTCCACTCCGCCGCCCTGCGCCAGCTGCAGTTCTTCTGGCCGACAGTCGTCGGTGGGAACGTCCCCGAGATTATCGACCACAAGGCCTCGCTGATCGCAGCGTCGGCCGCGCGCGTGGGACTGACAGCAGATCGGGCAATGGTGCGCGATATCGCAGCAGAAATTGAATGGGCCAAAGTCTCCATGCTCAGCCCCGACCGCTACGCCGAACGCGTCGCACGGGGAGAACGGGATCTACCGGGCGACCTCGACCTTCACGATATCCAGCGCCTGATGGACACCTACGAAGAAACCAAAGAAGAACGCGGCGTCATCGACTTCGAAGACGTTCTGCTCATCATGTCCGGCATCCTGCAGGAATACCCCTCCATCGCCCAGCAGATACGCTCCCAATACCGCCACTTTATCGTCGACGAATACCAGGACGTGTCCGCACTCCAACAGCACCTCCTCGGCCTGTGGCTGGGGGGACGCCACGACCTGTGCGTCGTGGGAGACGTCGCACAGACCATCTACTCATTCGCGGGCGCAACACCCCGATACCTCCAAAACTTCGCCCAGGATCACCCCGGAGCGCGAATTCTCGAACTCAACCGGGACTACCGTTCGACCCCGCAGATCGTCGACGCCGCAAACTCCCTCATGAAGGGAAGCGGACGCACACCCCTCAAAGGTGCCGTCCACCTCGTCTCCCAACGCCCCGACGGCCAGGCAATCACCTACGCAACCTACGATGACGACCTGGCCGAAGCCCAGGGCATCGCGGACGCTATCCGCTCGCTAGCCGCCGCCGGACGCCCCTACAGTTCCATCGCCATCCTCTACCGCACCAACAGCCAATCGGAAGCCTTCGAACAGGCTCTCGCAGCACACGATATCCCCGTCATCGTCCGCGGTGGAGCACGCTTCTTCGAACGCGAAGAAATCCGACGCGCCATGACGGTTCTGCGCCGTCACGCAGCCGTCCTTTCCGCACAGGGAGAAGACCCCGCACCGGCACTTCCCGTTGTCGAAGAAGTTATGCAGCTGGCCGGATGGAAACCCGAAGCCCCCGCCGGCCAGGGAGCGCTGCGCGAACGATGGGATAACCTCAACGCCCTCGTGGAACTCGCCCGTGAACACCCCACCCACAGCTACCTCACCTACGTCAGCGAACTCAACGAACGCGAACAGGCGCAGGCTGCCCCCGCCGTCGAAGGAGTCACCCTCAGCACCCTGCATGCGGCAAAGGGACTGGAATGGGACGCGGTATTCCTCGCCGGTGTGAGCGACGGTCTCCTGCCCATTTCCATGGCTACAACACCGGCGGAAGTGGAAGAAGAAAAACGCCTCCTCTACGTGGGGATCACCCGAGCGCGCGACCAGTTGACACTGTCCTATGCGCGTTCACGACACGAAGGTGGGAAAAAGACCCGTCAGCG
This sequence comes from uncultured Actinomyces sp., assembly GCA_963525415.1. Classification (GTDB taxonomy): domain Bacteria; phylum Actinomycetota; class Actinomycetes; order Actinomycetales; family Actinomycetaceae; genus Pauljensenia. The sequence goes on from CAURIY010000006.1 coordinate 57,534, forward strand.
CTCGCGGCTCTTGGACGAAATCTGGCCGGAAGCCGCAAAAGCCTCACCCACACGCTCCTCCCGACCCAAGAAGCGAGCCTCGTCGCAGGTCGCGCAGGACTTTGCCCGCGAGAACTCGCCGGAAGTTGTCGAGATGTTTGAGAAGCTGCGCCAGTGGCGTCTGGATGTTGCACGCGCCCGCAGCCTTCCTCCCTACGTGATCGTGAATGACCAGACGCTGCGAGACGTCGCGATCGCACACCCCAAAACCCTGACACAGCTGCGGGTGATCCGCGGGATCGGTGAAGCCAAACTTGCCCATTTTGGAGCCGATATCCTGGCAGTCTTGAGGGGAGAAACCCCGCACATCGAGGACGACCCCGCCTAAAACTTCTCCTCCAGACTTCCGCGAGGGGATGGAGATACGCCCAGAGGGGGAGACGCCTCGTGAGAGGGCGTACCCGGAAGGAGATCCCCCGTATGGCACCCGCACGCGGGATGGGGTCGGAGCCTGCGCCAGTGCATGCGCCCGCTGACGTCAATCGAGAGCTGGGTGTTCCCATAGCGTTCGCGCGCGTGCGTGGGAGAAACGGCGAAAGCACACACCATATGCGCCGCCCACCCGCTGGCCATATGCGTGACCAGGAACGGGGGAGCGCCGAACTTCCACAGGGGAAGAGCAGCGGTGTCCTGCGCGTGGAAAGGATCGCGATCGCAGGCGGCAAGCTCCAAACAGCGGGCGCAGGGAGTCTGACCGGGAAAAACGTAGGGACCGATATCCCAGGAAAACTCGTGCCGACATAGCAGAAGATGCGGAGTATCAGAGGTGAGATACGTAGACGTGCGCACAAAGTCGTAGTAGCGCTGAAAGGCCACGAGAGCGAGGTGTGGCTCCATCGACCCGAACAGGATGTCGGGATGAGAGACGCGTAAAAGCTCCGTGACAGCGGATGCGCGATGCTGCCCATAGTGGCCCTCTCCCAGAGAAGCCACGACATCTCGAGCCACGTGACGGCGATCAATGACGTGCAGATGCAGGGGAAGGAGCGATGCTACGAGCTGCAGGACAGCGATACTGACGGCATCGACGCCATTGACTTCAATTTTGAGGCGTGAGGGCAGGACGGGACGGGTGGAGGCTAAAAGACCGCTGGCGCGCAGACGCGATATGAGAGCGTCGTGTTGAGTCTCGTCAGAAGCGGATCCTTCTGTATGCGGGGGAGGGGGAGAGGGCGTCCCATATTCCACCGGCTGGCTGGCCTGCGCGCAGGAGGTGAGCCAGTGGATTTCCTCATCGCTGAGCTGCGTCAACAGCACGCTGTGATCGGGATCTGAGCCAGCGAGAAAAGCGCGCGATCCCCGCGGAAGAAGAGCTGTTCCTTCCCGCAGGTGTGGAACCCCCATGTTCCCTCCCGAATGATGTCGAAACTGTGTGCCGCGGTGCTCCCTTATTGTGGAGTCCGCTGGTCGTTACATGCGAGGAGGGAAAAGAAACTGTGGATAAGTCAGAGGGGGATTGGGGCTGTGGATAGCGCGGAAGGGATCTAGCGGCCGTCGTTGTCCGGCGCTGATGGGTTCTCCGGATCTGAATCTGCGGATGTGCCACCGTCAGTGGATGAGTCCGCAGACGTCTGCTCCGTGCTCAAGCCCGCCTGACGGAGAGTCTCCAACTCCGGATCATCCCCGGGGCTCAGACCCTCAGCCCATCCCATAGTGCCATCCAGCAGAGCGGCCAGAGCATCATCCATGTCCTGCGAGGCTTCCTGCTCCGAACGACGCAACTCCACGAAAGTCTCCGGGGAGGAAAGTTCCGGTGCCGTGGGAATGACATCGGGATGCGCCCAGAGAGCGTCTCGGGCCTCCAGGCCACCATCGTCCTGAACCAGCGAGAAAATCTTGGAGGCTCCGCGCGCCTGACGCGGACGCATCGTCAGACCGATGAGCTGCGCAAACATGCGCTCAGCAGAACCACCGGCTGCCCTGCGGCGGCGCATCATTTCACGCAGCTGATCAATGTGCGGCAGGTAGGGGAGCGCCGCCTGGAGCGTCACGACGTCAACCCATCCCTCCACAAGCGCCAGAAGAGTTTCCAAACGCTCCAAAGCTGCGGTCTGCTCCGGCGTGGGAGAAGCCGAAAAAAGGCCTTCGCCCAGCGCGGACTCAAAGGTCGACGGATCACTGGGGTCAACGGAGTGCGCGGCCTGAGCGATCGCCTCGGTATCCAGAGCAATATGAGCGGAATAGCGTTCCACTGCGCTCACGAGATCCGAAGCCAACCAGGGAACAGACGCGAAGAGGCGCTGGTGAGCGCATTCGCGCAGCGCCATGAACTGGAGAACCTCCTCGAAAGGAATGTCCAAACCGTCGGCGAATTCCTCCACATTGCGGATGACCAGGGCGGTGGTGTGAGCCTGCGCCAGGGGAAGCCCGACATCTGTCGATCCCAGGGATTCCTTGGCAAGCGCGGCCAATGCCTGTCCTAGCTGCCCGGCAAACATGAGAGCAGACAAACGCGGCATCATCTGACGTGTCTGCCCCATGAGGGCACGCAGGCCGTCGGGAATAGAAGACATATCCGCATCTGATGGGTCGGAAAAATCCGAGGGGAACTGCGACGACATCTGAGCGTCCAAGGCCTCGCTCAGGGCGCGTGAAATATTGGAGGCAACCGGCTCGCAGATTCGCTTCCACACGTCGAGTGTGCCGGAAATCCATTCCGTACGCGTCCACACGTGGCGGGTCACCGACCCGGGAGCAAAGGTCGTCACCGGATCCAGCCACAGATCGGCAACGGTCATGGCCTGGCGTGCTCGCTGAGCCTGAGCCGCAGTGATCGACGTTTCCTGAGCGTCCCATGCGCCGCGAGTCGCCATATCGCGTGCCATCGACCAGTTGACCGGATCGTCGCTGGAATTCATCAGGTAGCGGAACTGACCCAGCGCGGCCTGCATATTGCCCGGAGAGGAAAAGACCTGCGAGAACTGCGAGGGATCAAACCCCTGGGCACGCATCGCTCGCGCTGCTTCCTCTCCGGCGGCATCGCCGAAAATTCCACGGATGAACTCGTCGAAAGAGGAATCCTGAGGATCGGATGACGCGGGATCGTAGGTGTCACTCATGTTCAGACTGTATCTGTCTTTTTCTTCTGGGGCGTGCCCAATCAGCTCCCAGAGGAAAAATCTGCACCAACTCCCGGGGAATTCCGAGCGAACGCACAGGAAGAGATCCGGTGCCACAATGGGAGGGTGCGTGATGACGAACAGCAGACTTCGACCCCGCCCGCCCCCGCAGCAGCGTTGAGCGCAGAAGGGGAGGATGCTTCGCGCAACGCGCTGTTGGGCGCAGAGGGACGCGGAGAAGAAACATCCCTCTCGCACGACGAGGCACTGCCCGTGCAGGGGGAGGACGCCTCCTCTCGCGAAGCGACGCCTGCGCAGGAAAGCGCTGCGAGGCGGGTCTGGAAAGATCCGCTTGTGCGCACGGTGGCGATCGCCTCGTCGGTCGTCCTGGTGGTGGTTCTGCTGCTCTTCGCTGTTCCCCTGCCCTATGTGGCGCGCGTGCCCGGCCCCACGGTCAACGTCATCGGATCCTATGCGCAAGACGGTACTGCGCGGCCGCTGATCAGTATCGAAGGCAACGATCCGCGCACCGGCGCACCCGCACAGCAAAACCCGCTGCCCAGCGCGATCTCTGCGTCGGCATCTCCCGGTGTGCCCCCGGCCTCATCTGCCGGAGAAGGCGCGCAGGACGGGCAGGGCGGCTCTGCAACGCAGCCGGGTGCTGTCTCGCCGGACGCAGCTTCGCCCTCCCAGACCCCTCAGGGACAGCTGCGCATGGTGACCGTCAGCGAACTGGGCGGCCCCGGATACTTCATGAACGCGGCAACCCTCCTGCAAGCGTGGTTCACGCCCAGTGCACAGATTGTGCCCTATGCGCAGGTCTATCCACCCGAAGTGACTGGGAAGCAGGTCGAACAGCTCAACCGCGCGCTGATGACCGGGTCGCAATCAACCGCAAAAGTTGCCGCTCTTGAAGAACTGGGATGGACTCTTCCCGCGACGGTCACCATCACGGGAACGACGCCCAACAGTCCTCTGGAAGGCAAAGTGCAGGAGGGTGATACCCTCCGCGCCATCATCACCCCCGACGGGAGTGAACATCCGGTGACCTCGGCAAGCACGCCCTTCTCGGTGATGCACGCGCTGCAGCCGGGGTCGGTGATTCGCGTGCGCGTCCAGCGCGGCCAGGAAACCCTCGAATACGAGGCGGCCAGTGCCTTTTCTCCGCAGGATCCCGTCGGTTCCAAAATGGGAATCTACCTGGACGCTCAGGTAGAGATGCCGATCTCTATTGACTTCACCCTGGAGAAAATTGGTGGTCCTTCCGCCGGCCTCATGTTTTCCCTGGGAATTATCGACCGCCTGACGCCGGGAGGAATCACCGGCGGCGAATCGATCGCGGGAACGGGAACGATGAGCTACGACGGGTACGTGGGCGCGATCGGCGGAATCCAGCAGAAAATGACGGGTGCACGTCGCGACGGCGCGCGCTGGTTCCTGGCTCCCGCCTCGAACTGTGAGGACGTTGTGGGACACGTGCCCGAGGGGCTGCAGGTCGTGCGAGTGGAGACCCTGGCGCAGGCGCGCTCCGCTCTCGGCGCGATCGCCCGGGGTGATGGTACGACCCTACCGACCTGCGAGGCGCAGTAGGTCGGGATCGGCGGGCTACTCAGTCCTGCGTGAGCGAAGCGAGGAGTGCGTCGGTCAGCCCCGGCGCCAGCTCGGATCCCTGCCCCACCTTGTCATCGGAATCGAAGGGGCGTGCGCGCAGCGCCACCCAGGTTTCTCCGGAACGCAGAGCGCCCGCGGCGAGGCGAACTTCCGTGCGCGCGGGGTGCGCGGAAATGAATGCAATGGCTTCTTCCGGATCTTTGGGAGCCTGCTCCTCAACCTCCGGAGGAACGATGACGCGCTCAACGGTGAGAGCCGCGCCGACAACTGTGGGCGGCCACGCCAGGTGCCCGAGGACATTTTCCAGATCGTCGGAGTCCAGATCGTCCTGAATGATGGCGCTCAGAGCCTCCGGCGACCCATCCCATTCAGCGCGGATACTGGCCACGAGCTCTTCCGGAAGACCGTCGTGCTGGAGGAAGTCCTGCGTGCGAACGAGGGCGTAAAGCGTGGGGGCGTGATCCCAGCCGACACGTGCTGCGGTGCGTTCGATGTCGACGACAACGTGGGCGAGGGCAATCTGGCGTGCAGTGGGCATGGCGTCCTGAGTCATGCCTCCATCCTCCCACAGCGCGGGCATGCGTGCGATGAACGAGGCGGAGCCAGGGGTGGAAGCGCAAATGTCTACGAGCGCAGGTAGGATGAAAACAGCGTCATGAAGCCGCCTGAGAGGACAAAGTTGTGAGCTCCTTCCCCTTCCCATCGCCGGGACAGCAGGTACCGATACCGAAGATTCAGATACGTGCGCCCAAGGCAGGGCCGATGAGCTGGGTCATCGGTGTGCTCGGCGTACTGGTCGCCCTGGTGTTTGCTGCATCATCTTTCTGGACGGAAATCCTCTGGTTTGACCAGATGAACTCCATCAGGATCATTGCCACACGCTGGGGAGCTTTTGCTCTGCTCTTCCTCGTGGGATTCACGGTGGCACTGGTCGCACTGCGCCTGGCCATCGGATCCGGATACAAGCACCGGGTGGACTCCGCTCGCGGAAGTGACGCGGCAAATCTACGCCAGTACCAGGAAGCTCTCGAACCCGTGAAAACCCTGGTGTTCTGGGGCGTGTCTCTTTTCCTGGCCTTCGGCAGTGGGATGCGCCTGGCTGCGGGCTGGCAGAGCGCCCTGACCTTCCTCTACAGCACGAACTTTGGGACGACAGATCCCGAATTTGGCTGGGATATTTCCTTCTTCGTCTTCACTCTGCCCTTCGTGGAACTGGTGCTGGCCTTCGCCCTGCAACTGACGGCGCTGTGCCTGCTGGTTGCCCTGGTCAGCCACTACCTGTACGGCGGATTGCAGATTTTCCCGAAACCGCATGCGACCCGCGCCGCACGTCTGCACACGGGGATCCTGGCGGCAGTCGCCAGCGTCCTCATTGGCGTGCAGTACTGGGTGGGACGCTACGCCCTGCTGACCCAGCGCGGCGAAAATGTTGACGGCGCCATGTACCGCGACATCAACGCCACACTACCGGCACACTCTATCCTCGCGGTCATCTCACTGCTGGTTGCCGTTCTCTTCCTGGTCGCAGCTTTCAAGGGAACCTGGCGTCTTCCGGTCATCGGCGTGGTCGTGACCGTGGTGGCCGCAGTCGTCATTGGCGGCATTTACCCCTCCCTCGTGCAGCAGTTCCGCGTGACCCCGAACGCGCGCCAGCTGGATTCCCCCTATATCCAGCGCAATATTGATGCCACGCTTCAGGCCTACGGCCTCGATCAGCTGGAATACACAACCTACGACGCGGCAACCACGGCTCAGCCGGGGCAGCTGCGTGAAGACTCGGAATCCACCTCGCAAATTCGTCTGCTTGACCCCCAGGTGATCCGTAAGACCGTGCAGCAGCTGCAGCAGTCACGCCCCTACTACTCGTTCGGATCGGGCTTCTTTGTCGATCGCTACACGGTCGGTTCGGAACGCCGCGACACGGTGATCTCGATGCGCGAGCTGGATCTCAACGGCCTGTCCCGTGAACAGCAGTCGTGGGTGAACCGCCACACGGTCTACACGCACGGTTTTGGTGTCGTCGCAGCCTACGGTAATGCCATCACCTCCGACGGCCTGCCCTCCTACTGGGAGCAGTCGATCCCCTCCGTGGGTGAAATGGGCGCCTACGAGCCGCGCATTTACTTCTCTCCCTCAGCTCCGGAATACTCGATTGTGGGTGCCCCCGATGGCAGCGCCCCGCAGGAACTCGACTACCCGGATGACAACGCTCCCGGCGGCCAGGTGTCCACCACCTTTACCGGGGACGGTGGCCCGAAGGTCGGCGGCCTGTGGAACAAACTCCTCTATTCGATCAAGTTCAAGTCAACGGATATCTTCTTCTCGTCGCAGACGAACGCAGAATCGCAGATCCTCTACGATCGTGATCCGCTGCTGCGCGTCGCCAAGGTCGCTCCCTACCTGACCCTGGAACAGAAGGCCTATCCCGCGGTCGTGGATACGGACGGGGATCCCGCAACGCCCAAGCGCCTGGTGTGGGTGGTTGACGCCTACACGACGACGGATTCTTACCCCTATGCCCAGCACCAGGCACTGGATCAGTCGACACTGGATTCGCGAACCCGCGACGTCAGTGAGTACATCCAGGAAAACACCGTGAACTACATGCGTAACTCGGTGAAGGCCATCGTGGACGCCTACGACGGGTCGGTGCGCCTCTTCCAGTGGGATGAGAAAGACCCGATCCTGTCCACCTGGATGAAGATCTACCCGGGCAGCGTGGAACCCAAGTCGGCGATTTCCGGTGACCTCATGGGACACCTGCGCTATCCCGAAGACCTGTTCAAGGTGCAGCGTGAACTCTTGACCTCCTATCACGTGCGTGAAGCCTCGGAGTTCTACACCGGTGGTGACCGCTGGCGTCTGGCACAGGAAACCTCGACCGCGACCGCCGCGAACTCCACCGACCAGAGCGATCCTGAACGTCAGGCTGCTCTCAAGGTGCAGCCGCCCTACTACCTGACCATGCAGATGCCCGGCCAGAACAGCGCAGAATTCTCTCTGACCTCGGTCTTCGTTCCCGGCGGTGAATCTAAGCGTGAAGCTATGGCGGGATTCTTGGCCGTCGATTCTGAAACGGGCAGCGAAGCGGGGAAGGTGCGTGACGGCTACGGGAAACTGCGCCTGATTGCCCTGCCGTCCTCCACGACGGTTCCCGGTCCCGGCCAGATTCAGAACGCCTACGACACGAACCAGGCCATTGCCTCTCAGCTCAATGTCCTGAACCTGTCGGATTCCACGGTGATCCGTGGAAACCTGCTGACCCTGCCCGTGGGCGGTGGCCTGCTCTACGTGCAGCCCGTCTACATTCAGGGCTCGGGTGGAGCAAACTACCCGGTGCTGCGATTCGTTTTGACGGCCTTTGGCAACCGTGTGGGCTTTGCTCCGACCCTCGCGGAATCTCTTGACCAGACATTCGGTGGAGACTCTGCCGCAAAGGTTGCCGGTGACAATAAGAACACGACCACGGGTGGAGCATCCGACGCAGCGGATACGCGCAGTATTCACGAGCGCGCCAACGCTGCCGTGACCAGCGCAGCCCAGGCTCTGCAAGCCGGACAGGACGCCCTGAAAGCCGGCGACTGGACGGCCTACGGTGAAGCCCAGAAGAAGCTGGACGAAGCCCTGAAGCTGGCAATCGAATTGCACAAGCAACTGGGCACTGAGGCCGGTACCGCATCTGCTCCCAGCACAGCAGAAACTCCGGCGACCCCCGGAAATGACGGCACTGCTGCGACAACGGCACAACCCAGTGCCGCATCACAGTAGTCATCAGAAATGACGGTGGAGGGGGAGGAACATACGTTCCTCCCCCTCCACCGCTATACGAAGAGTGCCGTGACGTGAGCGGCGGGTGAACTCTCAGTCCACGTGAGCGCGCAAGGTCACGATAGTTCCGCCCTCGGGACGCGGAGCCCACTCAATGGTGCCGTTTAACTCGCCGCGCACCATCTGATCCACGATCTGCGTCCCCAGACCCGTCATCGCACGACCCGGCTCAATCCCCGCACCGTCATCACTGACCGTTACCACGAGAGAAGACTCATGACGGTGCGCATCCACGTAGACGTGCCCGTCCTTTTCCGACAGACCGTGTTCCACAGAATTCGACACCAGCTCATTGAGAACCGTCGCCAAGGCCTGAGCCTGAGCCGCCTGGATTGTTCCGAAAGCACCGGTCGTGACAACGTCAACGGAATGATCCGTGGATGCAATGGTGCCCACAACGCGCAAAATCATGCGCGCCACCTCGTCGAAATCCACCTGCTCATTCACGTTCTGTGACAGCGCCTCGTGAACCGTCGCAATCGCCTGAACGCGACGCTCCGCCTCGCGAAGAGCCACACTCACCCCGTCCACGTTCGAACGGCGCGCCTGCAAGCGCAGAAGAGCCGACACCGTCTGGAGATTGTTTTTCACGCGATGGTGAATCTCGCGGATGGTCGCGTCCTTCGTCATCAGCTCCTGTTCGCGGCGGCGAACCTCAGAGACGTCGCGCGTCAAAATCACCGCGCCCAAACGCTTGTGGCCATCCACCAGGGGTAGGGCACGCATCGTGATCGTGGATGCGTGAGCACTGATCTCCACACGCCAGGCAGCGCGCCCCATGACGACGACCGCCAAAGACTCTTCGATGAGGGTTTCATCGCCGATGACGTCGGTGATTTCCTGAGCGAGTACGTGGCCGGCGAAAAGTGAACGAATGCCGATACGACGCAAACAGGAGTTCGCGTTCGGTGTCGACTGCATGACACGCCCATCGGCATCGATCAGCAGCGCTCCGTCCTGGACGCGGGGGACGCCGTGAGCGGTGACCGTCGGAGTCGAATCGTAGGGGTACTCGCTGCGGCTGATCATGTCGCACAAAAGATCGGCGGCCTCGACAGTCCACCCTTCAAACCCCAGGGACAAGCGAGGCGATGAGAGGTTTGCTTCCCGGGTGACGACGGCGATGACGCGATCCCCGTAGCGCACGGGAACGCAGGTTTCCATCATGGAATAGGTGCCCGCCCAGCGCGCCGTAGACGAACGGATCACCGTGCACGTGTCCATTGCGCGACGCAGATCGGCTTCGCGCGCAGCTGGAAGATACAGACCGATGATGTCGTCCAAGTGAACGGTCATTGACGTTGCGGGACGGCAGTGGGCGACGGCAATAAAACGATGATCGTCGGTGGGAAGCCACAGCACGAGGTCGGCGGCCGCAAGATCCGCGAGAACCTGCCAATCGGCCAGAAGCAGGTGCAACCATTCAATCTCTTTGTCTGAGAGAGGAGTTGACGAGGCTGCTTCTGCAAGTTGGCTCAGGCTTCTCATAGGCACCACAATAGTTCACTTTTGCCCCGGCGAGAGATGCTCGCCAGCTGCGAGAAAACTCATGAGCAAACAGGGATAATACGAAAGAAGAGCGGGAAGTTCGTGCCGCGGGGCGAGCTTTGAGCCCACTGAGGATGAAGAGAGGCCACATGAAACTGCAGTACAACGGGATCTACCCGATGAGCGGCGAGCTCTACGCGCGCATGGTGTGCTCCCGAGACTTCATCCTTCAGCGCTTCGAAGAATTCGCGGCAGACACTCCGGAGGTGACGATCTCTCGCACCCCGGAAGAAGGGGGAGACGCCTCGCTAGGCGCACCGGCCTCCTCCCACGCGAGCTCCGCTGAAATCACGGTGCGCGCACGCATGAACGCAGCCGCCCTCCCCGCACAAGCGCGCTCCTACATCGGGGACAACGCCTGGCTCACCTATACGGAAAAGTGGGACTTCGCCTCGTCGGAAACGAGCCGAGCCGCCTGCGAACTGCACTTCGAAACCCTCCCGGCCACCTCCTCGTTCACGATGGACGTACGCGAGGCCGAAGGGCAGTCCCGCTGCGCGGTCGACGGAAAAGTCGAAGTGAAGATTCCCTTCTTCGGGTCGATGGTGGAAAACCTGATCATCGCCCACCTCGGCGAGTTTTTCGCCCACGATGTGCGCGTCGCAACCGAGTGGAAGAAGAACGCCTCTCTCGGCAGCTGAGGGAGGGGCGAGACGGAGCGACGCGGGCGGGACACTGGCGTTCGCGCAGAGTGCGTTTTCGCCCGCGGAAAAACTTCGGCGCCGCGCCCCACTTTGAGAGAGAATATCCCCATGGCTGACACACACGAATCCACACCCCAAGCACAGACCCCTTCGCTTCCCCTCTACCTGGAGCGCACCGGAGTTCGCCAGTACGTCGCACGCAACGCGCGCGGAGCCGAAGTTCTGGTCGGTGAGGGCCCGGGACGTTTCTCGCCCGGCGACCTCCTCAAACTGGCACTGGCCGGATGCCAGGCTATGTCCTCTGACGCGCGTTTTGCCGGCGCCCTGGGGGACGATTTCTCCCAGATCGCCGGGGTGTCTGCCGTGTACCGTGAAGATAGCGATCTCTTTGAATCCATGCAGGTGGAGTTGGTGCAAGATCTCTCGTCGCTGAGCGCAGACGAACGAGCAGATCTGGAACGCCGCGCGCGTGCGGCCATTGACCGTCGTTGCACCATCGGCCACACGATCTCGCGTCCCGTGCCCTACACCCTGGACGTCACTTCGGAAGCAGTGGACTGACAGGTGCGTTGTACGCCTCGCCACGCGTGCGGGGCGTAGGCGCACCCGCACGTATATCCTTAACTGACTGATCGACGCGAGAGGACTGCACCATGACGTACATCGACACGCAATATGAGGATCTTCTCGCTCGGATTATGCGCGAGGGCGCGGACAAAGGGGATCGAACCGGGACGGGAACGCGGTCCATTTTTGGCGCTCAGCTGCGCTACGACCTGTCGAAGGGCTTCCCGCTGATCACCACGAAACGCGTCCACATGAAGTCCATCATCGGGGAGCTTCTGTGGTTCCTCCGCGGCGAATCCAATGTGCGCTGGCTCCAGGACAACGGCATCCGCATCTGGAATGAGTGGGCGGATGACAATGGAGATCTGGGCCCCGTGTACGGTGTGCAGTGGCGCCAGTGGAATGCCGGGGACGGCCGTCACATCGACCAGATTGAGCAGGTTCTGCAGACCCTTACAACCAACCCGAATTCGCGTCGCATGATTGTGTCCGCATGGAATGTGGGAGACCTGAAGGAGATGGCGTTGGAGCCGTGCCACGCCTTCTTCCAGCTCTACGTGGAAAATGGGCGGCTGAGCCTGCAGCTCTACCAGCGCAGTGCGGATATGTTCCTGGGGGTGCCGTTCAATATCGCCTCCTACTCGCTGCTGACGCACATGTTCGCGCAGCAGGCGGGACTGGAAGTCGGAGACTTCATCTGGACGGGCGGCGACTGCCACATCTACAACAACCACGTGGAGCAGGTGACAGAGCAGCTTTCGCGCGAGCCCTACCCCTTCCCGACGCTCCACCTGCGTCAGGCTGATTCCCTGTACACCTACGATTTTGCGGATGTGGAGTTGGAGAACTACCAGCATCATCCGACGATTAAGGCACAGGTGGCGGTGTGAGCACCGGCCAGACGCACGCGGGAGGAACTCTGACTGCGGCTGTGGCGGAGGCTGATTCACGCGTCATGCCCCACGAGGCGGGGAGGACGTCCGAGTGTCCGATCGCGTCCATTTGGGCGCAGGATTCCACCGGACTTTTGGGATCTGGAACGGGGATGCTCTGGCGAGTTCCTGCGGATTTCGCGCACTTCAAGGCCTCGACCATGGGCTGCCCCATCATTATGGGGCGCGCCTCGTGGGAATCGCTGGGACGCGCCCTCCCGGGGCGCCTTAATATCGTCATCACCCGGGATGCGGGGTACGAGGCGCCCGGTGCCCTCGTCGTCGCTTCGATTGACGAGGCGGTGGCTGCGGCTTGCGAATACGCGTGCGAGAAGGGCTCTTCCGCCGTGTGGGTGACGGGTGGGGGACAGGTCTACCGTCAGACCATGGATATGGTCGATGAGCTGGTGGTGACCGACCTGGACTGCGTGATTCCCGTTGCCGAGGGTGCTCCTCGCGTGGATGCTCCCGAGATTGATCCGAATGTGTGGGTTGCAGATCCCCAGCGTTCAGACTCGCAGTGGCGAGAGCGGTCGGGAGATGCCCGATGGAAGGTGACGACCTACGTGCGACGCTGACGAGTGCGGGAGGGGCGTCGCTCCTCCCGCGTTCTGTGGCGTTAATCGGGCTCTTTTCTGGCTCCTGAGGCCATTTTGCCTAAAATTAATCCCGGTATTTCAGCGAGTTTTCGTTGAAATACCGGGATTTTCAGTAGCGGGGACAGGATTCGAACCTGCGACCTCCGGGTTATGAGCCCGGCGAGCTACCGAACTGCTCCACCCCGCGTCGTGATGAGACAACGTTACCTCCTGGACTGCGGATGCCTCAACTTTTCGCAGGTGAGATGAGTCATGTCAAAAGAAAAAATGGAAAAACAGAGGAATAGGCTCAGCTGTCCATGACCCTGCGTACCGTCGATTCCATGGATGGAAACATGGTGATGACGCTTGTGATGCTGGTGTGTGCCTGCGGGGCGGGACTTGCTCTGGGCTATCGTCTGGCGGCCGTCCGCGTCCGCGGGGAAGTGTCCGCTGAACTGGCAGCAGCTCACGCTCGCCTGGAAGAAATGCGCGTACGACTCGAAGAGCGCGTGAGCACTGAAGAATACCTGCAACGCACCGGTGTCCATGCGATGCAACGTGAAGCAGATCAGCACCGACAGGTGATCCACACTCTGGCTCCTGTGACGGAAAAACTTAACGCCCTCCACAGTGCCCTTGCGCGTATGGAAGAACAGCGTTCCATGCAGTACGGGGCTTTAGATGAGCAAATGCGCTGGGTGAGGGAATCCGAACAGCTTCTGCGTTCTTCAACTCAGGCGCTGGTCGATACCCTCAGCCACTCCTCTGTGCGAGGAAGCTGGGGTGAAGCGCAGCTACGCTCCATCGTTGAAGCAGCGGGCATGCTCGAATATGTGCACTTCATGACTCAGGTAAACGTCACTTCAGGTGTGGAAACGGGAGAAAAGAAACGGAAACGTCCCGACATGGTCGTCATGTTGCCCGGCGGTAAAAGTATCCCCGTGGATGCGAAAGTTCCCTTTGACTCCTACATGGAAGCTCAGAAAATTCCCCTGCACGCCCCGGAAGAAGATGCTCGGCGTCGCGAAGATCTGATGAAGGCGCACGTGCAGGCGGTGCGGCGTCATGTGGACGCGCTTGCAGCAAAGGAATACTGGAGGGAGTTCCCCGTCGCCCCCGACTATGTGATTGCTTTTATCCCCGCAGAGTCGCTTCTGTCTGCGGCCTTAAGTGAAGATCCCACACTCCTCAATGATGCTTTTGAGCGCCACGTTGTCTTGGCCTCGCCGACAACGCTGTGGGCGGTACTCCGCACTGTCGCCTATACGTGGAGGCAAGAAACCCTGTCAGCGCAGGCACAGGACATCTTGAATCAGGCGCGTGAACTCTACGCGCGCATGGGAATTTTGACGAAGCATGCAGAAAAAGTGACCTCGAATCTGGCGGGTACTGTCGCCGCGTGGAACTCTTTCGTGGGATCGTACGAGACTCGGGCGTTGAGTTCTGCGCGCAAACTGGCGTCTTTTGATCAGATGCCCCTCCCGGAAGTTGCGCAGGTGGAAGCTGTCCCCCGGATGATGCGACCAACCAATGCGGAAGGTGAGGATCTGTCTGAGCCTTCAGCGCTCTGAATCTCCGCGGTGACCAGCCAGCCCAGTTCTCAGAAGAGTTCAGGCAGAGGTGTCCTCGGGAGCGGATTCCCGCTGCTTGCGATGCCGCACATACACGACACCGGCGATGAGCACAGCGACGCAGCCCAGGGCTGCCCACGCCCACGGAGAACCAGCAATAGCCGTCACCACGGTAATCCACACCGCCAGAAGCCCCATGCCATAGAGAATCGCCCACGCAACACAGCCGGGAAGCATTGCCAGGGTGTATCGCTGCCACTTCATGCGAACAATGCCCGCACCGGCATTCACCGCAGTCTGAATACCCACAGTGAGAAAACACAGCGGAATGATCAGAAGACCCCACTTCTCCAAGAGGCGCGCCCCGCTTCGCGGAACCGGACCGTTAAACCACGCGGCAATCTTCCCAATAAAACCAGAACGCCCATCGGCAGCGAGAGCGCCCCGTGCCGTCAGGCGCGCAAGCCAATAGGTGGCCTGCGCCCGGAAAAAGACCACAATAAAGAGAAAAACAAAGAGAAGAGGGCCAGATGATGCCCACTGGGGAATCATTCGGTGAGGTCCTCCTTGAGAGCGTGAACGAGGAATTAATGGGGGGAGGGGCTGACGTTCGAGAACGGAAAGTCCCCATGTGATCGTATCCGACCCCTACCGGGTAGAGGCCAGTCTGAACGAAAGCCTATGACTGCCCACGTTAGCCGTGCTGGTGTCCCATGTGACTGTGAGCGCGCGGAGAATGCGGTGTCCCGTCCCGGTGAGCTCCCGCCTGAGCGCAGCTATTACACAGGCCAAAAAGCTCGATCGAATGCTCCAAATCGGTATACCCGTGCGAGGTGCCAATTTCAGTCAGCCAACGCTCAATCTCCGACGTCGCCAATTCCTCTGCACGCCCGCAGCATCGACACACCAGGTGATGGTGGTGGGCGTCGGTGGTACACAGGCGATAGAGCGCCTCTCCGTCAGTGGAACGCAGGACATCCACGCTGTGATCCTCGGCCAGAGCCTGGAGGTTGCGGTACACCGTGGCCAAGCCGATGCTGACACCGCCGTGCTGCAGATCATCGTGAATGCGCTGGGCACTGCGAAAATCAGTCACGCGCTGCAACTCTTCATACACAGCCTGACGCTGTTTCGTCATTCGTTGCATGACAACTCCAAGACTTTGGGATCGAGTAGGAAAACGCTGATTCTCAGCATATGTGGCGTAGGAGCGGAATGAGCTCAGAGACGTTCTCGGTGTGATGAGGTTGACCGGACGCATCCCGCTATTGACAGGGGGCTATGAGGAAGAAACCGCCGGAGCTTCCTCCTCGCGCAATTCCGGATGCTCCGTCGGAGAACGCAAAACGTTCTTTTTTCGGGAACGTCGCAGTGCCTCGCCAATCGAACGCACACCATAGCCGAGGGCGTAGAAGCAGATTGCGCCCACGACGATCGTAGCTCCGGGCGACAAATCCACGAAATAGGTGACAATCAGGCCGCCTACGCACAGCAGAATGCTGATGAGCATCGCCCATGCCATCGTGTGTCGGAACGAACGTGCATACAGCTGAGCGATTGCTACGGGAACAACCATGAGAGCAGAGACCAGTAGGGAACCCACGATCCTCATAGACACCACCACTGTCAGAGCTGACAGCACCGCGATCACACAGGAGAGGGTGCGAACCGGCAAGCCGGTGGAACGCGCAAATTCCTCGTCGTTTGTGACCGAATAGAGCGCGGGAAGGAGGCCGATGCCGATGAGAACAATCAGAGCAGCCAGGGCGCTGATCGCAGAGATATCACCCCAGGAAACGGTCGACAGAGAACCGAAGAGATAGCTGTTGAGTTGTGCAGATGTTCCGCCGGCAAGGCCAATGAGGAGGACCCCTCCGGCGATTCCTCCGTAAAAGAGCATTGCCAGCGCGACGTCGGCTGACGTGCGTCCAGACTGTCGCACCAGTTCAATGATGATGGCTCCGGCCAAAGACACGAGGAGCGCCCCGGGAATCGCCCACTGGTCGTGCGGGGACACGTTCGCGGCCGTGCCTGCCAGCCAGCCCAGAGCGACACCCGTCAAAGAAATATGACCGATGCCGTCGCCGAGCATGGCGAGGCGACGGTGCACCAGGTAGGTGCCGACAATTGGCGCACACAAGCCGACCAGGAGAGCTGCCAGCAGGGAGCGCTGCATGAGAGGCGAACTCAGCATGGGCATCAGGTCTTCGAGAAGAGATGCGGGCATGAGACGAGTCCCCGCAGGGGTGGCAGACCCTGCTGTAGGAAAGGCTATCGAGGATGCATTCGGCGTGAAAGCGTGGAACATATGCTGAAAATGCGTGAGAAAAGCGGAGGAGAGGAGGGCGTGCACAGACATCAGTTCCCCCGTGGACGATCCGAAAAAGCCTCGTGCGTCAGCAGGGGAGCTGAACTGCTGTGAAGCGGCGGATGGTGGTGGCCGTCGCGGTGAGCCGGCGAATGCTGGTCGTCCAGATGTGGCGCTCCGTCATAGGAAAAATGCCCGTTTTCGATGTGAAGCTCACGATCAAGAACGGATCCCAGTTCACCGAGCTCGTGCAGAACCAGAAGGAGCGTGACCCCGGATTCTTTGGCCGAGTGAGCGATCTCAGCCAGGCGCATGCGGGAGCGCGCGTCAATACCCGCCATCGGCTCATCCATGATGAGAAGATCCGGGGTGCGCACCAGAGCGCGCGCAATGAGGACGCGCTGCTGCTGGCCACCGGAGAGAATCGACATGGGATCGTGTGCGCGATGCGCCAGCCCTACGCTGTCGAGAGCCTCCAGTGCCCGGCGGCGATCTGACGGCGTTGTCCACCATCGGCGTCGACCCAGGAGCCCGGAAGACACCACTTCCAGACAGGAAGAGGTAATCGCGCCGCCGGATGAAATCCTCTGAGGGACGTATCCGATACGTGCCCAGTCGATCTGTGAACTGCGGGAATTGTCCGCTCCGAACAGTTCGATACTGCCGGAGGTGATGGGAGCCTGTCCCAAAATGGCGCGCATGAGCGTGGACTTTCCGCTGCCGTTGGGGCCTGTAATGGCCACGGCCTGGCCGGCGGGAATATCGGCTGTCACGCCGTGCAGGATCAGCGAGTGCTCCCACGCGACGTGCACGTGGCGCAATGAAACGACGGGAGCGGGCGCCCCCGTGGGGGCGCCCGCCTGACGAGAGGTCGTCATCGATGTCATTGGCAGCTCAGAGCCGTTCGCAGAGCCTTGATATTGGCCTTCATGACGGCCGTGTAATCCTGGGAGGCATCGGCCTGTGATTCGATGGGATCGAGAACGGCCGTGGTGATGCCTAGGTCACGCGCCAAAGTCTCGGCAACCTTCGGGTTGAGGAGGGCTTCGGTGAAGATCGTGGTCACTCCCTGTGCCTTCACAATGTCGCTGATGCGCTGTAGGCGGGCGGGGGAGGGAGAGGAATCGGGGTCAAGCCCGGAGATTCCCAGCTGCTTCAGTCCGGTGCGATCAGCCAGGTAGCCGAAGGCCTCGTGAGAGGTGACGAAGGTCTGAGACGCGCAGTGGGTGGTGCCGGTCACCAGTTCGTTTCCAAGCTCATCCATCGCCTTCTTCACCTTGTCGGCATTGGCGGTGTAGATCTGAGCATTTGCGGGATCGGCCTGCGCCAGTCCCTGCCCGATGGCTGTCGCGGCCTGGCCCATGCGGATGGGGTCGAGCCAGAAGTGGGGATCCATATCGTTGTGATCGTGGTGGTGATCGTCTGCGTCGTGATCATCGTGATCGTCAACGTCGGTATCCAGCTCGGTGTCGTGTCCCGGGGTTTCTTCGGGAACTAGCTGCACTGCGCCCGACACGTCTACCACGTTCTTGGGGGGATTGGAGGCGACGGCTTCGTCAACCGCGCTCTGGAATCCCTTGAGGTAGATGACTGCGCCCGCGGAGGAGAGCTGCTGGACGCTCTGCGGGGTGAGTTCCAGGTCGTGGGGTTCTGCTCCTGCGGGGGTGAGGGATTCGACGCTCACGAGGCTACCGCCGATTTCCTGCACCAGATACTGCAGGGGGTAGAAGCTAGCCATGACCTTCAGTTGCGAGGCGGAGGCTGCGCTTGCGCTGCTGGTGGCAGGTGCGCTGGTGCTGGAGGATGAGGAAACGGTTCCGGAGCAGGCGGTGAGAACGCATGCTGCTGTCGCACCAAGTGCAACGAACTGAGTGAAACGAGACATGAGACTATCCTTGAAGTAAATGAGAATCGTTGTCAATTTCAGAAAGGGGGTATGGGGTATGTAACACCCGCGTATATGACGAAGAGAGGGGAAAAGGAGGCGCAGGTGGTCGAGTAAGAGGTTTCCCCATGTGTGTAGCGGAGCAGCGCGGATCGTGGTTTCACTGCCGGCGGCCAGGGTGTTTTCTCCACGTGCGTATTGGAGCGTCTTACCCGAGGGTGACGCGTTCGTCGTTGAAACGGTTTTCTCTACGTGCGTAGAGGAGCGGCGCCTCGTGAAAAGAACGGAGGCGACGGGAAAGGGAGCTGCGCAGCGGCGTGTCGCACCTCCCGACGCGACTTGTTGCCCCGTAGGAGAGGCGAGGCAAGGGCCGCTAGAATAGACGGGCAGACCACTGCGCCAGCCAGGTGCGGTGAGCCCTAACTGAGGAGTACACGTGGCAGATAAGCAGCCTTCGCGTCTTGAATCCGTCATCAGCCTGGCCAAGCGCCGCGGCTTCGTTTTCCCCTGCGGTGAAATCTACGGTGGAACCCGCAGCGCCTGGGACTACGGGCCGCTGGGTGTGGAGCTGAAAGAAAACATTAAGCGCCAGTGGTGGAACTACATGGTGCGCTCCCGAGCCGACGTCGTCGGCCTGGACTCCTCGGTGATCCTCCCGCGTGAAACCTGGGTGGCCTCCGGCCACGTCAAGGCCTTCACCGACCCGCTCATCGAATGCCTCAACTGTCACAAGCGCGCCCGCGAGGACGAACTCATCGAAGCCCTCGCCGCTAAGACCGGGGAAGCGGAAGACTCCCTCACCCTGGAACAGGTGGCCTGCCCCAACTGTGGTGTGCGCGGCCAGTGGACAGAACCCAAGGCCTTCTCCGGCCTGCTCAAGACCTTCCTCGGTCCCGTGGATGATGAAGCCGGCCTGCACTACCTGCGCCCCGAAACCGCTCAGGGCATCTTCGTGAACTTCGCGAACGTCATGACCGCTGCTCGCAAGAAGCCGCCGTTTGGTATCGGCCAGATCGGCAAGTCCTTCCGCAACGAAATCACCCCCGGAAACTTCATCTTCCGCACCCGCGAATTCGAACAGATGGAACTGGAGTTCTTCTGTGAACCCGGCAGTGACGAAGAATGGCACCAGTACTGGATCGACTATCGCAAGGCCTGGTACGTGGGACTGGGAATCGCAGAAGAAAACCTGCGCATGTACGAGCACCCGCAGGAAAAGCTCTCGCACTACTCCAAGCGCACCGTGGACATCGAATACCGTTTCGGTTTCCAGAACAGCGAATGGGGCGAGCTCGAAGGCATTGCCAACCGCACGGACTACGACCTGTCGGTTCACGCGGAAGCCTCCGGAGCCAAGCTTGACTACTACGACCAGGACAAGAACGAGCGCTGGACGCCCTACGTCATTGAGCCCTCTGCCGGTCTGACCCGCTCCCTCATGGCCTTCCTCATCGAGGCATACACCGAGGATGAAGCTCCCAATGCGAAGGGTGGAGTTGATAAGCGCGTCGTCCTGAAGCTCGACCCGCGCCTGGCACCCGTCAAGGTTGCCGTCCTCCCGTTGTCCCGCAAGGACGAGCTCACCGGCCCCGCCCGTGAACTCGCCCAGGATCTGCGTTCCATCTGGAACGTCGAATACGACGATGCCGGAGCCGTGGGACGCCGCTACCGTCGCCAGGACGAAATCGGCACCCCCTACTGCATCACCTACGACTTCGACTCCATCGAAGACGGCGCAGTGACCGTGCGTGACCGCGATACCATGACCCAGGAACGTATCCCGCTGACCCAGGTCAAGTCCTGGCTCATCGAACGCCTGGGAGCCTGCTGAGTGGCCTCGACACTTCCGGCCAGTGGCTCGGCCCCGCTGCGGGTCGGGCCACTGCGCGTATGGACACCCGTCGTCCTCGCCCCCATGGCGGGGGTCACCGATGCGCCCTTCCGTCGCCTCTGCCGTCTTTTCGGCGAGGCGGGGCTTCCTGACGACCTGCGCCCTTCCCTCGTGGGGGAACAGACCCCGGCGAATTCGCTGCAGGGACTGCTGGCTGCCGCGGAGGGAATGCCCGCTACCGGAACGGATGGGAGTGCGACACAGACATCCGCCTGGTCATCTGTGCCTGCGAATGTGCGCGAGTACGAGCCGCGTGTTGATGCGCCTGCGGGACTGTATGTCACCGAAATGGTGACCTCGCGCGCCCTCGTGGAAGGAAATGAGCGCACCCTGGCGATGGTGCGACCCGACCCGGCAGAGCGCGTGCGTTCCATTCAGCTGTACGGTGTTGTCCCCGACATCATGGCGCGCGCGACCGAAATCCTGATCGACCGCGATCTCACCGACCACGTGGATCTCAACTTCGGTTGCCCCGTCCCCAAAGTCACGCGTAAGGGCGGGGGAGCGGCACTTCCGTGGAAAAAAGACCTGTTCACGGATCTGGTGACCGCGGTGGTCGGTGCCGCTCAGCGAGCAGGTGCGCGCGCGGGACGTGATATTCCCGTAACCGTCAAAATGCGTATCGGCATCGATGACGACCACATCACCTACCTGGATGCCGCGAATATCGCTCGCAATGCGGGAGTCGCCGCCGTCGCCCTGCACGCGCGCACGCAAACCCAGCACTACTCGGGGCAGGCGCGATGGGAATACATTGCGCGCCTCAAAGACGCTCTGGATATTCCCGTCATGGGGAACGGCGATATCTTCTCCGGTGAGGATGCGCGCCGCATGATGGTGGAGAGCGGATGCGACGCGGTCGTTGTGGGGCGAGGGTGTCAGGGACGCCCCTGGCTCTTCCGTGACCTCGTTGCCGCCCTCCACGGCAGGGGTATTCCCGCCGGTCCCACGCTGCGCGATGTTGCAGACGTGATCGTCCGCCACGCCTCGTGGATGGTCGACGAAGAAGGCGAGGAACTGCGTGCGATGCGCGAAATGCGGAAACACGTGGGCTGGTACCTGCGCGGTTTTGCCGTGGGCGGTCCGGCGCGTGCGGGACTCAACCACGTGTCCAGCGTCGAGGAGCTGCGCGAACGCCTGAATGCTCTAGATCTGGATCAGGCTTTCCCCGCGGCAGCGGAAGGGCCGCGCGGGCGCGCGGGCGGAGAAAAAACTCCCCACCTGCCCAATGGGTGGCTGGATTCTCCCTACCTGACGGATGAGGAACGCGAACAGCTGCATTTGGCAGAGGACGGGGTGAGCGGCGGATGAGGCGCACAGTCGAGATCGGCATAGGATCGCGCGGAACGGTTCTTCTGGGCGGCGCGCAGAATCCTGATCGTCCCGCAGGTATCCGCCATTTTTTCGGGCGCCTGCTCGGAGGCGGGGGTACGTCCGCGTCCCTTCAGCCGGTGCGCCTGATCGTTCCCCTGGTTGCCTCCACCCTTCCGTTGATTCACGAGGCGTTGGGCGCGGTGAGTGCAGCGCCGCACGATCTCGTGGAGTGGCGGGTCGATCACCTGAGTGCGCTGCGTGCGGAGTGCTCGCAGCACGATACTGCCGGTGACGTCGTTGACGAGAACCGGGGAGAAAACGTCGCGGTGGGAGAATCTTTCGCGTATGAAGATTCTCAGGAGGATTCTGCTGCCCCCGTGGATTCAGCGTGCTGGGAACGTGCCCGTGCGGCAGTGGATGAAGCTCTCAGCGACGTGCTGATGACCTGCGATGTTCCGCTGATTGCCACGGTGCGCACTCGCGCTCAGGGAGGGGAAGTGGATCTTTCCGCCGGCCAGTATGGTGAACTCGTCCGTTTTCTGGCCGCGCACGGTGCGGATGCCGTGGATGTGGAGTACGGGAAGGACGCGACTGCTCTGGTGGAGTATGCGCGCGAATGTCAGGTGACGTCTATCTGCTCCACGCACGATTTTGAGAAGACCCCGTCGATGGATGAGATGCGTGTTCTGCTGCAGCGCATGGTGGCAACGGGCGCGGATATCGTCAAACTCGCGGTCTACGCGCACACCTCTGAAGACGCTCAACGCGTCCACGACCTGCAGGAATGGGCGATGGTGACGCTGGAAACCCCCGCGATCATTCTGGCCATGAGCGAGGCGGGGCGAAGCACTCGCCTTACCCCCATGCAGCGTGGGGGAGTGGCCACCTTTGTCACGGTCGGCGCCTCAAGCGCCCCCGGCCAGGTCAGTGCGATTGAGGCTTACCGGATTTTATCGTCTAAATGATGGGGAATTGACTTTCTGTCTGTATTTTCCGGGCGTTTTCTTGGGTTTTAAATAGCGTGATTCTTTCGGGAAAACGCCTTGAAGCCACTAAAGCCAGCCTCATAGGCTAACTCTTAGCAACCAAGACATCAGACAACCCAACATAACGTGAGGAAACCCCGGAAATGAGCGAGAATATGAACCCTCAAGAAACCCCTGAAACCACCCAGGCCGCGCAGGCACGGAAGAAGCGCGCGGCGATCGTGGGTGCGGGCGTGGCGCTTGCTGTGGCGTTGGCGTCTGGTGGCACGGTGGGTGTGGCCGCGTGGCACCACCACAGCGCAGTAAACGCATATTCGGCGGCTGTGGAAGCTGACCGGGGCGCTGCGGCTGATCTTGCTACCGCCATCAGCGAGGCTGAGAAAGCCCTGGTTGAGGCGCGTGCTGCGGGAGTTTCTGAGGACGATCTGCGCGCACTGAGCGACCTGTTGGTGGAGGCTAAGAAGCAGACCGCTCTTGCTGGTGATCTCACCGACAGTGCAACAACCAGAGCCCTGCGCGAAGGCACAACCTCAATCAACGCACACACCCAGAGCCTCCAGGTGGTGCTCGATGGCTTGAAGGCTGAGAGCGTGAAGGTTCAGGACGCGGTGAAGCGCGTCAAGGTGGAGCAAGCGAAGAAACGTTTGGTTGATGTTGTTGGCGCAGCGGAAGCAGCCCTTGCGGACGCAGGCCAGGCCCTTGCGGATTCTGATGGCAAGGTTGGGGATAATCAGGTGCGCGCAGACCTAGAGGCTGGGCGCGCAGGCTTGCAGTCTCAGCTCGATGCCGCGAAGGGAGTGTCCACCGATGAGGTGGAAAAGCTCAATGAGGCGGCGAAGAATTTGGACGAAGCAACCAAGGTGTTCGCCTCTCAGATTCAGGCTGTGAAGGACGCACACACCGCGTGGGAACAGGCTCAGGCGGCCTCAGCCGCAGCGGCGTCTTCCAGCCGTTCTACCGGAGGAAGCTACACCGCTCCCGCACGCGGCAATGGTGGCGGTGGATACAGCGCGCCCGCACGCGGCAACAACGGCGGATCAGCCCCGGCTCGCGGTAACGGAGGCGGTACCACGAACAACAGCAGCGGTTCCAACAGCGGGGGAGGTGCCACCACCGGAAACAACAGCGGCGGTGGCGGCTGGGTGGAAACTGATTCTTGGGATGATTCATGCAGTTGGACAACCAGTGATGGACGCTCAGGTAACTGCTGATTATGTCCGCCCCCTCATCTACCCTGATGAGTGAAACGCGAATTGAATATGAGAGCGCCGTGAACAGCGGCTCTCCACACTGACTCCCGGCCAGGTGAACCTCGAAATGGCCTAGGAAACCCTGATGTTTACCTGGCCGGGTCCTTGCAAGGAAAATATCCCATCGAAAGGAAAACTTCTGATGGCACACAGTGCGCGTTTTGTGCACCGTTCACGGCTGCGTTAAATAGCATTGTGCCGGCTCCCAGGGGGAGCCGGCACGGCGAGATTCAGGGGATTCCGGGAGGAATCTCAGAAGCCTCAGTTAATGTCGGTGCCGGCAACGCGCAGCATCCAGGCCTGCTTCTCCAGACCCGAGGCAATGCCGATCAGTAGATCAGCAGACAGGTGATCGTGCTCATCCACGGCATCAATCGAGGCCTTCATGCGGTCAGCAACACCGGCCAGACGCTCTTCAAACTGGCGGTACACCTTATCCACGGCGAGGAAACCATTGTCCATGGGATCCACCAGGGAAGTGGCTGCAACGGTAGCCGCACGGCCGTCCGGAACCTCACGGATCGCAGACATGCGCTCGGCAACCTCGTCACCGGCCAGGCGAACCTCGTCGATGATCTCGTCCAGGTGCAGGTGCAGCGAACGGAAACCCGGACCCTGGATGTTCCAGTGAGCCTGCTTGCCCTGAAGAGCAAGGTCGGTCAGATCAACAAGAGCCTGCTGAAGAGCCGCAACAACGGTGGGATGTGCTTGTGTCATGATGATGTCCCTTCACAATCGGAAAGCTACCGGGAAACCACGGTAGCACTACATCGGATACAACCCCATTCTCTCGCAAAACATTCCCCCATGACTTCCGAGGTGTTCGATTCCACCGAAAACGCGGAGTGAGGATAGGGCGCCCTTAGTCGTTGCGAAATAGCACGCTTACTTCAACAGCGTCCCCAAAATGGAACGCGTCAGCGCACGCGCAGCAGTGCCTCATGAAACCCAAGAGGCGAAACAGTGGGCGAAAAGAACGATATGTGGATGTCCGAGGAAGGTGCGGAAGAACATGCGCCGCTTAGTAGCTCCCAGAAGGCGCACTCCTTCCCAGACATGCCGAGAAATCCCGAAAACCCGGAGAGCGCGCAGAAAGCGTAGAAGGAGCGGGAACCCGCGGCGTCTAGTCCACGCGCACCGCGGGCGGACGCACCCGCGCAGTCTCAAACCACGCACACGACTGTGGAAGAACACCCACCGGCTGCCCCGCCTCGTGCTCCACGGGAGAAGACCCCACCAAGAACCGATGCTCCGCAGGAACCTCCACCGCACGATCCGACGTATTGAGCACCACCATCACAGCGCCCGTCATATGCACACTCACACCGGAATGCACCCACGGCAACCCGAGCACCTGCGCCACAGGCGCCGCACCCATCCCATGCTCAGAACGCGCCCGAAGCGCACGCGTTACCAGCGCAAGGCCAGGATCCGCCTCGTCACGCCACAAACGCCGCACCCGCGCGGGAAGATGACGTTCCGGAGGAACCGCCTCGTACCTGCCCACATCACCAAACGGTAGATACACAGCGCCCGGAAGAGACAGCGAAAACAGCAGTATCGCACGACGACGATCCGTGTTCGCATCAGATTCCCACCGGTCACCCACAGCACCCCACGAGGCGTCAGCCAACGCAGCAGCATAGGAATCCTCAACCGCGTGAGCACGCGAATACGTCCACGCCGGCACGTGCCCCAGAGGATCGCGCGCCTCAAAAGCCGCCGCAATACGCTCAGCAAGAAGAGCAGAATCCCACGGCGAATGCTCCACAGAAGAATCCCGCAGGTGGTGGAACCACTCCTCCTCCAAATGACGACGCACAACATCCGGAGTCGACTGCGGCAAAGCCGCCGTCACAATCGGCACAGTATCCGCCAGAGAAACCTCCGACATCACCACGCGAATCAAATGCGCAAAATGCTCATGCGCATTAGAATCCGCCAGCTGCGCATCCGCAGCAATTGCCCCCACATCAATCCCGTCGACCCCGGCATCCACACAGGCGCGCAAACGCCCCAAAAAAGTCGTCAGCCCCTCCGTAGGATCCAGGGAATGGGTGGATGTTGCCCCGGGAAGATGAACCAGAACCTTCACACCCACGCGATGCATCGCCTGAACAAAAGGCGCCAAACGAGGGGACGCACCCCACACCAGGGAAGCCTGCGGCCTGATGAGCACCGCATTCACCCCGGCGCGCGCCAGAGGAAGCGCCAAAGCCTCCACGTCACACAGTTGGTCGGCATCCACACGTGACGTCACATCACACACCACACTGCTGTGCCACCACGGCGTCGTGCCGCGATGGGGGCGATGAACAATCGTTGTCCGTACGGGAACGTTACTGGGCGCGCTCACGCCCCCTATTCTTGCAGCTTTCAGCCACCGGTGTTCCATATCTCGCAGAAGAGCGCAGGCGCGGTACGAGTCACAGCGGGAAAACGCGTCTTTTCGCTAGGCTGGAGATGGCAGAGCACTGTGAAAGGACAAATATGAGCGATCGCAGCTGGTCTGCGCCCCTGGGAAAACTCATGGGACGCATCCTCCCCACCCCCACCTCGCGTCAGGACACTCCGGAAAAGGATGCTGCGCCTCGTCCGGAAAAGACCGCACCTACCGCGATGAAAGAACCCCGCGTGGATGACGCGGTCACGGCCGTCCCCTGGCCCCTGCGCGTGAGCGCCGCCGTCGCATGGCGCCTCATCATCGTGGCGCTGGCCTCGGGCGTTGTCATCTGGGGACTGTGGAACATCTCGACCGTCGTCCTCCCGATCGCCATCGCCGCCCTCCTGACGGTCCTCCTCAACCCCCTGGTGGTTTTCCTCCACCGGAAAGCCCGCGTCCCCAAGGGAATCGCCTCCCTCATCGCCCTCCTGCTGACGGTCGCCGTGGTCGGAGGGTCGCTCACCACCGCGGGCACCCAAATTCTCAGCCAGATGCCCAACGTGCTGACGCGGGCAAACCAGGGCTTCAGCACCCTCATCTCCTGGTTGAAGAACAATCCCTTCGGCTGGGACACCTCCGCGCTGGACACTCACCTGGCAAGCATCCAAACCGAAGCCGTGACCTGGGTGCAGAACCACGCGGGCTTCCTGGCTTCCGGCGCGCTCGCGGCCACCTCCTCTGTCGCGTCCGTGGCAACGGGCTTCCTCATCATGCTCTTCTGCCTGTTCTTCTTCCTGAAAGACGGGCGTGAAATCTGGGTGTGGTGCGTGCGTCTGCTTCCCGTGCCCGCGCGCGAACCCGTGCACGAAGCTGCGATCCGCGGCTGGAACACCGTCGGCGGCTACGTCATCGGCCAGATCGCCGTTTCGTTCATCGACGCGGTCAGCATCGGTATCGGCGCCTACTTCCTGGGAGTGCCGCTGGTCGTTCCCATCGTGCTGCTGGTGTTCTTCGGTTCCTTCGTTCCGATCCTTGGTTCGCTGATGACCGGCATCATCGCGGTGATGGTCGCTCTGGTGGATCAGGGGCTGACCGTCGGCATCATCATGCTGGTCATTATCGTGCTGGTGCACGAGGTGGAGGGCAACATCCTGCAGCCGCTGCTCATGTCGAACGCCGTGTCTCTGCACCCGCTGGCGATCATGCTGGTCGTCACCGGTGGCGCCGCAGTCGCCGGTATTCCCGGTGCTGTCTTCGCCGTGCCGATTGTGGCCTTCGTGAATGCCGCGGTGCTCTACCTGCACGGACACGACCCGGCTCCCGAACTGGCGTACAAGGTCGACCGCCCCGGTGGTGCGCCCGGAACGCTGCAGGAGCAGATTGTGCGTTCCTACAAGCATGAGGGCGTGGATGCCGGAGCGGACGCCAAAAAGCTGAGCGGGAAGGTGGAAGCTTCCGACGCTGAGGCCGACGAGGAACGCGAAGCTCGGGAAAACGAAGCCGCTGAGGCGGGGGAAACCCCGGCTGAGGGTGCTTTCGCCCCCGAGGAGGCCGGTCAGGCATCCGTTTCCGACGAAGCCGAGTACTCGGGGAATGCGAACGCCTCGGAGAGCGCGGGTCGCGCGACCGACGGCGAATAAAATTCCATACCTGCAGTGATACGTGTGGGGCGAGCATCAACCGGTGCTCGCCCCACACGTATCTGCCGCGTAGCGACAGCGGGAATTTCAGCCCACGAAGGGCGTTGCGTCGAGGATCGTCACTTCGATCTCGCGACCGTTCGGAGCCTCGTAGGTCAGGGTGTCACCGGTGCGGTGCCCCATGACCGCCGCACCCAGGGGAGCCTGGGAGGAGAAAACCTGAATTCCGAGGTCGCCGCCGGCGTCGCGGGAACCCAAGAGGAACTTCTGTTCGCGTCCTGCGACCAGGGCGGTGACGACCATGCCGGGTTCGACGACTCCGTCATCGGCGGGAGTTTCACCGACCTCCGCGTTCTTCAGCATCTGCTCCAGGGTCTGGATGCGAGTTTCGTTCAGAGACTGCTCATTACGTGCCGCGTGGTAGCCGCCGTTTTCCTTGAGGTCGCCTTCCTGGCGCGCGGCGTCAATGAGCTTGGTGATATGCGGACGCTTGACTTCAATGCGTTCGGTGAGTTCAGCCTGCAGGGCGTCATACTGCGCCTGGGTGAGCCACTGGGTATCGGCCATAAGAAACCTCCATAAGGACGGACGGGTCGCAGATGCGGCTCGTGTACGCACAACCGTGAGACGAAAAGCCTAACAGGATGGGAGTTGAAAAATGCGTCTCTTGCGCGGAGGTGCGCAGAAGAGGTGCGGGAAAGTGAGGGGAGATGTGAGGGACGAGGTGTCCGCAGGGTTGTGCGGAGCAGGTTCCTCAGGCTGCGTCCTCAGGCCGCGGAGAGAACGGCGAGGTACACGGCAACGCAGTGGCACGCCCAGGCCAAGACCGTGCACGTGTGGAAGATTTCGTGGAATCCAAACCACGTGGGGGACAGGTCGGGTTTCTTCGTGGCGTAGACGAGAGCGCCGACGGTGTACAGCAATCCCCCGGAGATGAGCAGCCAGACGACTGCTGCCCCACCGAAAGCCCAGAACTGCGGGAGGTACCAGAGGGCAAGCCAGCCGAGGACAACGTAGATGAGGGTGGCGAGCCATCGGGGAGCTGACGGCCAGAAGAGATTGAGGAGGATTCCCGCCACCGCTCCCGTCCATACAACGCTCAGAAGAATGCGCGACTGATCCGTGGGGAGAACAGCGATGGACATGGGGGTGTAGGTTCCCGCGATGAGCAGGAAGATGTTGGAGTGGTCGAGCCTCTTCCACACGAGTTCCCAGCGCGGCGACCAGTAGAAGCGGTGGTAGAGGGCGGAGATGCCAAAAAGAACGAGCGAGGCCGTCAGGTAAATGGCGGATCCCCAGCGCGTGGCCGGGGTGGGAGCTAGGCAGAGAAGAACGATGGATGCCGCCAGGGAGAGCGGTGCTGCGGCCAGGTGGATCCACCCGCGCAGGTGGGGTTTAATGGCGACATTTTGCCCGGGAAACCACTGGGTGGGGTGAAGAGAGGCGATTTTCATGGTGCGTACACAACCCTTCCCTACGGTTCCGTAACTTACTCATCCGTAGGGTATCGCTTTCCCTGCATTTCCGCAGCCCTTCCACGTGCGCCCACCACGCTTTCACCTCGCCTCCGTCGCACACGAAAGGTGTGAATACCTCCCTGAACACGGGAAAAGGGATAGTCTGATCTCCTCAGTGCACGAATATTGACTTCACCAGAGGAAGGAACTCCCGATGGCTCAGTGGAACGTCCTCTATGACATCTACGAAAAACGCCTCCGAGCGTCACTTCCCCAGGACTCCATTCCCCGCCACGTCGGCGTCATCTTGGACGGCAACCGCAGGTGGGCGAAATCCATTGGAACCACTCCCTCACAGGGACACCGCGCCGGAGCGGGGAAAATCGTTGAGTTCCTGAGCTGGGCAGACGAGGTGGGCGTCGACATCGTCACCCTGTGGATGCTCTCCACTGAGAACCTCTCGCGCGATAGCGAGGAACTCAGTGAACTTCTCCGAATTATCAGCGCGACGGTCGCCTCCCTCGCGCACCAGGAAAAGTGGCGACTCAAGCTGGTGGGCGATATGCGTCTGCTCCCCGCGGACATCGTGGAACAGCTCGAAGAATCCGTTGAACTGACCTCCCAGATTGACGGGATGACCGTCAATATTGCCGTCGGCTACGGTGGCCGACACGAAATTACCGAGGCCGTGCGCTCACTGATGCTGAGCGCAGCACACAGCGGGGAAACCCTGACGGAACTGGCCGAACGCCTGCGTGACGCGGACATTACCGAACATCTGTATACGGGCGATCAACCCGATCCCGACCTGGTGATCCGAACCTCGGGAGAACAGCGACTGTCGGGCTTCATGATCTGGCAGTCCGTACATTCCGAGTTCTACTTCTGCGAAGCCTACTGGCCAGACTTCCGCAAAGTGGATTTCCTGCGAGCCATGCGTTCCTACGCGCAGCGCGAGCGCCGCATGGGACGCTGAGATAGACGATCTGGCAGCGAAGCGGTAATAGTGTGGCGGGGGGGGGGGGGGGGGCCCCCCCCCCCGGGGGGGGGAGTTGTTTTTATGAACAGCACAAAAGAAAACCACCCCCCCGGGGGGGCGCCCCCCCCAGAGCCGAAA
>CAURIY010000007.1:0-73016 GCA_963525415.1 uncultured Actinomyces sp.
CCAAGGTTTATTAACTTTTATGCGTTGTCGTGTACAGGTCAACACATTTTGTTGTTTTTTTCACTCCGGGGGGGGGGGGGGGGCTTTGGCCCCCCCCCCCCCACGTGTAGAACAGGGACAGAAGATCAGTCCACGATGCCGTACAGGCGGTCGCCAGCGTCGCCGAGGCCGGGGACAATGTAGGACTTCTCGTTGAGGTAGTCATCGACGGCTGCCACAACCACGGTGACATCCGCGCGATCGCCGATGGCTTCTTCCAGAACCTTCAGGCCTTCGGGAGCTGCCAGCAGGCAGACGCAGGTCACGTCCTTAGCGCCGCGTTCCAGCAGGTAGTTCGTGGCTGCGACCATGGTGTGGCCGGTGGCCAGCATCGGGTCGAGGACGAAGCACTGGCGACCCGACAGGTCATCGGGCAGACGGTTCGCGTAGGTTTCAATTTCCAGGGTGTTGTCGTCACGCTTCATGCCCAGGAAGCCCACCTCTGCGGTGGGGAGCAGGCGGGTCATGCCTTCCAGCATGCCCAGGCCCGCGCGCAGAACGGGGACGACGATCGGACGAGGTTCGCTGATGCGGCTGCCCACAGTGGGAGCAACCGGCGTGTTCACGGCGATTTCCGTCGTGGACACGTGGCGCGTGGCCTCGTAAGCCAGCAGGGTGACCAGCTCGTCAACGAGCTGACGGAAAGTTGCGGACGGTGTTTCACGATCGCGCAGAACGGTGAGCTTGTGGGAAATGAGCGGGTGATCAGCAATATGAAGGCGCATGACTTAAGGGTAACCCGCCCAGAGGGGAATCGGGGACCCGCTATGCGAGATTTGTGCATTACACGTCTGTCTCTCCTCCGCTAGGCTGTGAGGGTGACGACAATCGACCGATACCGTGAAGCAATGGGACGCGCACTCTACCTGGCTAACCGTGCGCGCGAAACAGGCGATGTTCCCGTGGGAGCGGTCGTCATCGACTCCCTGGGGCGCATCGTGGGACGCGGCTGGAACTGCCGCGAAGCCGCGCACGACCCCGCAGGCCACGCCGAAATCATGGCGCTGCGCGAAGCCGGCGAACGCCTCGGCCGCTGGAACCTGGTCGGATGCACCCTGGTCGTCACCCTGGAACCCTGCACGATGTGTGCGGGTGCAGCAGTTCAGTCGCGCGTCGACCGAGTGGTTTTCGGCGCCTGGGATCCCAAAGCGGGAGCCGCCGGCTCCCTGCGTGACGTCCTGCGTGACAGCCGCATGAACCACCGCGTGGAAGTTGTCCCCGGTGTCCTCGCTCAGGAAGCTTCCATCCAGCTGCGCGCCTTCTTCGAGGGACGCCGCGCCGCGTCGGATCACGACTTTTCTGCGGAAGCACCACAGCGCACGCAGGTCTTTGACACCCTGGAGACCTGGGCGCACTGGGGAGACGACAGCGAAATGCGCGCCCACCCCGAGGAAGCCCTGGGTGCTCGTGAAAAACGCGACCGTGAGGAAAACACGGGTCATGTCCACGTGTGCGCCGAAGATGTGCGCGCCGGTAAATCGGGTGGTGCGGCAGAAGAACCCGCTTCCTCGACGTTTATTCCCGCTCAGGTCGCCGCGCGCATGGAAACCCCGCTCGCACCGAACCCGCAAGGGGGAAGAGCCGCGCAGACGGGTGCCGTGAACGCTCCCGCTGCACCCGCGCCTCACGCGCAGCGTTCCTCGTCAGACGTTCCCGCAGCCGCCTCGCCTCGTACCCGCGCGGGAGGAACGGAAGGGAACGCGTCGAACGAGGCACCCTCCGCCTCGTTCGCGAATACTGACGCCGCCGACGGGGTGCGCACGGTTCCCGGAACTGCGGGGATCGTCGTGCGTCGCCGCGCGCATTCCTCAGCCAAGCACTGACGCGCGAAGGGGGGCGTCTTTCGTGCGTCCGCCCGCACCAAGGGCGACCGTCGTAGAAACCTGAGTAACGCCCCGAGGGGGCGTGAAGGCGACTCTCTCACGAGTCGCCCCGCGCACGTGTCTGCGAAGACTTCAGTCGATGGGGCGAGAGGCCGAATACAGCAGAACCAGCACCATTTCGAGCATCTCGCGCGTCGCGTGATCGTAGTGCGCGGCCTTCCCCTGGGTCGTACCCCACGCGGCAGCCGCCTCGTCATTGGTCGCCAACTCGTAGAGGTTCGCCGTCCCCGCGGCCAGCGCCTCGCGCTCACGATAGGCGCGGATCGACTGACGCCACCCGGCCAAGCCCGCCGCGCGCGACACGATCGCCACGGCGCTATTCGTCAGAGCCTTAATCGGGACGGTCACCTCGCGCCCCGCCGCCTTCAAAATCGCGGTGAGTACGTTGCCGAGTTCCTCGGTGAACTCGCGGTTGAGATCCAGCAGGCACAGACCCCACTCGGCGTCACGGATCGAACGCATGAGCATTTCCGAGTGCAAAATGAACAGACCCTTATCGACGCCCACCGCATCCAAGGCCTCGTAGAGGAGGTTTTCCATGACGAGCTGGCCGCGGTGTGCTTCGGTGCCCGTGCCGCGCGCTGCGCCATTGCCTCGGGAAATAGCGGAGGAGGAAGCGCCTGCGGAGGAATCGCTCTCTCCGCGCGGTTCAAATCCCGCCGTCTCCGCCTCGTCAGTATCCGCGCCTGCTGCGCCCGCGTTCTCCCAACGACTCACCTGCTTGCGCAGGCGCATGATGAGCGCGGTGTACTCGTCGGCAGCGAGCGCCCCGAGGAGGGAATCTTTGGATGCGAAGTTGGAGTAGAACGCTCCGCGGGTGAAACCGGCTTCGGAACAGATGTGCTCCAGGGTCGTGGCCTCGATGCCCTCTTCGATGATGATCGTACGAGTGGCCTCAATGAGGCGATCCTGGGTGTCCATTCTGTTACCGCCCACGGGAGCCTCCTTTGAGTTGAGCGCGGAAGGACACGTGGTCACAGGCGCGCGGAAAAATTCCTCGACGTTTCATTGTCTCATGGAGGACATTCCCTTATTAGGGTGGAGACATGATCAGACGATTTTTCTCTGCGTTGCTCCGAGTGTTCGCCTGGTGTGTTGCCATGATTTCGCTGCTGATTGTGACGCTGATTGCACTGGCGATGCGCCCGTGGGCGCACAGGCGCAGCAAAGATATGGGCGCGGACGGACATCGCGTGGTGGAAGGAACCGTCATTGACGAGGTGTCGCCCGCGTCTCCTGCAGAGGGCGCGGGCGGTGTGGGCAGTGCCTTGGACGCGCGCCCTTCCTCGGGCGTTCGCGGCAAATTGGGGACGACGCAGGCGGGGGCGAACGAAAGATAGTCGGGAATCCGCGCTGTCTGCCTGCCTGTCTGCGCGCGTGCGTGGGCGGCTGCGCGTCGCGTGAGCGTAGTGCTCGGAGCCGCGCGGCGGGTGTCCTCGAAGGCGAAGAACGCCGTCGCTCTGACGCACGCACCGCTGGCCGCGCGCCCCACTGCAGTCCGGCGTTATTCGATGTGCTTGTGGGGGCGTATCCGATTGGATACGCCCCCACAAGGCTGTGAATGTCACGAGGAAAGCGGGAGACGGATGCGCGACCTCAATGTGTGGCGCTTGTCAGTCGCTCTTCATGCTCTCAGAGCTTGGCGTCGTAGGACATCTCTTCAAGTTCAACGCCGCGGGTTTCCGGAATGTGCTTCCAGACCAGCCACACGAGCACTGCCGCAACCACGGCGTAGGAGCCGTAGGTGCCCGCCAGACCCAGGTTCTGTTGGAGGACGGGGAAGAGCAGGGTGACCAGGGTGCCGCCGATCCAGTTACCGGTCGTCGCCAGGCCGAGGCCGGCGGTACGGATCTGGTTCGGGAAGACTTCACCGAGGAAGACCCACAGGACGACGCCCCAGGTGCCGCAGAAGATGATGTACACCAGGTGGGTGCTGATCAGAGCGGAGGCAGCCCAGAAGCCGTTGAGGTTGAGGGTGCCGTCAGCGTTGGCCGTACCCTGGTTGAAGCTCAGGGCAGAGGTGACGGTGGTGAGGAACATGCCGATTGCGCCCCACAGGAGCAGCGGACGACGTCCCACCTTGTCGATCACGGACATGCCGATGAGGGTCATGATGATACCGATGACGGAGGTCATGACGGGGATGAAGACCGCGAGTTCGCCGTAGCCGACGCTCTTCCACAGCTGGGTCGCGTACAGGAGGATGTTGTTGATACCGGCCATCTGGATGAGGAAGGCGAACGCCAGGGCGATCCACACGACGGGACGCAGACCGTACTTCGGGTCGGCGAGGTCGCTGAAGCGGGGACGGTGCTCGTCCAGGCTGCGGTGAATTTCCTGAATGCGTCCCTTGGGATCCTTGTCGGCTCCGGTGGCCACGATGATGGCTTCTGCCGCCTCGTCGCGTCCGATGGACACCAGGTAGCGTGGGGACTCGGGCAGGCTCAGAGCCGTCACGCCGTAGATGATGGCGGGCAGGAGCTCGCTGATGAACATCCAGCGCCAGATGGTCAGGCCTAAGAAGCCGGTGGCGTCCGCGCTGCCGCTGACGCGCACCATCACCCAGTTGGAGATGAAGGCGCCGAAGATACCGACGCCGATGGCCAGCTGCTGCAGGGTGCCCAGTCGGCCTCGCTTATCGGCGGGCGCAATTTCTGCGATATACGCGGGGGCGATGACGGCGCTGATACCTACGCCGAAGCCACCGATGAGTCGCCAGAAGACCAGGGAAAGCACGTCGAAGGACAGGCCGGACATGAGCGCGGAGATCGACAGGAAGAACGCTGCGGCGACCATGACGCGGATACGTCCGAAGCGGTTGGCGGCGTTACCGGCCAAGCAGGCGCCAACGGCGGCACCGAGGTTGACGATACTGACGACGACGCCGGTCATCCACGAGTCCAGGCCGAAACCTGTTTCCGTGCCGGCAAAGGAGGCAATGGTGCCGTTAATAACGGCCAGGTCAAAGCCGAAGAGGAACCCGCCGAGAGCGGCGGTAATGGAAACCTGTAAGAGTTTCGATTGGGATCTCATCGTTGAAAGCCTTTCGTGTGGGTGAGATAGGTGGACAGAAGGTCATGGAGCCGCTGCCAGGTTCGGCTTCCCGGCAGGGTGAGCGAGCCGTGGAAGGTTCCGGGGAGCATGTGGAGTTCCACGGGGCACCCGGAGTCCGCCAGGGAATACGCCCACTGGGTTCCCTCGTCGCGCAGGGGATCTGCGGGGTTGACAGCAACGAAGGTGGGTGGCATCTGCCTCCCTCGGCCGTGAGGGAGGGGGAACACGGACGAGGCGTCCGCTCCGTTTCCGTAGACTTCCCACGCGTGGTGGGCCGCCTCGTGCGTCCAGATGGGGCCGTGCGGGTGCGCCCGGTAGGAGGGGGAGTCCGCGAGGGGATCGAGGCAGGGTTCGAGGGCAACGAAGCCCGCGATTCCAGCAGATTCTGCCCGATCGATGAGGGCGGCGAGGGTCTGCCAGGCCAGTCCCGCTCCGGCGGAGTCTCCGTAGAAGTAGAGGGGGAGGTGCGGGTGTGCGTCGCGCAGGTGGGCGACGGCGTCGAGGCAGTCGTGGAGTGCCGCGGGGAAGGGGTCTTCCGGTGCGAGGCGGTAGTCGGGGGAGTAGACGGCGGCGTCGAAGAGCTGGGCGAGAGTGGCGTTGTGTGCGTCGTCGAAACGTGCGCGTCCGGCAACGTAGCCTCCGCCGTGGAGGGAGAGAACGACGCACTGGGGGGTGGCGACGGAAGTGGCGCGCAGAGCGAGGGGGGCGGTCGCCTCGTCAGTGCGCGGAATGTCGACCTGAGTGCGCGTGATTCCCTCGGGGCAGGGGGCGGTGTCGGAAAGAAGTCGGTCGCCGGCTTCGCGCATCGAGGCGGCATCCCACGTGGTTTGCTCGGGGGCGGCGTCGATGAGCGGGGTGAGCTCAGGATCGAGATAGGGGGTGGGGAACGCGGCTTCGGGGAGGGCGTCGAGGAAAGCGGTGACGTGTGAGAAGAACGCGTCCGAGGCGTCGCGCCGCACCGTGTGCGTGGTGTGGGGGATGAGGGCGCAGTGGATGTGGGGGTTGCCCAGGGTGCGGACTTCTTCTATTCCTTCGGAGCCGAAGAGGACATCCGGTGCGTCTCCGGTGATGAGGAGGGTGGGAACTTCGAGTTGGGCGAGGACGTGACGTCCCTGTGCGCCGACGATTCCCGTGGCGACGAAACTGCGGTCGACCTGGACTTTCCCCTGCGCCCAGGGGCCGTATTCGGCCGGCGGCCAGTTGGTGTAGGCGCGCATGAGTTCGGTGATGGCTTCGCCGACGTGAGCGGTGATGAGGTCTTGGCGCTGGGCGAGTGCGGAGCCACCGCTTCGGTAGAGCTCGAACTGTTCCGGGGTGAGGAGAGCCGGGTCGTCGAGGATGAGTGCGCTGACGAGTTCCGGTGCGCGCAGGGCGATATGGGTGACCAGAGCGCCGCCCATGGAGTGTCCCATGAGGGTGACTTTTCCGCCGGGGGTGGTGCGAGCGATGTGGTGGACTTCCGCGAGGGCGGCGTCGAGCATCGCGGGGAACGGGCGGGTGAGGTCGTCGTCGGTGAAGGCCTGGGAGAGGCCGTGTCCGAGGGCGTCCATGAGGATGACGCGCCACTGGTTGCCGAGGCGTGTGGCGATGTCGGAGAGGGAAGCGGCGTTATCGGTGACTCCGTGGAAGGCGACGAGCGTTCCGCGCACAGGGGTGCCGCTGTCGATGCGTCCGAGGCGACGTTTATAGTGCTGACTCATGGTGCTCCTTTGCCCGTCAGTCAATACCCTAGGGTGTTTTTTTATAAACCCTAGGGTGATGTTATTGTGATGTCAAGAACGCAAGGACGTGCTCACCATCATCCACACAGATCCCCCTCCGCGTGCGAAAATGCCCTGGAGAGACCCCGTTGCGGAAAGGAGAGTCATGAAACCGAAATACGAAGCCGTCTACCAGGCTCTCCTCTCCCGTATCGGAACCATGAACCCCGGGGACAAGCTCGACAGTGAATCCCAGCTCGCAGCATCCTTCGACGTTTCCCCCATGACCGTGCGACGAGCGTTGATGATGCTCAATCAGGAGGGGCTGACCGTCGGCAAACCCGGTCGAGGAACCTTCGTTGTCGGATCCCCTGGAACGCTGAAAAATGCTGCCCCCGCCCCTGCGTTGCGGGGAAGTCATGAGGATCCCGACATTCGCGTCACCTCAATGGCGCTGGGAGCCAGTGATGAGGAAGAAGCCCGTTCCCTGGGGTGTGCTAGCGGAGACTTCGTGTATCGGGTGACGCGCACCCATTCCATTGGTGCCGGCGTTGTGGGAATTGAAACCCTCCTGTTTCCCGCCGATCCCCTGCCCAGCCTCCTGGGGGAAAACCTCACCTCTCCTCCGGAAGAGGTGCTCGAAAAGCGCTACGGCCTGGTCTGTTTGGGGGCAACGACGCGGATTTCTGCTCGCCTGGCCGACGCCTCGGAAAACGCCGTCTTTGGGCAAAGTGAACCCTGTGCCTGCCTCAGTATTGACACCGTTCATCGAGGTGCGCAGGGAGTTCTCTGCGTGAGTACGGCGCTGTGGCGGGGCGACGTCTGCGAGTTTGATCTGTAAAGCGGCGCTCTGATCATGATTTCTGTTTGTTGTGCTCCGCGCTCCGACCTTGGGCGCATGTAGGAAAACAAAAACCCCGAAGATTCGTCAGAATCTCGGGGCTAGTGGTGGCTCCGACCGGCGTCGATCCGGTGACCTTTCGATTTTCAGTCGAACGCTCTACCAACTGAGCTACAGAGCCAAAAACCGGACCAATGGTCTGGTGGCGACCCCGACGGGACTTGAACCCGCGACCTCCGCCGTGACAGGGCGGCGCGCTAACCAACTGCGCTACGGGGCCTCACAATAGGTGAAGCCTATTGAATTTTCTTCACGTTCTGC
Source organism: uncultured Actinomyces sp. (assembly GCA_963525415.1). Taxonomy (GTDB): domain Bacteria; phylum Actinomycetota; class Actinomycetes; order Actinomycetales; family Actinomycetaceae; genus Pauljensenia. The sequence goes on from CAURIY010000007.1 coordinate 7,839, forward strand.
ACGCGTGAACCGTTGAAGAGTACCCCCAACGGGATTCGAACCCGTGTCGCCGCCGTGAAAGGGCGGTGTCCTAGGCCTCTAGACGATGGGGGCCTTGCGTTTCGGCCACCGGTCTGGCGTCCGAGGACGAGGAAAATATTAGGCAGAAAGTCTGGACGAGTGCAAAAAAAATTCCGGTGATGACCGTCACAGGCTCTCAAAAGATTGAAAAATAGCCAAAAATTGGTTGATTCAACAAGTCTGAAGCGCAGATGTCCGCCCCCGGGCATACCCTTGAACGCATGGAGCACGCATCGGAATTCCTGAGTAGAGCGACGGCGAGTGTCGTCAACATCATGGGGCACATCCCCTCCCTGGTTGCTCCGGCAGAAACTCCTGCCCCTGAGACAACCAGCGAAACGGTCAGCAACGCCCTGGATATCGTCTCCCTCCTCATGGGATGCCTGATCGGAACGGGCGCGGGATTCGTCATTGCCTTCGTCCTGTCCCTGATCTTGCGCCCGATCCTCAAACGCTCACAGGCATTCTCGACACTCATGAAGCGCATCCGCACTCCCCTGTACCTCGCTTTCATGACCTGGGGAGCGTGGGCGGGTCTGAGCGTCATGCTCCTGAGCACCAACCTGTCAGAGTGGAGCAACGGCGCGCTCGTGGGCTTCCTGGAACACATCATTTTGGTGGCCGCGATCATCGCCACCACGGGCGTGGCCTACGGTGCGGCATGGGTCTTTGAAGACGCAGCCAAACGTCGACAGTCCCGTGACCACGGGCGTGCGCGCAAATTTGAAACTCAGGCTCAGGTCATCCGACGCCTTCTCCAAGCACTCATCGTCATCATCGGCGTGTGCACGGCTCTGTTCACATTTGATGCCACCCGCCAAATCATGACGACCCTGCTGGCCTCTGCCGGTCTGATCTCCGTCGTCGCCGGTCTTGCCGCACAGCAGACCCTGGGCAATGTTTTTGCCGGAATCCAGCTGGCCTTCACCGATGCCATTCGCGTGGGTGATGTCGTCGTTGCAGAGAAAACAGCCTCCGGCCCGGTGTCCGGTGCAGTCGAAGAAATCACCCTCTCCTACGTCGTAGTGCGCCTGGGGGATGAGCGTCGCCTGATCGTTCCCTCGCGCTACTTCACGTCCAACACCTTCGAGAACTGGACGCGTCGAGCCGCCAAACAGTTAGGAAATGTCGAGCTCCGCCTGGATTGGGCTGCCCCCATCACGATGATCCGGGAAAAAGTGGAGCAGCTCCTGCTGGCAACAGACCTGTGGGATGGGCGCAGCTGGGCTGTCCAGGTCTCCGACTCAGACGAACACAGCATCACCGTCAAGATTGTCGTGTCCGCGAAAAACTCCGGTGACCTGTGGGATCTGCGCTGCTACATCAGGGAAAACCTCATCCACTGGATCGTCACGGAAGAACCGTGGGCGCGCCCCGCAATGCGTATTCAGCAACTCGATGTCCAAAAGGTCACGCACGATATGTCGCGCGAAACGGTCGCGCGCCTCGCCAGTGAACTGTCGGGAATCGCCGTTGACGCGACCGGAGAACATCCGATCCTTCCCGGACACCCCCTCCCCGGACAGGGGCACTCCGCGCACACCCCCTCCGGCGAGGCGAAGGGAACGAACGCGGACACGCAGGGAACGGGGGGAGCGGCTTCTGCGACCTCCGATGCGGATGAGCAGACCGGTGCGGGAAGCGCAGAGGGGGGAATCTCCCGCCTGTGGCAAGAACCCCTCGATGCCGTACATTCCGCCCGCCTCGTCGCAGCACGTCGGAAAGCGAAGCGTGCGCGTAGACGAGCGATGGCTATGCGGCAGCGCGAGCAAGCCGATGGACACCCCCAGGGTGCCTCGCCCAACGCCGAATCCGCTGGAGCGCCCGATGACATGACCCCTGAGGATGCCACGCAGGTGCTCTCACAGAGCGCAATCCGCACCTACATGGAACGTCGCGCGGGCGCATCCGCCGACGCTACGCCGGGGGCAGCCCCCGCCTCGTACCGCGACCATGACCGCGCCGCACCCACCGGGGAACCCCCCGAAGCGAGCGCCCCTCACGCGGATAAGGGACAGAACGGCGGCGATCACGTGCCCGAACGCACGTCGGCCGCGGAACGCACCCTGACCCCCGACCTGTCGCAGACGGCTGTTTTTTCACCGGTCGGCGGACACACAGACCCGACCACGACAACGGCCGGACGAGGTGAACGCCTCTACTCCGGTTCCCCCGACGCAGAAGAACGCAGCGAAATTTTTGCCGGCCCCGGTGAGGAAGTCCTGGCAGAACGCGAAGCCGTTGCCCGACGCCGCCAAGAAGAAGCGCGCCAAAGCTACACCGATGACGATGACAGTGACGAGAACACGACGACACACGCGAGAGGACGTAACCGTGACTGAATTTCCTTCACTCAATGACGCCGCCACCCGCACCGACGCGCAGTGGCGCAAAATCCTGACCCCCATTGAGTACCACGTTCTGCGTGAAGCCGGCACGGAACGTCCCTTCACCGGGGAACTCCTGGACGAAAAACGCGAAGGAACCTACAGCTGTCGAGGATGTGGCGCAGAACTTTTCCGCTCCTCCACAAAATTTGATTCCCAGTGCGGCTGGCCGAGCTTCTACGACCCGAAGGACGCGGCCGTGACCACCCACGTGGACTACTCCCACGGAATGATCCGCACGGAGGTGCGCTGCGCCTCGTGCGGCTCCCACCTGGGACACGTTTTCGAGGACGCACCCGACCAGCCCACGGGTCTGCGCTATTGCATGAACTCGATCAGCCTGACTTTCGAAGCTGACGAATAAAGCGATTCCATCACACGGATTGGTCACGTCGGGGGCGGAGCAGCAGAGAAGTGCTCCGCCCCTGGCGCACCCAGGGGTTTCGATGTCACCCCCAATTCCTGTTCAGGTTCCCGTTCCCGCAGTTCAGGTCACTGGCGAGGAAACACTGGAGGAGACTTAACCACGGGATGGGAAATGTGAGCATCTCGCGTGGAAGAGTTCTCCTCGCCTCGTGCGGATTGGCGCCCTCACCTGGCCGATGGCATTCTGGACGCGTGCCACCCCGTTCAACTTCCTCGTCCTTTGCCGCCCTGACCTCGCGCGTCCCCGCACAGCTCCTGATCGTGTGCTCCGCGCTCATCCAATACAGCGGAGCCGCGCTCGCGGTCTTCGCTTTCAGCGCGGTTGAACCCGCTTCCGTCGCATGGTGGCGAGGCTTTGTCGGAGGGGTCGTTCTCTGCCTGTGGTGGCGCCCCTGGCGAGGCGGTCTGACGCGCGCAGACCTGCAGCACGCAGCATTTTTCGGGGTCGCTCTGGTCTGCATGAACGCCAGCTTCTACGAATCCATCTCCCGTCTTCCCCTCGGTGCCGCGGTCTCCCTCGAATTCCTCGGCCCGGTGAGCGTTGCCGTGATACGAGGCACAGGCTGGGCTCCGCGTATCGCAGCCCTTCTTGCGCTGGCCGGAGTGGTCTCAATTGGCGGAGTGGGACTCAACCTCGCCGACCCGAACGTACAGGTCGGCATCCCTTGGATTTTGGGTGCAGCAGCAGCCTGGGCTGCCTATATTGTGCTCGGACAAAAAGCCGCATCCGCACAGTCCGGTATGAGTAACCTCGCCTTGGGCTGCGCGTTCAGCGCCCTGTTGTCTGCGCCGATCCTCGCTCCCGGAGCAATGGCCGCCTTCGCTGATACGAAGGTGCTCCTTGCCGTCGTCTCCCTGGCCTTCCTGTCGACGGTCTTCCCCTACTCCCTGGAAGCCGTTGCCATGAAACGCGTGAGCGCCGCGACCTTCGCGCTTTTTACGGCGCTCCTGCCCGCGACCTCTGCGCTCATCGGCCTGGTTTTCCTCCGACAGGTTCCCACCGTGGGAACCCTGGTCGGACTCGTTCTCATTTCCTGCGCGGTGTGGATCACCTCATGGGCGGCATCGCGACAGGCTTCCGCTGATATTCCGGGCGAGATCCTCGAATAAGAGGCATCCGCTTTCGGGCAGCCGATCCTCGGGTTATTTCCCGCGAGCCCACTGGATGCTCAGATGCTTAGGGGTGTTGATCTGCGGGATGCTCAGACGTTTGTGCGTGTGGGAAGGGGTGCAGGTGAATGCCCACTTGCACTTTGCCTCGTCGGATACTCGGGGCAGACCCTCAGGCGTTCAAGGACGGGCGCGCCGGAGGGAGACGATGGCCTCGTGCGATTGCGAAGAAGCATACCCACGCACCCACGACGCCCACGAGCATCACCACGGCCATGGGGACAGCGGTATGGCCGCCGCCCATCGTTGCCAAAGGAGCCGACAGCGCATTTGCCAGGGACTGGACAAGTCCCTGAACTGCCGATGCGGTTCCCGCGTGCTCGCGCGCCTCGCCCAACGCCATGGCCGATGAGTTCCCGAAAATGAACGCCACCGACGCCATGAGCAGCGCAAAACCAATGCAGGTCGGAATCAACGCCATATTCCACACGAACGTGGTGAGAGCGATGATCACGGCGCTCAGTGCAGAAATCGACAGGCCAAAAAGCACCAGACGCCTCGGCTGGAAGTAACCGATCAAACGAACATTGACCAGCGCTAAAAGCGTGGGCAGCAGAGCATTTCCAGCAAAAATCCACGAAAAGGTCACGGGAGACAAGCCCAGCTGCTGCTGGAATACGTAGGAGGCGTTGGAAATGTAGGCGAACATGCAGAAACTCGAAAAAGAGCTGGTCAGCATGAAGCCAACGAACAGGCGGATACGGAAAACCGAAACGATACCGGAGAAGAACTTCTGAAGGCCGCCCCCGCGACGATGCTCCACGGGCAGAGACTCGGGTGCCCAGCGCCAGGCCGCGCACATCATGACGAAAGCAAAAGCCGTGAGGAACCAGAAAATGGCGCGCCACGGTGCATGCGTCAGAACAAACGCGCCCACCAGGGGAGCAATCATCGGTGCCAAACCGCCGATGGCCTGGAGGAGCGACATGGTGCGCGCCAGAAGGTGCCCGCGCGCGCAGTCCACCAAGATTGCGCGACCCACAGCCGATGCGGCGCCGCCGCCAAAGCCCTGGAGGAAGCGTCCCAGAAGCAGAACCCAGACGGAAGGAGCGAGCGCACAGATCACGCCGCCGATCAGGCAGAGCAAACCCCCGGCAATCATCGGACGACGCCTGCCCAGCTGATCGGAAAGTGCGCCGCCGATGATCTGACCGGAACCAAACCCCACGAAGAACGCCGTCAGCGTCAAACCGATCATGGCGGCACTGGTCGAAAGATCTGCCGTGACCTGTGGGAATGCAGGGGTATACATGTCGGTTGCGAAGGGCGGAACAGCGTTCTGAAGAGCGAGGGTCGCCAGGAGGGCGCCGGTGACAGCGCCACCGGTGATGCTCGAGGTGCACGAACGCTCACTCGAACGATCAGCGGAATGTGCGAGGGAGTGGTCGCTGGAACGCTCACGGGAACTGTCGCCTGAAGTGGCGCTTGAGGGCGCCGGCGAGGACTCTGCCTCGGGCGCGCGACGCTGCTCGCGGGCGTCGTCGTGTTCAGGCTGCGTCGTGGTCTCTTCTGCCATCGGTTCCCCTCCTCAATCCTCAGTGCGTCAACGGTGGGCGCTGCCTCGACCGTTACACATGAAGCCCGGAAACTGGGCGCAGCGGTGCCCCGGACGTCATCGGGCTTTTTCTGAGCTTAACGTGAAAAGGGGAGTAAACGTCAGCTGGAAACAGCGAGAGGTTCGCCAAATTCTGCTGCGAGAGCCTCGATCTCCTCGCGCGACGGACAGGTTGCCGGCCCCCACTGGGTGGTTGCCAAAGCCGCCGCGCAATTCGCCAGCAGCACCGCCTCGCCCAGAGATTTTCCTTCCAGGAGACAGGCTTCGAGAACCCCGCAGTGTGCGTCGCCGGCACCATTGGTGTCCACGACATCCACGCGAGGAACGGGCACGTGATGTGCAGTCGGAGAACCGGCCTCTGCCCACCAGGCGCCATCCGGGCCGACGCGCACAATGACGGGAGCGTCGAGAATCTGCGACAGCCAGGCGCACACTTCCGCATCCGAGGCATCATCCGACGGGGTGGGTGCACCGGACGAGGCAACTGCCTCCTGAGCAGGCGCGCTAGAGGCCGCAACTGCCTCCGGATCAGAAGCCGCGGAATCCAGGAGAGCGCGCAGATCCCCCTCGTCACGTAGGCGCGATACGAGGATCCGCGCCTCGGTTTCATTCACCGACCACAGGGGGTGCAACCGGGCAACCGCCGCGAGACGACGGGCGGAAATATCCGCAGCCATCGGCGAAATATCAAAGACGGCGCGCGTCCCCGAGGGAAGCCCCTGCCTAGCCAGAGCTTCGACGGCGCTCCCTGTCTCCTCATGCGTCAGGGAATAACCGCACAGGTGCAGGAGGTCGCCCTCGGCATACTCAAGGTCGGTAAACGCCTGAAGCGGAACGTAGGTTTCTGCGCCTCGCGTCGAAATAAACGTGCGTTCCCCCGTGGGATCGGTGAGTGCCACGCAGAACCCCTGATCCACGCCCTGGAGGATCGGGCCGACGGGAGGAATCTGGAGTTCAGCGAGCGCGCGCTCGCAAATATCCGCGAAAGACCCGGTGCCCATCGCCCCGGCGTGCACCGCGGAAGCACCCATGCGCCGCGCCGCGGTTAGGAGGTTGGTACCGCCTCCGGCAACCATCGCGCTGTCGTCCGCAAACACGTCCCCTCCGGGCGGGGGAACGGCTTCCACGGTCATGGTGAGATCAACGAGGACTTGCCCTAGGTGAACCAGAGTGGGAGACATAGCCGCTTCCTTTCGCGGGGTTTGAGATACGGGGTGAGGCGGAGGTGCCGTCGCCGGTTGGCTAGGGGACGCGAGGCGTCGGGAGAGTGGGGGTTGTGGAGGGCGGGAGACGAGGCGTATCCGCACGTGGGGGACACGTGTGCGGCGAGGCGCAGCGACGGTGCCCGGAAGCGCTCGCGGAGAGGGCGGGAAAGCCTCGAAGAGGGCTAAGCGCTGGTTCGCAGGTCGAGGAGCGCGCCTGCGGCAGCAGCGAGGTCGATGCCGGAAACGGATTCCACCTGCTGGCACACTCCGTCTGGCCAGGCATCCCAGCCGTGTACTGCGCCGAGGATTGCGCCGGCAATGGCGCCGATCGTGTCGGTGTCTCCGCCCAGGTTCGCAGCCACGCACACCGCTGTCCACGGGTCGTCGGCGTAGCGCCACACCAGGGCGAAGGCTGCGGGGATGGACTCTTCGGAGGCGACGGACACCCCAATGTGGGCGCGCACGAGGTCAGCGAACGCCTCGTCGCTCACGCGATCGCGGGCGGCCGCCTCGGCCAGGGCGCAGGCGGCATGAGTGCGCGCGCAAATATCTGCGTTGGGAACCCATGCGCCGTGCGCAGGAAGTGCCTCGACGTAGCTGAGTGCCTGCTCCACGAGGGGTGCGAGAGATGAGGAAACGTTCGCAGGAGGCGCGCCCTCCGGCAAAGAGGAAGTCTTCGACGAAGCAGCCGCACTCCCCTCAATTCCCAGGGAAACTGCAGCAGCCACGAGGGCGGCCGCCCGGAATCCCAAGGTTGACCCGTGGGTCACGCGGCACGACTCCCACACGCGCTCAGCAAAAACCTCGGGATCGTCGAGGGCCGTCGCGATCCCGATGGGGGTCACGCGCATGGACGACCCGTTGGTCGTGCCCTCGCCGCCCGTGGTCAGGGGGTCGGCGCCCGCTCGCACCTGCTCCAGTGCGGCCTTGGTGGAGGGGCCCAGGAGATCGAGGGAGCCTCGCGCCCGCATATCATCTTCCCAGGTGAGCAGGGTGTGGGCGAAAGCCAGGGGGTCGATGTGTCCGGCTCCGTCTACGAGGAGGTCGGCGACAAGCAGGGCCTGCTCGGTGTCGTCGGTGACGTGGCCGGCGGGCATCCCCGGAGCGTAGGGCTGTGAAGGATCTCCGTCGCGGAGAGAATCCACCCAGCCGTAGGTTTCGGCGATCTGCGTGGGAGACATGGCCTGAGTGGGCATTCCCAGGGCGTCTCCCAGGGCGAGACCCGCCAGGGCGCCGCGGGCGCGAGACAAAGCGGAGGACGGGGTGGATGTGCGCACCGGATGCCCCTTCGTTGGGAGTGTGGTTGCATGGAAAACGCAGTGTGAAGTAGGCCCAGGGGGACTCGAACCCCCAACCTACGGATTAAAAGTCCGCTGCTCTACCATTGAGCTATAGGCCCGCGGCTCAACCCGTTGCGTGTTGCAGCGCGTCGCACCGTTTCCCATTGTAAAGGAGGAATCGCGATGTCTGAACTTCGGCGTGTTCCCCGACGCCCGGCGATCTTGAGCGCCGTTCAAGCGGAGGCGATCGTGGGAGACGAGGATCCGGCCGAAGCTTCGGTTCTGGCGCACACCTCGGCGTGGGCAATGCTGGGCGTTGAAGACGGTGACTTCACTCGGGAGGCGATCGAGCGTTTGCGCGCCGCCGTGCGCTCAGAGGGTGCGGATTTCGTTGCGGAACTGTGGTCGCGAAGCCCGGATTTCACGCTTCCCGGCGCGCTGTGGCGCCTCTACCTTTTCGTAGAGTGGTACCGCCGCGATACGGCTGGCGTACAGGCGCGCTATGCCCTGGGTGTGGGCGCGCAGCGCCTGCCGGGTTTGGAGCGTCCGCTGCGTGACGCTCCGCTTCCGTTGGTGATCGACGAGGCGGAGGCTGTGCTGGGTGGGACAAGCACCGAGGACGCGTTGGAGGACGTGTTGGTTGCGGTGGCGCGTGCGATGCGCATTATCGCCGCGGGTGAGGAAGAGGGGAGCGGTGCGTGGATTGAGGATCCTCGTGATCCGCTGGCCTACCCGGTGACGACCCGTGGGAAGGCGTTGGTGCTCACTGCGCGAGAGCTGGAGCGTGCGGCCACCGAAGCTCATGTGGGCACGCTGAACTGAGGGTGCGCGGTCGCGAAACCCCCGAAGTCTGGGGGTGGATGACCTGGGTAAATGTTTGCTGAACTGCGGGAAAATCTCAGTTTCTTTTTGTGTGTGGCCGTGTTCTTGGTGCGCTTTTTGGTAACAAAATATTCGATGTGACTATTTTGTTTGCGGTGCTATGTTAATGGCAAAAATTTGATTGTTGCTGAGAAATTGACCTCGAGTGCAGGGTGAGTTTTTCCTAAATTTATCTGACTTATCGTCACTTTTCTGCTCGTTTCATTTCAGTTCGAATGAAGAAGAATAATTCTCCGTCACGCTGCAAACCTCTGACTGGGAGCCGGCCTTCCAGAAATACACGACAGTTGCTGCCGCCAATCAACTCGCCGATGTCATCACCATGGGTGCGATCTGGACAGCACCTCTCGCGTCCAAGGGTGCTCTCCTGGATTTCGATCCCTACATGGTGAAGTGGAAAGACAAAGACGCCCTTTTCCCCGACATGCCGCAAGCCATGTTCTATATCGAATATGGACTGGCTCAGGTTGCCGCTGCACGTAGTGGCGCACCTGGGCTAGTCTGTGAGGGTGTCACGCCTCCCCGCTCCCGTTCCCGCAATGCGATTGATTCGCGCCGGCGGAGCACTGGTATGGCGTTTCCGAGATCCACTGCGCCCGATGATTCCGGGCGAACCGATCGGTGAAGACGACATCGAGGTGCTGCTGGTGCATCGCCCGCAGTATCGGGACTGGTCGTGGCCGAAGGGAAAGGTCGAGTCCCGAGAGAACATTTTGGCGGCCGCCGTGCGCGAGGTCGAAGAAGAGACCGGTCACGTGGTGCGTCTGCATGCGCCTCTGACGACGCAGCGCTATCGCCTGGGATCGGGGCAGACCAAGGAAGTGCGCTACTGGGTGGGAACCGTGGTGGGGAATCCTCAGAGCGCGGAATACCACAGTATTGTCCCCCTGCGTCAGCCCGCTCATCGTGCGCCCGCTCGGGAAATCGACGAGGTGCGGTGGGTGGATCCCGCCCACGCGGATCGTATGTTGACGCGCCGCGGGGATCGTCGCCTGTTGACCGAGTTGATGATGCGCGCACACAACGGTGAACTGGTGACGGCCGCGGTCGCGTTCCTGCCCTACGCGAAAGCAGTTCCTGCGCACCAGTGGTCGGCGGATGATGCCCTGCGCCCGCTGACGCGCCAGGGTGTGCGTCAGGCTTTGGATTTGGTCGATATTTGCGCGGCTTTTGGTTTCCAGCGCGCCTATTCCGCTCAGAATGTGCGTGCGCGCCAGACCGTGGGGCCGTGGGCGGCTCTCAGCGGGGTCGAGGTGCGCGTGTCGGAGCTGGTCTCGCAGACCGGTGACATGAGCGTGGAGGACAGCGCCGCTTTCGTTGATGAGATCGTGGGGACGGGCAGCGATCCCGTCCTGGTGTGTGCGGAGCGCGCGGTGGTTCCGAGGCTGTTGGACGCGTGGCGCCTGCACGCTCCTTCCGCGGTGCGGATGAATTTCCCTGTGGACGAGCGGGAACTGGTGGCGTCGGAGCTGTGCGTGCTGCATACGGCGCGCGAAAGCGTGAGCCGTGAACTTCGCGTGGTGGGGATGGAGCGTCACGCTCCGCGCACTCGCGAGGCGCACGACGCCTGATCGAATCATCTGCCTTTCTCAAGTGCGCAATCTCTGAGCGCGTCTGTATCCCTCCCGGGAGATCATGAAGCAGACCCCCAACCTACGGATGAGGGGGTGGCGAAGGCAAAAATTGTGGCACGGGAAGGCGCTGTGGCTCCGGAAACTCTTGGCTCCGTGTGTCTGTGGATGATGCTGACGGCGTTGACGCGTTGCGCGAGGGTGTGAACCCGGTTCTGCGTGCCAGCGGGTGCACGAGTGGCTCCCCCGCAGGATCGCTTCCGTTCAGAACCGCGAATCTTTGACGCTCTGTGTGAGGGTCTGTGTCCCGTTGGCGGCGGCGAGGCACGCGATCATGCGGTCGCCTCGTTTCCAGGATTCTTCACTGGGGGTCAGCCACACGACATCGAGAGCCGAGTCTGCTGCGGGAATACCCACGTACGCGGGGAATGCGGCGCTGCATTCTTTTTCTGCGTAGGCTTCAAGTTCTTCCGGCGCGGGAAAATCATCTCCCTGAGCGGGGAGAAGTGCAAAGACTTCCGCCGAGTGCGCCGATGAGCACGAGGTGGCGTACAGCGTGTACGACGAGGCGGATTCCGGCAGTTGGGTGCAGTCTCCGACGGAGAGACGCATGACGGACAGGGAAGCGCACCCAGCACAAACCCCCGCGCTGCCCAGGAGGACAGTCGCGAGGGTTGTGCGCAGGAATGCAGTGTTCATCGGTGGGATATCTCAGATTCCGATGATGCGGTTGACCACCCAGAACATGACCGCCGAGACCAGCGCTGCCGCGGGCAGCGTCAGGAACCAGGCGATCACGATGTTCCCGGCAACGCCCCAGCGCACGGCTGAGAAACGCTTGGTGGAGCCGACACCCATGATCGAGGCACTCACGGTCTGAGTCGTGGAGATCGGCGCATGGAACACGAAAGCGGACAGGTACAGCACGGAGGTGGAGACGCTTTCCGCGACGAACGCGCGGGCGGGATCCAGGGCAACGATGCGGCGTCCGATGGTGCGCATGATGCGCCACCCGCCGGCGTAGGTCCCCAGGGAGATCGCGCCTGCCGCAGCGAGCTTCACCCAGAAGGGAACGGTCAGTTCGCCGGTGGCCGCGTCATAGATGTTGTGGGTTTCCCCGTAGCCGCCGGCCAGCAGTGCCATGACGATGATGCCCATGGTTTTCTGGGCGTCCTGGAGGCCGTGACCCAGCGCCATGGCTGCGGAGGACACCGTCTGGCACATGCGGAAGTTGCGCATGGTGCGGTGGTAGGACAGGTTGGCCAGCAGACGCATGACGATCTTCATGATGATGTAGCCGAGCGCGAACCCGATGAGGGGCGAGGCGAACATCGGGATGATGACCGCGTCCAGGATTCCCCACCATTGGACGGTGGTGGCCGAGGCCAGACCCGCTCCAACCAGGCCGCCGATGAGGGCGTGCGAGGAGGAGGAGGGCATGCCGAACCACCAGGTGATGAGGTTCCACGTGCAGGCTCCGAGCAGCGCGGCCAGGATGATGATGAGGCCTTCGCGTTGCATCAGGGGATCTGTGGAATTGGAGTAGTGGGTGATGTCGATGATGCCCTTGCCGATGGTTTTGGCCACCTCGGTACCCAGGAGGGCGCCGATGATGTTCATGATGGCCGCCATGAGGAGGGCGGTGCGCGGCTGGTAGGCGCGGGTCGACACCGAGGTGGCGATCGCGTTGGCCGCGTCGTGGAAACCGTTCGTGTAGTCGAAGATCAACGCCACCGAGATGACGAGGACGACCAGGACCAGGTTGAGGTCCACTGCTCAGGACTCCTTGACCGCGATGGATTCGATGACGTTGGCCAGATCCTCGAAGGCATCGGCGCAGCGTTCCAGGGTTTCGATGATGTCTTTGAGCTTGATGATGGTGACGGGGTCAAGCCCGGACTCGAAGAGGGTGGTCAGCGTCAGGCGGTAGGCGCGGTCACCGTCGTTTTCGAGGCGGTTGATGTCGATCCAGTAGTCGCGCATGTCCGTCGGGGTCTTGAGGGACGGCATGGCTTCTGCGGTTTGCGAGGCGCAGCGCTGAAGAACGTCGACCTGCTGTGCCAGCAGTTCGAGGAGGTGCGGGGGGAGGTCGCCCAGCCCGTAGAGGACGATGAGGTCGCCGGCTTCGTCGAGGAGGTCCATGCAGTCGTCGAGGTGCGCTGCCAGGGTGGATAGGTCTTCGCGATCGAAGGGGGTGATGAAGGACTGGTTGATGCGTTGGATGACTTCGTGGTTGAGTTCATCGCCGCGATGCTCAACTTCGTGCAGGGTGTCGCGCAGTGCAACCCGTTCTTCGGGAGATGCGGCGTAAAGCGAGGAAAGGATATCGACGCCCTTGACAAGTTGCTCGGCCTGTTGAGTGAAGAGGTCAAAGAAAATCGAGCCCTGGGGCTTACGCATTCCCACGTTATCCTCCCGGTGGAGATATAGGTGCTGGTTGGTGGCGCAGAGGTGATGTGGTCTGCGGCCACGCTCATCCTCATCTATCCGTTCCCACTTATTCAAGTTCAAATGGGAAAGTGAGGGCTTTTTGTGACATGACCGTGGTCACACCCTCGCTTTTCACCTGCTTATTTCGCGGGAAAACCACCCCTGACGAGGCGAAGCACGGGTGGGTGCCTCGCGAAGGGAACGTGCGTGGCTGAGTTTTCTTTCCACAAAACGTGAAGGGAAAACGGGGGAGCGGAGGGGGGCGTGGAAAGAAAACGTCAGCTCCGCCTCGCGAAAAAGACGGTTCGTTATGTGAGACGTGCGCGGGTGGGGGGAGGAGTGCGTGTTTTCGTCAGTTTGCAGACTCCGGGACCAATTGCCCGCGCGTGGGCTGCTTTTATCGGGGATGATGGAACACGTAGATCGGGGCGCGATCGCGTCCCAGAATCACCGAGTGCCTCAGGAGGCAAAATGTCCGTGACCGAACAGGATGTGCGCGCTGCCGCTCCGGCAAACACGCCCGAAGACGTTCTTGCGTGGGTCAGCGAAATCGCTGCCCTGACCACCCCGGATGCGATTGAGTTCTCCGACGGTTCGCAGGAAGAATGGGACCGACTCACCACCCTCATGGTGGAGAACGGCATGTTCACCCGCCTGAACCCCGAGAAGCGCCCGAACTCCTTCCTGGCTCGTTCGCTCCCCTCGGATGTGGCTCGCGTGGAGTCCCGCACCTTCATCTGCTCCGAGAAGGAAGAAGACGCAGGCCCCACCAACCACTGGGCAGACCCCAAGGAAATGAAGGCCATCCTCAAGGAGAAGTTCGCTGGCTCCATGAAGGGCCGCACGATGTACGTGATCCCCTTCTCCATGGGACCGCTGGGTGGCCCGATCTCCCAGCTCGGCATCGAAATCTCGGACTCCCCCTACGTTGTCTGCAACATGCGCATCATGACCCGCATGGGACAGGCCGCTCTGGATCTCATCGCTGAAGGCAAGCCGTGGGTTCCCGCCGTTCACTCCGTGGGCAAGCCCCTGGCTGAGGGCGAGACCGACGAAGAATGGCCCTGCAACGACGAGAAGTACATCACCCACTTCCCGGAGAGCAACGAAATCTGGTCCTACGGCTCCGGCTACGGCGGCAACGCCCTGCTCGGCAAGAAGTGCTTCGCACTGCGTATCGCCTCGACCATGGCTCGCCGTGACGGCTGGATGGCTGAGCACATGCTCGTCCTGCGCCTGACCCGCGAGGAGACCGGCCAGCAGTTCCACGTGACCGCTGCCTTCCCGTCCGCATGTGGCAAGACCAACCTCGCCATGCTGCAGCCCACCATCCCCGGCTACAAGGTCGAGACCGTGGGTGACGACATCGCGTGGATGCGTCCCGGCCCCGACGGCCGCCTGTACGCGATCAACCCCGAAGCCGGCTTCTTCGGCGTGGCTCCCGGAACCTCCTACTTCACCAACCCGATGGCTATGGAGACCATGAAGGCCAACTCCATCTTCACCAACGTCGCCCTGACCGACGACGGTGACGTGTGGTGGGAAGGCATCGACGGTGAGGTTCCCGCTCACCTGATCGACTGGCACGGCAACGACTGGACCCCCGAGTCCGGCGAAAAGGCCGCTCACCCGAACAGCCGCTTCACCGTTCCCGCCTCCCAGTGCCCGATCATCTGTGAGGACTGGGAAGCTCCGCAGGGTGTGGCCATCGACGCCATCCTCTTCGGTGGACGCCGCGCCACCAACGTTCCGCTGGTTGCTGAGCAGTACGAAGCCGCTCACGGCGTGTTCATCGGCGCTTCCGTGGCCTCCGAGGTTACCGCTGCTGCTACCGACGTCAAGGCTGGTGCCCTGCGTCACGACCCCTTCGCCATGCTGCCCTTCTGCGGCTACAACATGGCCGACTACTGGGGTCACTGGCTGGAGATGCAGGAACAGCTTGGCGAGAAGTTCCCGAAGGTCTACCAGGTCAACTGGTTCCGCAAGGACGAGAACGGCAAGTTCATGTGGCCGGGCTACGGCGAAAACAGCCGCGTGCTCGACTGGATCGTGCGCCGCGCTGCCGGCGAGGTCGAGGCCATCGATGGCGTGACCGGCCGCTACCCGAAGTTCGAGGACTTCAACCTGGAAGGCCTGGACATCGACGAGGCTCAGTGGGCGAAGCTCTTCGAGATCGACCCCGCCGCATGGTCTGCCGAAATGGACGACACCGAGGAATACTTCTCGCAGTTCGGTGACAAGCTGCCCGCAGCAATCACCGAGCAGCTGGCGAAGTTCCGCGCTCGCATCGCCGACGCTCAGGCCTGATATCTGAGAGTCGGTCGCTGACTGAGGCTGTGCCCTCCCGGGGAACCCGGGAGGGCACAGCCGTATTTCCCCGCCTGAACACGGGAGGCGCCGCTTCCCCCACTTCCCTGCTTTTCTATGGTTTCCGCAGGGCGCTGTTCCTGTCGGGGCTGTTGCATCTTGTGCATTGCTGCCATCTGGCAGATAGCTGCTCATTTTGGGCGCTGCATCCTGTGTGGGGGTGCCTGGGGAATTCGCGTGTGTCGTCTAGGACAGCTCCTACAATGAGGGGAGCACATGGAAGTTCTCATGTTGGCATTGTGACGAGAGCAGGGGTATCGGGTGTCTGCACAACAGTGGCGTGAAGCGCACGGCTATGACTGGTACGTGACCTCCTCGGATGATTTAGCTTTCGACGAGGTGGGGATGGGTTTGTCCATCGCCTATGGACGCCTGAATATTCACCCGCGCGACCGCGGTGTCGCCGACGTCCTGTGTATGTGTGTGGCAACGGAGATTGCCCGTCCGGTGGAAGTCTCGCCGGGAGTTTTTGAGGAACCGCAGGTGTATACGGAACTCCTGGGTAGCCGCATGGAACTTCAGATTCACGGTAGGCGCGCCGTCGTCCTGGGAGCCTGGGAACGCCTGGTGCGCTGTTTTGCGGAGCCGGAAAGCATGCTGCCGGTTAGCGCTTCCGCGGAGACGCGAACCTTCTGGGTGGCGGACGCGGCCTACCGTACCGGCGTCAATGTGGAGTGGCTGACGGCCCTGGGGTCGGGGATCACCTATGAGGCGGAGGAATTTTTTGAGCGCGCATGCGATCTTGCGCGTGAGATCGCTCCCTCGGCGGGACGCTGGCCGTGCGTGTTTGTCACCAGCGATGAATCGCTGGTGGGAACGGGATTCACGGAAGAACCCGAGCCGTTTTCTGTCGAAACTCTGATGCGTGACGCGGAGCAGTTGACGCGTGTCCATGATCAGCCCGGTTCGCTGTGGCGCATGGGGAACACCTTTGCCCTGTCGACGTCGCTTCCTCTGTCGGCCGCTTCGGTCGCGGCTTTCCATGTTCTGGTGCGCTACATGGTGTCGGTGGCGAATGAGGTGCTGTCGGAGCACGTGTCACCGAGTGTGTCCCTCTACCCGGTGGGCACGCAGCTGGTGTTGAACTTTGGGCTTCCGCAGCTTCAGTCCCTGCCGCAGATTCAGGAGTTTTTGCACCGAATCCTGTTGAAGCCTGCACGCTGCGATGACGGCGTGGGACAGGCGGTGTTTGCGGCGGTGGAGGATGACGAAGTGCGCCTGCTGCTGCGCCTGCGTCGCGCCCCGGAGGACATCCCTCATCCCGAGGTGAT
This sequence comes from uncultured Actinomyces sp., assembly GCA_963525415.1. GTDB lineage: Bacteria > Actinomycetota > Actinomycetes > Actinomycetales > Actinomycetaceae > Pauljensenia. Next base: position 24,443 of record CAURIY010000007.1, read on the forward strand.
TCCCGATCTGTGCCGTCAGGCTTTGGAGCGGGCGCATATTCCCGCCGAGGTGCTGTCGCCCCAGTTGCGGGAGCGTTTCCCACTGCTGGCGGGACATGAGTCGGTGGTGAATACCTTCCCGATGTTTACCACCGAACCTCCCGAAGGGATCAAGCCGGTGTCGGGAGCTGACGAAGTATTTGCCAGCTGCGTTCCTTTCGAGTCAGCCCAGTATTCGAATTATGTCCCGCATCTGATCAGCCGCCTGGGAGATCGCCTGGTCGCGGAGTGGTTTATTGCCGGCCAACCCGCACGCGGGGTGGCGCGCCGCAGTGAGGTGGATCTGTCGCAGGTGATTGCCCTGTACGACATGGAGGGTGCGCTGATGCTGGTGGAGTCTGACGGCTCAACCCTGGTTCTTGTTCCCGAGGCCCTGGTGAATGGCGTGGCGCTGGAAGCTGAGCTGCGTGAGCGCGTGCGTGATGCCGCTCTGATTCCTTCGCAGGATCAGGGTGGGGTGGCGCAGGTGCGTCAGATTATGCGTCTTTCATATAAGGAAGATGCCTTGCCCCGCGTACGAGGGAACAACGTGGGAGTGTCCTCTGTGGAAGGCGCGGGCAAGAAACGCAGCTGGGCACGGGTGTTGTGGAGCATCCTGTGGGTGCTTGTTGTTCTGTGGGGCGCGCGATTTTGCTCGGGCATATGGGCGCACTCCGCTCCGGAGGAGGGGGTGACGGTTACGCCCGTGCCTGTGCCGAGCGTTGTGGTGCCGTCTCTTTCGTCGCTTCCTCAGATATCTCCCGCCTCTTCTGACGAGGCGTCGCCAGCTTCTGGTGGTTCTGGACAGTAGGCGGCACGTGCGGGAGTGCGTGTGTGAAGAGTGTTGTGTGGGGCGTGGCCGTAGTGCCGCGCCCCACGTGTGTGAGGGGGAAATGAGAATCCTCGAACTGAAAGCCTCGTGTACTCAGGAAGCCAACGGCGCTCAGTGTCCGACCGATATTGCGGTAGCGACCCCCGGACGTGTTGTGGGATCGGGTGAGGGCGGACATGTGAGGGGAACTGTCCCCGTTTTGCCTCGTGGAAGTTATGAGAAGCCGCCGTCGGTGACGATCACTGTGACCGGTGTGTATCCGGCAGCATCTACCGTGATCGCGACGCCGGTCCCGGTACCGTCCCCGTCTTCGACGACCCCGACTCCTTCACCGTCCCCGTCGGCGACCACGCCGGCTCCGACCCCGAGCGCAACGCCCACCACTCCGGTACCCTCTCTGGTGCCGTCTACCCCGGTGGTTACCCCGACGGATCCCACCCCGGCGCCCTCCGCCTCGTCGACCCCGGTTCCGACACCGACCGCACCCGAATCGGCCTCGTCCGTGCCTCCGACCACCTCGGAACCCGCGGTACCTCGCTGACACCGACTCCGGGCAGTGATCAGCCGGACGGGACCCGTGGTTGTGCCTAAGACGGGCAAGGGTGCGCCCCTGGCCTCGACGGGTGCAAACTCCGCGATCACCGCTGTGGCCGCCGTGCTGCTGGCCGCCTGCGGCGCTGTGATGGCTAGCAGGAAGAAGCGTCCCGTGGGACGTCACCGCGCCTGACCCGCGGTAAGAAAAGCGTGGGATGCCCGCTCGTATGAGAGGGCTTCCACACCACGATGCCCCTGTCTCCACCGGCACTCAATAGGAGACAGGGACATTCCTATGTCCGCATGAGGGGGGCACGTGATTGAGAATACGAGGCTATTGCAGAGCGACAAACGGTACGCAGAAAAAGAGTGCTGATCGTCACGGAGAGAGAGTGAAAAGCGGATAGATACGCACATGCACACACCTCTATCCACAAAGAAAATATTGAAATCACTTGAATAAATAAGAACTGTGGATAAATGGTGTGGATATATCCTCAAATGTTGCGAACTAAGCAGAACAAGGATGAAGGGGAATAAAAATAGTCCACCTCTTGTCCCCCCCCATGAACGGCGAAAGCCCTGCATATGTACACACGCAGACGGGAGCCCACGGGCGTCCTCTGCGGCTCAACTCATAAGGATCACATCATGACCTACACCGTTGCCTACATCGTCGGCTCCCTGTCCTCCACCTCTATCAATCGCAAAATGGTCGAAGCCATGATCGCGGACGCTCCCGAAGACCTCGCCTTCGTGGAAGCCTCCTACGCCGACCTTCCCCTGTACAGCCCCGACCTTGAAGTCGACTACCCGGCAGAAGCCGCCCGCTTCAAGGAAATCCTCGAAAAGGCGGACGCCGTTCTCATCGCCACTCCCGAATACAACCGTTCGATCCCCGGCGGCCTCAAGAACGCTATCGACTGGTTCTCTCGTCCCTGGGGCTCCAACCCCATTGTCGGCAAGCCCGTGTACATCGTCGGCAGCGCCATGGGACAGATCGGATCCGCCCTTGCGCAGGCACACCTGCGAAACACCATCTCCTTCTTCAACCCCCTGATCATGACCCAGCCCGAGGTCTACCTCGTCGCCCAGGCCGGCGAGTACGGAGAAGACGGCCGCCACACCAACGAAGGCACCCAGGGCTTCCTGAAGTCCGCTATTGAGGCCTTCGCCGCCTACATTCGCGCACACCGCAACTGATAGGGGAGATATCACGGGATACGCGCGTGGGAATACGTGCTCATAGAACGCAGTGTCATGTAGTCTGACCTGCGGAAACGTGAATCCCCTGACAGAGATCCGTTTCCTTGAGGGGAACTCATGGACTGCCATGAGTTCCCCTCTTTTTCTTTCCAGACCCCCGTTTGCTAGGTTAAAAGCCGGTGTCAACCGCACTCCCCTCACATCAGGAAAAGAGCACCATGGACGTGACGCGCGAGCCTTCCTTCCCCGAATCCCAGCCCACGGGAACACGCGAAACGCAACGCCTCGAAAGCGAGGGAGAAAAACGCGCAGAAGAGGGGGCGTGCGTAGAAGAGGAGGTGTACGCGGAAGGAAAGGCGCGCGTAGAAGAGGAGGTGTACGCGGAAGGAAAGGCGCGCGTAGAAGAGGAGACGTGCACGGGAGGAAAGATGCACGCAGAAGCGCAGGTCGCCTCGTCCATGATGCGGGAACGCGCCCAGCGCACTCCCACCTCCCCGCGACCCACCCATGCGCCCATCTACCTGCACGAATCCGACAAACTCAGCGCAGCCGGAGCACGCCGCTGGGACTTCGACGACATCGTGGACGCTGTCTTCTTCGCCCTCACCGGCGCGGCCACCCTGTGGCTGGCCGTCATCCTCTTCCTGCGCTCCGCCCACTTCAACGTCGCAGCCATCGGCTGGCTCATCATCTTCTGGGCGGTCGTCGCCTACCTCGCGCTCCCGCGCGCCCACCAAATCTTCACCTGGCTGTACGTCCCCGACTACTTCATCGGACGCACTCGCACCGGAGACGGCCTGCTGGGCGACCCCGTCAATATGGCGCTGCAGGGCGACGAAATCGACATCCACGCCGCCATGACCGCCGCCGGATGGGATCGCGCCGACCCCATCACCCCGCGAAGCACGTGGCGCACCATCACCTCGTGGCTCACTCGCACCCCCTACCCGGAAGCCCCCGTTTCCACCCTTACGCTCTTCGGACGCCAGCAAGATTTCGCCTACCAAAAATCCGTGCCCGGGAAGCCCTCCGAACGCCACCACGTGCGCTTTTGGAAAACTCCCGACGGATGGGTGCTGCCGGGTGGACGCCGCGTTGACTGGCTGGCCGCCGGAACCTACGACCGGGCGGTCGGACTCAGCCTGCTCACCTTCCAGGTAACCCACAAAATCGATGCCGACATCGACATCGAACGCAACTACATCGTCGACGACATCCTCTACGCTTGTCCCGACAGCTACCTGGAAATCCTCCCCGACTTCTTCAGCTCCTACCACGACAAGAACGGTGGGGGAGACCGGGTTGTCACCGACGGCAACCTCTACTTGGTGGATGTCGTGGACGTGGTCGCGGGCGACCAGGAAACCGCGTCCTACGTACACGCGCACGAGGTGGATGTGCAGGCACGCCGTCAGCGTCCCACTCCGCTGGTGCTGGGTTTGGCGTTGGTGGGGCTCAGCCTGCTCTCCGACCTCGTGAGCGCCTACAGGTGGGCGCTCAACCCGCAGCTCCTCATCGCGGAAGTGGGAGAAATCGAACCTTCTGTCCTGCCCGTGCTGCTCTACAGTTTCCTGGGAAGCAGCATGGTGCTGATGGTGTTGATCCTGATCGCGGCCGTCCAGATGTGGAAGGGGCACCCCAAAGCCCGCATTTTCCTCATGTCGTTGCTGCTCGTCGCCGTTTTCCAGGAATTTGCGGCCATCGGTCACGCGGGCATGACGAACGCGTCGTTCGTCTCCGTGCTCAAAGTGGCGTTGACCGTGCTGACGCTCCTCACCCTGTCGGCGCGCGCCTGCCACGAGTGGCTGCGCGACCGCAAAGCCGAACGCCTCGCGGCGAAGGATCAACGCTCGGCGGGGTGATGCGCAGGGGGGAGATCGCCGCGGTTGCGAGGCGAGGCGGAGTCATCGCTGTGCGGTGGCGTGCCGTTGGGGGATAAATACGCTGCGTATGCGCTCACCTGAGGTTGGACAAACGAAGAAGTGGGCGTGGGAAGCGCTGCCTCGTGACACGTGCACGCGAGGGGTCGCCCGCGTCACTGTGCGTGGGGGAACTAGCGGCTGAGCGGGCGAACGGGAACGACCGCGCGCACCTGTTCGCCGCGGTGCGGAAGATCCCCGATGCACACGTCCACGCCGAAAACCTCGGCCAAAACCTCCGGGGTCATCATGTTCTCCATGGAGCCGGAGCGCGCCACGTGATCGCGACCCAGCATGAGGACGCGATCCGCCACCCGCATCGCATGCGCCGGATAGTGCGTATTCATGATGACGCTCAGCCCGCGGTCGTGGACGAGACTTTCCAGCAAATCCAGCACGATCAACTGATTGCGGAAATCCAAGCCCGTTTCCGGCTCATCCAACACCAGAACCTTCGGGTCAGCGACGAGGGCGCGCGCAATCAAAATCATCTGGAACTGGCCGCCCGACATCGACGCGCACGGCATATGCGCCAAATCTAGGGCGCCGATCTCCTCCAGGGTGTGCAGAGCCTGCTCGCGTTCACGCGCACCGGGCTGTGCAAAAACGTGCAGGTGTGGGGCGCGGCCAATCATCACCATATCCACGCCCGTCAGCGGCAAACCGCCGGCATTGCGAGCCTGGGGAACGTAAGAAATGCATCGGCCAATTTCCCTACTGGACAGGGAGGACATGTCCTCGCCATCGATGAGGGAACGCCCCGAATCCCAGTGCTGCAAGCCCAACATCGTGCGCAGCAGAGTCGTCTTCCCCGCGCCGTTGGGACCGAGAATTGCCAGAAGCTCCCCCGGTTCCACGCAGAATGACACCTTCGTCAAAATCGGGGTGGATGCTCCCGGATATGTGTAGGAGCCGTCAATGACTTCAAAACTCATGAGACCGCCCCCATGGTGCGACGCAGCAGCACAATGAAGAAAGGCGCGCCAATGATGGCGGTAATGATGGAGACGGGAATCTCGGAGGGCGTCAGAGAACGCGACGTCGTGTCAATGATCATCATGATGGATGCGCCGAGCAGAAGCGATACGGGAATGACGTGACGATTGTTTGCCCCGCACAGCATCTTCGCCATGTGGGGGACGAGAAGCCCGATCCATCCGACCTGGCCGCACATGGAAACCACGGACGCCGTCACCAGGGTTGCCGCGACGACCAACACCATGCGCAGAAGGCGCACGTTGACGCCCGAGGCGCGCGCCTCGTCCTCGGACAGGCTGAGAATATTGAGCTGCCAGCGCAGCGCATAAATAATGGCCGAACCGACCATGATAAACGGCGCCCCCAGGGCAATGGCCTGATACTTAATCCCCGCCAGGGATCCCATCAGCCAGTAGATGATCTCGGGGAGCTGACTGGTGGGATCGGCAATCATCTTGAGCAGGGACAGGGAGGCGTTCGCCAGAGCCGCCACGATGACGCCCGCCAAAACCAGCATGATGACATTGATGCCACCGCGGTGTCGCGCCACGGTCGTCGTGATGGTGACCGTCACGAGGCCGGCGGCGAGAGCGGCCAGCTGAACCCCCAGGAGGTTCCAGTCCAGGAGCAGGCCGATGACCGCGCCCACGCAGGTTCCCGCCGCCACACCCAGGGTGTCGGGCGTGGCCAGGGGATTGGCGAAGAGCGACTGGAAACAGGCTCCGGACACGGCCAGTCCCGCGCCGATGAGGATGGCCAGAAGAATGCGCGGCAGTCGCAGATCAAAAATCACTGAGTGAACGGTGGGGTTCGGCGCGGGGGTGCCGTGGATGTGTGCGTCGAGTGTGGCCCACAGGTCACTGAAACTGACCGAATAGCGGCCGATCATCAGTGATGCTGCGGCGCACACGACGACGGCTGCGACCAGGGTAGGGATAACCCACGGCCGCAGCCGCCCCCCGCTGACAAACAGGTGGTTCATCGAATCGTATCCTGTCTGTCAGCGAGGTGGGGTGCTCGTGCTGCTGAACGCATGCTGCTTGCGTCAGTTCTGAGCGTCGGGGTAGACGATCTTCTGAGCCTGGGCGTCGCTCAGGTTGAAGGAGTACATCGTCTTGTAGTAGTCCTTCGTCATCTTGACCAGGTCAACATCGTTAAACTGTTCGGGGTAGAGGGTCTTGCCCAGCCACTGGGTGACCACCGGGGAATCCGGGTTCGGGGTGAACCAGTTCCACATGCCCAGGTCGGTGGAGTACACGGCCTTGTCCTTGGAGGACTTCAGGGGGCTGAAGTCCAGTCCCTCGACCTTGTTGTCGAGGACGGTCTTTGCGGTCATGGAGGACATGCCCTTGCCGGTGACGAGGAGAACATCGGGGTTCCAGGTGAGTAGCTGCTCGAAGGTGGCCGCCATTCGGCTGTCGTTCTTCTCGTTTTTGGTGACGTTCACGTAGTTGAGGGTCTTCGCCCATTCGTTGGTGAACCACCCGTCCTTGCCGCCGGCCAGGGCGAGCTTGCCGCCCGCGGCGCTCATGAGGACGGCGGTGGACTTGCGTGCGGAGGCGTCAACCTTCGCGGTGCGTTCCTGGGCGTCCTTCACCAGGGTGGTGCCGGCGGCAATCTTGGCATCGGTCTTGCCGGGTTCGTTAAAGACCTCCTCCAGCAGCTTGAGCCACTGGGCGTAGGTGGTGGAGGGGGCGCCCATGGTGCTGAAGCCGACTGCCGGGATTCCGGCCTGCTTGAACATTTCGCCGTGCTTCTTGTTGAAGGCGTTGTAGAACACGACGTCGGGCTTGATCTTCAGGAGTCCCTCGACGTTGAGTTCGCCCTTGTCGTAGTAGCTGGTTTCGACCTGGAACATTTCGGGTGCCATTTCCTTGGCGATGGTCTTTTCCAGGGACTTGACGCGGCTTTCCGCCATGGCCACCAGGTTGGGGGCGTGGCCGTCGAAGTAGGAGAGGTAGGTGGATTCGATCGGAATCTGGTCGATGGCGACGCGGGTGATCTTGGCGGGGATGGTGATTTCTTCGCCCGTGTGATCCTTGATCGTGCGGGTGGTGGGTTCTGCGCTGCTTGACGAGGCGGTGGTGACGTCAGCTTTTGGGCTTCCGGAGCATCCGGTGAGGGCGAGGCAGGCGACTGCGGTCAGTGCCGTGAGCGCGGTCAACGGGGATTTCATGGTGCATGTCCTTTGCGACTCTGGGAGGAGGTGGATCCTTCGACCCAATTACGAAATGAAAATGTTTCGTAATTAATAATGGTTATCCTAAAACATGTGAGCTGCTAGACGGAAGTAATATGGCATCGATTCATATAGATGCTCGACGAAACCCCAACGCAACGACGACGATGCGCACCACGGTGCTCCGCCTCGTGAAAAACGAGCGCGAGGAACCCGCAGAGCCTACAGGAGGCGCGAATCTCCCAAGGAGGCAAAACCCTCGTAGGAATGGAAGCCCAACATGTACGTCGCCATGATCATGGACATGTCCTCACCCAGGTGAGAAAAGGCCTGAGCACGCGACGAAAGCTCCTCCAACACCGTGTCGTGCGGAGTCGAAACGAACCCGTCCTGTTCCGTAAGAACCTCGCGAACGATGCGGGGAAGCGCGGTGCAGATCGCGAAAAAAGCATCCGTCTGGCCGGTGACAATCGCATAGAACTGATCGATGCTCACGCGACGAATCCGCGCGTGTTCAAGCTTGCGTCCATCAACTCTCGGCGCCCAGATGATGTTCTGTGACTGGCGGGCAATGACCTCCACGAGGAAACACGCGCAATCGTCGTCGTGAAGAAGCTGGTTCTGCATCTTCATGTAGGTCTTGCCAGCCGAGGCGGAATTCATCGTATTGTGCTTGTTCTTCATCTCCACGTAGATGGTGTGCACAATATTGCCGTTTTCCAAGACGTACCCCTCGGGGAGGGAAAACACGACATCCCAGCCCTCCCGGGGAACTCGGCAGCGCGCCAGGTACTGGAAAAGCCCCTGGTGGAAATAGCCGATCTCGTTGCTATTCGTCTTGTCGCGCTGGCGGAAAATCTCATTCGCAATGAGAGTCTCCCAGTCCTCGCGATAGACGGCGCGATCAAAAATCATCTTGATCGGGTCGATCGTATTGTGATTAAAGAGCGCCAAATCATAGGAACGCAGCTTGTCCCCGTAGTGCGAAATCGTGTTCCGCACGTGCTCGCGGAAATCATCCTCGCTGATGAAATCAATGTCCCACGACATGCGTCTGTCCTTCTTCCGAGGCGGTTAGTGCGCCCGCAGTGCTGCGATGAGTTCCGCTCCGATGCGGCGAGCAAGCTCCACGGGAACAGCGTTACCAATCTGCTTGTACTGATCCCCAATGCTCCCGGCAAACTGCCAGGAATCGGGGAAACTCTGAATGCGCGCATACTCGCGCACCGTGAAGGGGCGCGTCTCCTCGGGGTGGCAGCGTTCCGTCTGCTTCTGTGACGGCGAGGTCGTGAGCGTCAGGCACGGCTCATCCCAGGAAATGCGGCGTGCCATCCCCCGGCGGCCGCCGCCGGAAAAATAGCTCTTCCCCATGTACTCCCGCGCAATGTTGTCGGGAAGATCGACCCAGCAGCCACCCGGGGGAACGAGCTCCATGACCGCGCGTTTCTTCTCGCTGTAGGGCTGATAGATGCTCTCCGGAACATCGGCGAGGGCTTCGCGCAGTGTCGTCCAGTTCTCGTCGGGTGTCGGGTAGGTGAAGTGAATGTCCTCTACGAGGTCGTGACGAACACCGATGGTGATGAGGCGTTCGCGCTTCTGTCCGACACCGAAATATGCGGCGTTGAGAACCTGATGCTGTACCCGATAGCCCAAGCTTTCAAAAACGTGGAGGATCGTCGAAAACGTGCGTCCCTTGTCGTGGCTGAGCAGACCGCGCACATTTTCAAAAAGGAACATCTTCGGCTGGGTTTCCTCAACGCAGCGGGCAAACTCTGCAAAAAGGGTGCCGCGCGTGTCGCCGAAGCCCAGCTTTTTGCCCGCGTAGGAGAAGGCCTGACAGGGGGCGCCGCCGCTGACGAGGTCGACTTTTCCCCTGTAGGGGGTGAAATCGACGTTGTGGACGTCATCCTCGATGACATTCCACTGGGGGCGGTTCAGGCGCAGGGAGTCGCATGCAGCGCGGTTGAACTCTACGAAGGCAAGCCCTTCAAAGCCCGCTTCTTCGAGCCCCAAAGCCAGTCCGCCCGCACCGGCGAACAGCTCAATGCTCGTGTTTTTCTGCATGTCTTCAGCCTCTCGATCTTCCCTGATTTTAATAGGTGAGGCGGACAGCTGGAGGCGCACAGAGGCGTATAGGCATGTCATCTGAGACACCCATCTGTACGACGAGTGCCCGCGGAGGTGTTGTGAGTGGGTGACGGCGGTATATGCGCCGGGGTGTGGTGAGCGGGTGACTGTGGCGCCTGTGGGGGATGTTGAGTGGATGGCTGCGGCCTCCATGCGGGGATGGTGAGGGGACGACTGCAGTGTCTGTGCCGGGGCGCCCGTGGAGGGTTGCGGTGTCCGTGGTGGTTGTATGCCGTGAGCCCCGTGTGATCGAAACGATCACACGGGGCTCACCGTGGCGGTAGCGCAGGGATTTGAACCCTGGGTGGCTGTTACACCACACAGCATTTCGAGTGCTGCACCTTCGGCCGCTCGGACACGCTACCTCGGGTGACAAGCGTACATGATGCGGGCGATCATCGCGAATCTGGCAGGAGAACCAGTCCGCATACTTCGTTGAAGTTCCTTTATTTTCCTGCTCGTTCTTTCGATTTTTCTTGACTCTCGGGGCACCCGACTCCTCTAAAGCGAGGACTTGCTCACCAGTGGCTTCCCGCAGATCCGGGAATGCGATGTCTCTACGTTGCTCGTCAGGTCAAAGTGAAAACGAAATATGGCCTGGGAACAACTCTGGCAGAACGAGACGCACTGAAAAAGGAACTCAAAGCCTGCGCGGATCGCCGAAATGAGGAGCGCGTGAAATCTGAAGAAGCTCAGAGAGCCGCGGAAGGCGCGCAAAGAAACCAGAGTGCTAACGACTCCAGTGAGCAGCGTTCGCTGAGAAATACTCAGAACAACACGGGATCATCCGGAGGGGGAAATCCCGCACCGCCACCTCCGCCCGCTCCCGAACCTGCTCAACCTGCAGAGCCTCGTCCCCGAGCAGACATGACCTATGCCAATTGCACAGAGGTGTGGAATGCCCTGGGGCGCCCCATCCAGCGAGGTGAAGCCGGATATGCACCCCATCTTGATAAAGATGGTGACGGCGTGGGATGCAATAAACGCCCGCGGCACTGATAGGCGGAAGCCGTATGAATCTACGGTAACGGTGGTGTGTGCCCACCTGACGTCGCTACGCGGGCATATGCCACCGTCCGTTTAGGATGGCTCCATGCCGAAACGACGGGTTGACGAACAGCAGGGGCGCGCAGCGCTCGCGGCCTGGGAACGCGCCTATATGGCCGCTCATACGCCCAGCACTCCAGACTCCGCTGCCGCGGACTCCATCACTGTCGATCCTGAGCTGCCGCGCCCCGTGCTCTTCACGGCCGTGCGCTACCTGCTGGAAGAAATTGCGGCGCTTCACCCGGGGCGAGCCGTGGAAGTACGTATCCCCCCGGCCGGAGCCGCACAGATCCTGCCCGGCACCACACACAGGCGAGGCACCCCGCCCGCGGTCATCGAAACAGACCCCGTGACCTGGCTGGAATTAGCGACAGGGAAACTCTTCTGGGAGGACGCCCTGGCCGTGGGACGCGTCCAGGCATCCGGGGAACGCACGAACCTCGCCCCCTACCTGCCAGTGATCTAAAAGATCCTCCCGCAAGTGGAGCCTCGCGACAGCGGGTATCCGCCCTGCTCACGGGTGAGAAGGTACGGTGGCCATATTCCCGACGCACGCGCGCATACCCCGTAGGCGTACTGCCGAGAGATAGCCCCTGCGATACGCCGCGCCTCGCGCCTCAGCGAACCTCAGACCTCGATCTGTGCGTACTTCGCGGCATACCAGCTGCGGGTACGACGTGTCGTGTAGTGCTGGGCAACCGTCACCACGGCAGCAGACGCCGCAGCAAACAGCACCACCGACATCAGAGTCGCTTCCTCATCGTCATTACGAGGAGCCTCACGTCCCGTGACCAGCTTCCATCCCAGCTCAGCGACCTTCCCAGCAGCCAACGCCGCCAGGGCCGTCGACGCCGTGCTCACCACAGTCCATCGCAGATCCGAATTCACGACAGAACCTCCCTGTCACTCATACGTTCACGTACACGTGCGGAACACTCCGCATCTACCCCTCCATCATGCCCCACGCGCAGGACAGATGGCGAGGGCAACGTACAGATCCCACCCACCCCACAACGAACGGGTTGTCGGAGCGAGCGTCGCCCAGCTGTCCGCCTCGCCCCCTACACTGGAAACACCCCCGGGAAGAAACGGAGACCCCATGCGTCGCGCCCTCGCAGGAACCCTCACCGCAGCCCTCGCCCTCGCGTTGAGTGCCTGCTCGCCCTCAACGCCCGTGGGAACGGACTGGACCTACGACCCCTTTGCCTCATCAACGCAGGCCGGTGCGGTGCGTGCAACCCCCGCTGCCGATACCAGCAACGATACAGAAATCCCGCGAGGAAGCGGAACCGTTGTCGTCGCCCACCTGCCCGGCTGGGTTCTCCCCGACGCCTTCGCGCGCGCCTTCCACGAGGCCAGCGGCTACACCATCGAACAGCGCGTCGTCACCGACGAGGCGCCCCTCCCGTCCGGCACCGACCTCCTTCTGGGAATCGACGCCGCTACCGCAGTGCGCCTGGCCGCTAACGGCGCAAGCGCCGCACACCAGCTGAGCACTCTTCCGGACACCTCGGCCGCCCTTGCCCTGCCCGACGCCCCCCACGCCCTAGCCTGGGGGCGCAACGACGTCTGCGTCTATGCGGATCGCCAGTGGTTCTCCGCGAATAACCGTGCCCTCCCCGCCTCGCTCAGCGACCTCGCCACCCCGGATTACGCGCGCCTTCTCGCCATTCCAAGCTCCGCCTCGTCCGAATATGGACGCACCTTCCGCGCCCTTGCCACCCAGACCCTGGGCGACCAGCTGGGTGAATGGGAGAAAAATCTGAGCGAACGAGGCGCCTCCACCCTCCCCGAAGAGCAAGCCCTCGGCGCGTGGAGCGCGTCCCCCGCGCTCAGTGAAGCGCCGCAGGGCACGCACAATCGCCCCCTGCTCGTGTGGGGAGCGCAGATCGCGGCGCGCGCCGTCACCAACACGGGAACCGACACCTACGCTCAGGCCGTCCCCGGAACGTGCGCGCGCAACACCGTGTATGCGCTTGCGGCACGTGACGCAGCACATGCCGATGGGGCGCGCTCGCTCATGACCTACCTGATCTCCCCGCAGGGACAGCGGGCGCTCGCGGCAAGCGGCACAGCCTACCCGCTGACAGAAGCCGCCGACACAACCCCGGCACACTGGTTCATGACCCCGCGCGAGGATACCGTCACCCTGACGCGATAGGGGGGATACATCGGCGCAGCTGAGGAAGCGGGGGCGTCCGGATGTCGATTCTGCCTGGACGTGGGAGCCTGTGGTCGCGGCCTGTGACGCGCGGCAGAACCTTCGCGCTCAGTCGCGCAACAGCTCCGGGGACACCTTGCACTCATCCCCGATGCGCATCGGCGCAATCCGCCCCTCATCACGCATCACACGCAGGCGCTCTAGCACACGCTGATGCACCGACCACGGGTCAATCGTGTTGAGATAAATCCGCGTCCCGCCTTCAAAACCGGCGATCGTGGAAATGCGCCACTTGAGCAGAATTCGCCAGCGCATCGGAATCTCTACATCCGGCGGGCGGTAGTACCACTCCTCGTTGCAGGGAACCTCGGCACCCGTTGCCGCGTGCATCGCATGCAGAAGATCCGACACATCGCGCAACTGCTCGGGGGACACCTCCCACGGGTTACGCGGCGCATGCAGCGGCCACACCGCAATCGACGGATAGCGGTGGCCAAAGCCCGCCATTGCCACCGCGTGCTCATTCTGAGCCAGCAGCAGACGGCGAGTCGCCCCCACCTTCAAAATCTCGTCGTAAATACCCGGGAAATCACGCAGCCTGGCCAGTTCCGCCTGGGTTTGAACCGGATGCTCATCAATTGCCACCAACTGCTTGTGCAGGTGATCGAAAGAGGCGCCCGCGGGCTTCAGCCAGTTCTGGAAAGCAACAACGTAGCGAACCGCCGGATCCAACGAGTAGAGGTCGTGCATCGCGGAGGTCGTCAACTTCGTGTACTGGGCGTGCTCGTCCGGGGTGAGAGTGCCGGAACTGGCCAACTGCGAGGCGTCGACAGCGCCATCCACAAAGTGGCGACGCGCAACAATCAGATCGTGGCCGCCGGAGAAAAAGCCGTACGCATGTGACAGCTTCTCCGAATCCCCCATCTGCTCATACTCCTCGGTGGTCACCCCCGAGGAAAGGATTCGCGCCCGCACCACTCGCATCACGTGGTCGTATCCCTCGGGAGAAGCTAGGTATTCCGCCATGCGACGGCGCTCTTCTTCCGAGGGCACATGCCCGTGATTCAAATGCCAATAGTTGTAGGAGACGATCTCAAAAAGATTCGGAATCCTGCGGAACTCAGCGGTCGTGGTCGCCAGATCCTCCGCGGGCAGACCCTGAAGTTCTGTCCACGCGCCATCGGAGGTGCGGATGAGGCGGCTCTTCTCCGGAGGGGTCTCCAGGTAGCGTCCGGAACAGAATGCGCAGTGGTGCCCGTCCTGATCGTGGTCGACCAGGGGCGCGTTCCCCAGGAGAGAGGACATGGGACGGTTCCCTCGTCCGGGAACAGTCCATACTTCCGTGCCGGTCAGAAGGTTCTTTTGCTTCACCGTCCCATCGGGAAGGCGAATGATCGCGTCGTCGACTTCGTTGTGCGTCTGCGTCATGATGTGTATCCGTGGTGTTACTGGTGCGGGTCTCACCCGATGGTGAGACCCGTCGGGCGCTCAGAACTCCGGTAACCAGCCTTTGGCTCGTCGTCCCAGATCCGCCAGGAGCGTCGCTGCTTCCTGTGCGCGATCGGGCTGAACAAACAGGTGGTCGTGCCGACGGCACGCCATGAAGTTCGCGGTGATCGAACGTGCGGACATGATCTGCGCGATCGACGCGGTAATCCCGATGGCCGCGAGTTCCGTCGAGGAACCCAGGTCGATGCGGGTGTAGAGCTCGTCGGCAGGCAGACCCGCGGCCTTTGCGGTTTCCTGCTCAACAACGAGGGTGTACTGGTCTTCGTCGCGAATTGCTGCGAAAAATTCAACGCCCTGCGGGATCTCATCCACCAGAGTAAAAACATAGGTTCCGGAGGGCTTGGGATCCAGTGCCGCGAGGACGCGATCAAGATCGGTAGAGGCTACTGACATGCCTTCTAGCGTAGTGTCTCAATGGCTCTTATGTGCCCCTGTCTCACATGCAAAACATGTCGAAATGGGGAGGTCGGGAGAGGATTTTTCCGTGCTATATCCGCACTGGAGGGGCAGGTGAAAGCTTCTGATCAGGGAAAATGGAGGAAGCTCACATCCCGCATGGGGGAGACGAGAGAAACGCAAGAAGCAGGAGCGTCCGCCACGACCCGAGAAAAACGGGGTGGGTGCGTCCCCGCGGAACACACCCACCTCGTATGGCGAGTCATCGCCTAGTCGTTACGCGATCACATGCGATCCATGACATCCGGATGCAGGCCGGTACGGCCTTCCTCCCCGCGATCCAGGGCATCCAGACGCGCCATCTGCTCGGCAGAAAGCTCGAAGTCAAAGATCTCCATGTTTTCCCGCTGACGCGACACATGCGAAGCCTTCGGGAACAGAATGTCACCGCGCTGGAATCCCCAGCGCAACACCGCGCGAGACGGCGATACTCCGCATTCGCGCGCAACCTCAGCCACCGTCGGATCGTCCAGAACCGTTCCGCGAGCCAGGGGCGCCCACGCCTCGGTCACAATCCCGTGCTCCGCGTTAAACGCCCGCAGGTCGTTATTCGCAAAATACGGGTGCACCTCGATCTGATTCACCATGGGCACGATGTCGCACTCCTCCAGCAAGCGCGTCAGGTGGTGCTTTTCAAAGTTGGAGACACCGATCGCCCGCGCCCGTCCGGAGGCGTAGAACTCTTCAAGAACCTTCCACGTGGTGACGAAATCGCCGCCGTAGTGCATGGGAACCGGCCAGTGAATGAGGAACAGATCCACGTAGTCCGTGCCCAGATCCTTCAGAGACTGCTCAAAAGACTCGCGCGCCACATCCGGCTCGTGGTTGGGATTATTGAGCTTCGAGGTGACGAACAGGTGCTCGCGCTCCACCCCGGAATCGGCGATCGCCCGCCCCACGTGCGCCTCGTTCGTGTACATCTGCGCGGTGTCGATGTGGCGGTAGCCTAGATCGAGGGCAGAGCGCACCCCCGCGTACGCGTCCTCGCCGAGGAGCTTGTACGTCCCAAACCCCAGCTGGGGAATGGTGGTTCCCGAACGCAACGGCAGGGAAGGGATCGACGAGGCGGAGGGAGACTGGGCGGTGGCACCAGCGTTTTCGGGAACGACGGTCATTGTGCGTCTCCTGTGGTATCAGAATGGTCATCGGGAGCAGAGAACTGCGACTGATAGAGACGAGCATAGGCGCCTTGACGCGCAAGAAGCTCATCGTGCGTCCCCATTTCGACGACATCGCCCTCTTCCATCACCAAAATGACATCGGCATCCCGAATCGTCGACAGGCGGTGGGCGATGACAAACGCGGTACGCCCCTCGCGCAGACGATCCATCGCCCGCTGCACCAACACTTCCGTGCGCGTATCAACGGAGGAGGTCGCCTCGTCCAAGATCAACAGATCCGGCTGAGAAATGAAGGCACGCGCAATGGTGATGAGTTGACGCTCACCCAATGAAATCGCCGTACTCTCATCGCTGACGTGCGTGTCGTAGCCGTCGGGGAGATGGCGGATCAGTCGGTCAGCGCCCGTGGCGCGCGCCGCCTCGTAGACGTTCTCGCGCGTGGCGCCCTCGCGACCGAAGGCAATATTGTCCGCGATCGTGCCGTCGAACAGCCAGGTTTCCTGTAGGACCATACCGATGTGGGAGCGCAGCTCATCGCGCGGAAGGTCGCGGATATCCACGCCGTCAATGGTGATCGACCCGGAATCCAGCTCGTAGAAGCGCATGAGCAGGTTGACCAGCGTCGTCTTGCCTGCTCCGGTTGGGCCGATGATGGCGATCATCTGCCCGGGGCGCACATCCAGCGACAGGTCGTGGATGATCGTGCGATCCGGGGTGTAGCCAAAGCGCACGTGATCGAAGACGATGTGGCCACGCACGTTCTCCAGGTGGGCGTCGCCCGTGTCCTCGGCCAGCTCGTCGGCTTCCAGGAATTCGAAGACGCGTTCGGCGCTGGCAACCCCGGACTGCAGGGAGGTCACCATGGATGCCAACTGGCCGATGGGCTGGCTGAACTGGCGCGAATACTGGATGAATGCCTGAACCTGTCCCAGGGACATGGAGCCGCCGCTCACCATGATCGCACCGCCCACGGCCACCACCACGTAGGACATGTTGGAAATGAGCGTCATGATCGGCATGATCAGGTTCGACACGAACTGCGCGATGAAAGACGAACGATACAGACGATCATTGGCCTGACCGAACTCGCGCGAATACTGATCTTCCAAGCCGTAGAGCACCATGACGTCGTGGCCGCTGATGCTCTCTTCCACCAGGGACGACACCTGGCCGGTGGATTCCCACTGACGGCGGAACTGCGGCTGTGCCTTACCCATCATGACGCCGGCAACGGCCAGCCCCGCGGGCACAATGAGCAGCGCCACCAGGGTGAGCTTCCACGACATTGCCAGCATCATGGCGACGATGCCGATAATCGTCAGGATCGACTGGAAGAACTGGGAGAGCGTCTGGTTGAGCACCTGCGTCGTGTTATCCACGTCGTTGGACACGCGAGACATGAGGTCACCGCGCGAATGGCGATCCAGGTAGCTCAGGGGAAGGGACTCGATCTTGTCCTGCACCTGCTGGCGCATTCGGCGGCCTGCGCGCTGAACCGCGGTGCGCAGCGTCAAGCCGGCGACGTAGGACAGGAGTGAGGACGCCACGTACAGGGCAATGACCGTCAGCAGGACGCGTCCCAGGGCGGCGAAATCAATGCCCGCTCCCGGGATGACATCCATCGAGGAGAGCATCTGCGCTAGATTCTCATTCCCCTGGGCATTCAGGGCGGCGACCGCCGCGTCACGTGAGGGAGACTGCGCGATCAGCTTCGAAATCACCCCGGTGAAGATGAGGTCCGTGGCCTGTCCGAGGATCCGAGGTGCGGCAACCGACAGAAGAACCGAGAAGGTCGTGGCCACCAGCGCCAGTAGGATGTGCCAGCGCGTGGGGCGCAGCCGCCCCAGCAGCTTGCGGAATGATGCCGAGAAGTTCTGTGAGCGTTGACCGGGTGCGACTGGTGAAGGACGTCCGTGACTCATCGCTGATCCTCCTTGTTCGTCTCGTCTTCCGTGGCCTGCGAGGCCACGATTTCACGATAGGTATCGCAGGTGTTCAGAAGATCGTCGTGCTTCCCCGCGGCGGTGATTCCTCCGCCGTCGAGGACAACGATGTGGTCTGCGTGACGAATGGTGGACACGCGCTGAGCAACGATCACCACGGCGGCGTCGCCCACGTAGTCCGGGAGCCCCGCGCGCAGGCGAGCGTCGGTTGCGTAGTCCAATGCGGAGAAGGAGTCGTCGAAGACGTAGAGGTCGGCTCGGCGGTAGAGGGCGCGCGCAATGGCGAGGCGTTGGCGCTGTCCACCGGAAAAGTTGCGTCCTCCGGGTTCGACGGGGGCGTCGATTCCTTCGCCGAGGCGCTCAACGAATTCCGTTGCCTGCGCCCCCTTCAGCGCCCATTCCGCGCGCTCGCGTTCTTCTGCGCTGGGAGAGGGAACCCCGGATACGGTCTGGGCGATGGTGCCCGAAAAGAGGTAGGCCTTCTGGGGGACGACGGCGATGCGGCGTCGCAGCTCCTCGAGCGGATAGGTGTCGAGGGAGCGCCCAGACGCGCTGACGATCCCCGAGGTCGGGTCCATGAGACGCGGTAGCAGGGAGACCAGCGTGCTCTTGCCCGATGCGGTGGCGCCGATGATGGCGGTGGTGTGTCCCGGCTGGAAATCCAGGGTGATGCCTTCGAGGACGGGGTCTTCCGCACCCGGGTAGCGCACGGAAACATCCTCCATCGTGAAGTGCAGGGGTGCGCTGTCGATCGACGAGGCGGAGGGCGCGTTCTCCGCAGATTCCGGAGAAGAGATCGTGGGAGTGAAGTTGAGGAGCTCGTGGATGCGTCCGGCGGACACCGAGGCACGCGGAATCATCACCAGCATCATGGCGGCCGTCATGACGGCCATCGAAATCATGCCCACGTAGTTGATGAAGGCGAAGAGCGCACCGACCTGGGTGGTGCCCTCCGCAATGAGGTGCCCACCGAACCAGATGATGCCGACATTCGACAGGTAGATGACGATCATCACCGCGGGGAACATCAGGGAGAACAGGCCGCCGATCTTCATGGCCACGTCGTAGAGGTTCGTGTTGGCGTCCTCGTAGCGCGAACGAATGAAAGGCTGGCGGACGAAGGCGCGGATGACGCGAATACCCGTGAGTTCTTCGCGCAGCACCGTGTTCATGGCGTCGATGCGATCCTGCTGGAGGCGGAACTGAGGGACAAGGCGCGCCATGATGAGGCCGGTGACCCCGGCCAGAGTGGGGACGAGAACCAGGAGAACGACGGACAGATGCGCGTCCTGACGCACTGCCTGGACGACACCGCCGATTCCCATGATGGGCGCCTGCACCATGAAGGAGAAAATCATGAGGGTGATGTTCTGAACCTGGAGCACATCGTTAGTAGATCGGGTCACCAGTGAGGCGGCGCCGAAATGTCGCATGTCCTGCGTGGCCAGAGACTGGGTGTGCGCAAAGACTTCCGTGCGCAGCCACGCGCCCAACCCCATGGCCAGGCGCGCGCCCATGAACACGGCGATTGCCGTAGCCGAGGCCTGCAGGAGGGTGATGCCCAGCATGATGGCGCCGAGTTTCCAGATGAGGCCGGTGTTTCCGGCGGCGATACCTTCGTCAATGATGCGCGCGTTGTAGTCCGGAAGGAAAAGGGACGCGAAGGTCGCGGTCGTCTGCAACAGGATGACCGCGATGAGTTCGGGGAGGCGAGTTTTCAGGTATCGCCACGTGAGTCTCATCAGCACGGGAGCTGTCCAATCGTTGGGGAAACGGGAGGCGACGATGCGGTCACACCCCGGAGGCACCCACGCGCCGGTGCGCGTGGAATACGTATCGCGAAGCAAGGGCGCAGGATCGTCGCATTCCAGGGAAGGTCAATACCCTGAGCCTACGCTCTGCCTCGGACAAGATGGCGCCTCAATCTCATTCTTCCCCTCAGAGAGAACAGGATCATAGACGTGCGCCCAACCTCACGCCACCCTCAGGTTGTCGAGGGTGACACGGCGGTGCCGACCCACCGCGCCCACGGCCACAACCAGCGACACCACGACGATGAGTACGAAGAACACCAGCGTGCCTCCGGCGGAAGCCGACGCATCTCCCGCAATGGCCGAACGCATCACCAAATCAGCGGCCGGAAGCGGAACGGCAGACGCCAGCGATGCCAGCGCTCCGCCGTGCGCATACCCCCCGCCCCACGGCGACAGCATGAGCACCTGCAATGCCAGCAGACACAGGGAGACCAGCGTTCCCCAGCGATGCCCGCACAGCGCGAACAATGCCTCGTGAATGGCCGCGCAGGTGATACCCAGCGCACACGCCACGAGGATCAGCTCCCCGGGGCGCGCCGCAGACACGCCCGACAGGAGAAGCGCACCCACCAGGAGAGGCATACTCACCAACGCCACCGCGGCGGGACGCCACAGCGATCCGGCCACCATGCGCACAGCGCCGGTGGGAGCATCCAGTCGACGGCGAACAGCGGAGGACAGGAGCACGGAGGACACCAGGGCGCTGAGCCATGCGGCCACCGCGACGGCGGCGGACGCCCACGCGCGAGCGGAGGAGAGGCCGCGCAGGTCCGACTCTACGCCGATGGGGGAGGCCACGCCTTTACCGATGGCGCGCGCCTGCTCCTCGGAATACACGGGTACCTGGTTCTTTGCGTCCAGGAGCGAATCCGCTAGCGTATGAGCGCCCGTGCTGAGCTGCGTCAGCCCATCGCTCAGCTGAGAAGCACCCGAATTGAGCGCTCCCACACCGCCGGAGAGCTGAGAGGCGCCATCGGCAAGTTGAGAGGCTCCACCCGACAGCTGCTGGAGTCCGGAAGCTGCCTGGCCGCTCCCGTCCGCCAACTGATCAATCCCCGATGCGAGGCCGGATGAGCCGGAACGCAGCTGTCCTCCGGCTCCGGACAGCTGAGCGGTGCCGTCCGCCAGCTGGTCAATGCCATCGGCCAACTGGCGCGTTCCTGACACCAGCTCATCGATGCGACCGGTCTGCGCGGTGAGCTGAGGAACCAGCGGGCGCACGCGGTTCACGTAATCAACCAGGGTGCTCACGCGGCCGGCGATCACCGTGGCCTCCCCGATGGCCGCGGTGAGGCGCTGATCCAGTTCGGTGCAGGCCGCGCTGTCCCCGCTGTTGCAGCGAGACATGAGATCTCCCAGATCCGAGTTCTGACCGATCAGACCTTCAATCTCGCGGCGCGAGTCCTCGAACTGGCCGGGAAGAGACTGCAGGTACTGGGGGTCGAGCTGATCCACCAGAGCCTTCATCTGTTCGGCTCCGTCGGCCAGCGCACGCGCACCCTCCTGCAGGCTCATGGCCTGACCGCTTTGACGCTGGGTGATGCCGCTGTGCAGCTGCTCGACACCGCGGGTGTACTGATCCACCCCGCTGGCCAGCTGGTGTGCGCCCTCCTGGAGGCTCATCACCTGGCCGCTCTGCGGCTGCGTGATGCCCTCGTGCAGGCGGGTGATCCCGTCGCTGGCCTGTGCCGTTCCGTCGGCCAGCTGACGTGCCCCGGAGCTGAGCTGTCCAGCGCCGGTGGCCAGCTGCGCCGTTCCCGCGCTCAGCTGACGCGCCCCGTCGGTGGCCTGATCCTGCCCGCTGGCGATCTGCCCCGCCCCGTCGGCGGCCTTTTGCAGTCCATCCGCCATCTCGCCCGTGCGTGACAGCGCCGTCGAAATGAAGGTGACGGCCATCGTCGAACCGAATTTTCGGGCGGCAGCCTGCGCGAGAACGGAGGCGATCGTGCCGATGTCACTGTGTGCACCCGGCGCGGTACGCACCTGAACGGCGGGAATGTTCTGCGACTTCCCCTGGATGACGTCGGCCAGCTGAGCGGAGAAGGGTGAGGGGATCAGAAGTGTCGCCGCGTAGGTGCCGTTGACCATGCCTTTTTCTGCGGTTTCCTCAGTGACGACGCTCCATGTGACCGAGGGAAGTTCCTCACCGTGGGACGCGGTGAGCGCGGCAACGATCTGTCGCCCGCCCGGCAGCTGCTGACCGGTGGGAAGGGTAACGATGGTGTCCTGGTTGACGATCGCCACGGGCACGGTCTGCGTGTTGCGCTGAGCATCCCGCGCCCCCGCCGTGGCGATGATCCCGCACAGTGCGGGCAGGAGCACCAGGATCAGCAGGGTGAGGACAGTGCGCGAGCCGCGCGTCGAGCGATTCCGCGGGGCGCTGCCTCCCGCGGACGAGGCGCCCGTCCCTCGTGCGTTCAGCGCGGCTTCGGCGGACGTTTCGGTCGCGGACGAGGCCATCGCCTCGTCATGCGTGTGAGTCGGGTTCGTCGGTGTGGAACTCATCGGAGAACCTCCTGAGGTGCGCGAGTCAGCGAAGAATCAGCGGTCGAGGTGAGGCGAGTCGAAGAGGCGACTCGGCGGTCGAAAACGGGGGTCACGGAAGACGGGATCTCCGTCTGGGTGGGAACAAGTACGAGGACGGCGCGCCCCTCCTCCAACAGCAGACGGATGCGCTCCCAGCGTGCAGCTCCGGGAGTGGGAACCACGACCAGGCGAACATACGGCGGAATCTCCTCGTCTGCGCGCTTCATCGTCACCGTGTGACTGTGCGCGTGGCCGCCCCCTTCGGGCATGACCGTGCCGCAGATCGCGACGATCCCCTCAGAGGCCAGAAGGTGTCCGCGCGCCACCTCCGCCAGAGCGCGCCGCACTAGGGCATCGTCGCTGCGCAGCACCCCCAGCTCACCCGGGGCAAGCGCAATGGTCAGACGCGAAATCAACGGGAGCGACGCCTCGTCACGCACGGTGACACGATCCCAGCGCAGAACTGCCTCGCCGTGACGCTCCAGCCAATCCGCGTGCTCCAGGGTGCGGGCAAGACCCTCCCCCTCGACGTCCACAACGGGTAGTAGGCGATCCGCCCAACGGGGAATCCACCAGGCATTTTCTCCGAGGAACGCCATGAGCGCGGGGATGAGTGTCAAACGCACCAGGAACGCGTCCGCCGCGATCCCCACGGTGAGCGCAACGGCAATCGGCTTGATGTAGAGGTTGCCCTCCGGGATAAATGCGGCAAATACCGCGGTCATGATGAGCGCCGCCGCGACCACCACCTGCGAGGAGCCGACAAAGCCCTCGCGCACGGCGGCCGCCGCGTCGCGATGATGAATCCACTCTTCGCGCATGCGGGACACGAGGAACACCTGATAGTCCATCGCCAAACCGAAGAGCACTCCCATGACGATGACGGGGAGGAAGGAAATGACGACCCCCGTCTTAGTCACGTGCAGAAGCTCCGCCCCCCAACCCCAGCCGAAGACGGCGCCGACCGCCCCGAAGCCGGCTCCCAGGGAGAGCACGTACCCCAGGGTGGCGGTCAGAGGGACGGCCACCGACCGGAACACAATCATCAACAGGAGGATCGACAAGCCCACGACGACCGCGCCGAACGGCAGGAGAGCGCGGTTGAGCTGGCTGGCAATATCAATGGCGACAGCGGTCTGGCCGGTCACCATCAGCTGGGTGATGCCCAGTTCCCCCTCCCACTGATCGGCGTGGGAGCGGATTTCGCGCACGAGTGCGGCGGTTTCTGGCGAGGTTTGCCCGTGATCGGGAATGACCTGGATGAACGCCAGGCTCGCGTCGCGGTTGGGCGTGGCCAGGGCGATCTTCTTCACCCCGTGGAGTGAACGAATACGCGAAGATAGGTCGGAGACGGTGCCCAGTGGGTCGGTGGACTGCACGATGTCTGCAATGACGATGATCGGCGAGTTGTAGCCGTCCCCGTAGGCCGCGCTGATCGAATCGTAGGTGGTGCGGTTCAGGGTGCCCTTCGGCTCGTAGCCGTTGTCGGTCAAGCCCAGTGGCATTCCGGTCACGGGAAGGGTCGCTACAGCCAGGATCGCGATGACAATGAGCGAGGTGAGCGCCGGCATCCTCGTGATGAGGCGAACCCACGCGTGCGCCCATCGACCCCGCTTCGGGTCGTGCGCGGAGGAGGCGGGTGTCGCGGGGGCGTCCGCCTCGTCGATGAGCGTCCGGCGGCGCTCGCTGCGCGGGAGGGTGCGCACGCCGATCAGCCCGAGAAGAGCGGGAACCGCGGTGAGGGCGACGACGACGGAGAGCGCGACCACTGCGGCGGAGGCGCACCCCATGACGGTGAGGAAGGGGATGTCGGCGACGGACAGACCGCACAGGGCAACGATGACGGTTCCTCCGGCGAAGACGACGGCCGATCCCGCCGTCGCGGTTGCGCGTCCGGCGGCTTCCGTGGGGTCAAGACCCTCGCGCAGGTATTCGCGTGCGCGGGCAATGATGAATAGCGCGTAGTCGATGCCGACCGCCAGGCCGATCATGACGGCGAGAACCGGGGTCGTCGAATTGATGTCAATGGCAGCTGCTGCGAGCAACATGGCGAGCATGCCGCTTCCCACGCCGATGAGGGCGCTGACAATGGGGGCGCCTGCGGCCAGGAGAGACCCGAAGGTGGCAAAGAGGACGGCCGCGGCGATGGTGATGCCGATGAGTTCCGTGACGCTGAGGGCAATGTTCACGGCCTTGCCGATATTGCCTCCGAGTTCCACGGTGAGGCCGGGGACGGTGGATTCTGCGCGATGGGCGAGATCTTTCAGGGCGGACGCTGTACTCAGACCCTGGGGCGTGGCGCCCGTCGCCATGGAACCGAGGGAGGAATCGCCCTGGATCTGGATGAATACGTGGTGGTGATCGTCAGACACCGTGTAGGTGAGGGAATCGAAGGGGTTGGAGACTCGGGTGATGCCGGGGAGTTGGGAGGCTTCGCTGACGAAGGTTTCGACGGCGTCGCGGTGGGTGGTGATGTCGTCGGGGACGGTGAAGAGTGCCTGCTCTGCCGTGCCGGCGGCTTCGGGGAGGCGCTCATGCAGGACGTCGAGGCCGATGAGAGATTCGGCTTCGGCGATGGTGAAGGAATTGTTGAGTTGGATTCCGGTCGCACTCACGGCGGCGGCGAGGGCGATGATGAGGGTGGTCCAGAGCGCGAGGACGCGCCCCGCGTGTGTGGCGCACCAGCGTCCCAGCGTGTGGAGTGTTGACGACATGGAGTCTCCTACGATTGGCAGTTCGATATATCAATATACTGGATGCGTAAATGTATCGAAACTGGAAAAAGTGCTACTCTAACGTCACTTCATGATGAGGAGAAAGCGTGGATACTCAGAAGGATTCCCGGCGCGCACGCGTCAACACTCAAGCTCGACTCATTGAGGCCGCCACCCAGGTATTTGTCGACAAAGGCTTCAGTGGGGCGCGCATCGACGACGTCGTCGCGGCGGCGGGATTTACACGCGGAGCCTTCTACTCCAACTACTCCTCCATGCAGGAACTCCTGGGGGATGTCCTCTGTGAGCATTCCCGCGCCGTCGTCGACGAATTCACCCGAGCCTTCGACAGCATCGACGGAGTCCTGGACGTGGACGCCGTCATGGGAGTACTCGACACCCTGCGCCCCCGCGCGCGCAGCACCTACATTCTTCTGGTCGAATACCGCCTGTACATGATGCGCAACCCCGACATGCGGATCCTGAACGACAACACGCGCCACGACATCTTCACGGTCATCGAAAAACTCATCCAGTCCGTCCTGGAACGCATGAACCGCACCCCGCTGGTTCCCCTGGCCGTTTTTGCGGAAACCCTCTCCCTGTTCTACCTGGAATCCCTGGCCAACGAAGAATCGCTCGCCCCGGAAAGTCAGACCTTCAGCATGCGTACCATCGTCGAAGGCGTGATCTACGCGCTCTCCGGTGCCGCTGACGGAACAGGGGACGCAGAATCGCCGATTGCTCAGCGCCTGCGCCCCCTGCTCTAGGGTCAGCTGCTTGAGGAACTACTCAAGGGACTGTTTGAGGGTCGGCGTCGCCCGCGGTTGTATGGCCGTTTTTCAGTGATCCGACGGCCACCAGAAGAGGCGGTCAATGATGCACCGGCGGTAATCGCCTGAATTCACGGGAATGGTGACGCTCCACTCCCGTTCCTCGCCGGGATTCACGCGCTCCAGCAGAACTTCGGCTTCCTTTTTGGGGACGGTCAATCCGTCGATTGCCACGATAATCCACAGATCGCCGGGGTTGAGTGAGGCCAGATCTGACGAAGACACATCCGACGGCCCCGAAAACTTCAACTTCGAGGAAATTTTCACCGTGGACGGATCGATGTATTCGCATGTCGGTTCCGAATTGATCCGAGCGCGGAGTCTAACCAGCTGAGACTGAAGCGTAATGGCGCGCTTGACGGGGCACTCTCGATCAACTGCCTGACCAAAACCGGGAGCCTTCTGCTCGTAGTCATTGTAGGCGGCGTTGAGATCTGCCACCTTGGTGCGATTGTCGCGCGTCACCTGCGCACACCAGGACGAGGCCAAACGCGTTGTTGTCGCGCGGTTCAATTCCTCGGCTTCATCCTCCAACTGGGTGATCTGCGAGGTTTTCTCCTGATCCTCAGTGATGAGGGCAGAGACCTCGGCCCTTGCGCGCACCAGATTGGCGCCATTGATCACGGTGAGAAGGCCGCAGATCACGCAGATCACCAGAGCAATCACGAAGGAGAGGGAACGCTTGTGCTCGGGGGTGTGCGTGGGAGCCTGCCAGGGGATGTGCCCGGGATCAGCGGGGTTTTCGGGAAGAGGAGTCGCGGGCGTCTGCGGTTCCGGCGACATCGAGGGAGTAGGAGTGCTCATCGGGTCTCCTCCGCAAGCTGGTGGGCATCGTGGTTCTTCTGCTGGGCGCGCTCCAGCATCCCATTCGTAATGTCTAGAGACACTCTCAGGTTCTCAGCCTTGTACGTGAGGAGTGAAGTGCCCGCAAAAGTGCCACACGACGTCAGCAGTAGAACAGAGGCGGCGATCCACGCGACGAGGGTGCGTTTGTTGGCGCGGGTGCGTGTGCGGGTGCCTGTGGGCGTTGTGCTCGCGGGCGAGGCGGTGCCCCAGGTGGGTGCCGCCTGTGCGGTGAGCGGAAGCGCAGTGTCTTCACTGGGGACACGGGGAGTCGCAGCGGAAGCGCCGGCATCAGCGGTGATGGGGCTTTCTGCAGTGGGGGATGAGAGGGGTGCTGTCTCAACGGCGGGGGAGGTCGGCATCGCCTGGACGTGCTGTGTCCACTGGGTTCCATCCCACCAGCGCAGGCCGCCATGTCCTGAAGGATTGGGGTACCACCCCGGAGGAGTCTGAGTCATTGCTCGCCTTTCCGAGAAGTCTGAATAATCAGATTATTCGAAAAAGCTGTGATGTGTGAACAAAAAAGAGAGCTTCTCGTCCACCTCCCACTAGGCTAGGGGGCTGTGTCTGGATTCCTGAGTGCGTACCCCCTGTTGACCCTTTTTCTCGTCGTTGGTGTGGGAGCCGCACTGGGAGCGATCCGCTTCGGTCCCTTGCGTTTCGGCGCAGCCGGCGCCCTCTTTGTTGGTCTCCTCCTGTCGGCGCACAATCCCGGCGTCGGCGAGGGAATGGCCATCGTCCAGCAGATCGGCCTGGCCTTCTTCGTGTACACCGTCGGTATTTCCGCCGGCTCCACCTTCTTCGCGGACCTGCGTCGCCAGACGGCACTGCTGCTGTCCAGCGCTTGCGCCTGCCTCATTGGTGCCCTGGTCGCCTGGGGTGGGGGACACATTCTGGGCTTGGGGAAGGGGCTGATCACCGGTCTGTTTACGGGAGCGCTGACCGCCGCTCCCGCCCTGGATGCCGCCACGCGCGTGACGGGCGACCCCCAGGCCGCAGTCGGCTACGCCTTCGGTTACCCGATCGGGGTCATCGTCGGCATCATCGTTGTCACAATGACGGTCACCCGCAGCTGGGTGGGCGCCAAAGACACCCCTTCCCTGGCGGGCGCTGGCCTGGACGCCGTGACGATTCGCGTCCTGCATCCCACGGTGACCCGCAAGATTGCCGCGTGGCGGGAAGGGCGTATCCGCATGTCCTACCTGCAGCGCGAGGGACACACTCGCGTGGTGATTCCCGGGGAGGAACTGCGCGAGGATGACCTGGTGCTCCTCGTGGGCGACGCCTCGTCGGTTGACGAGGCGGTGGCTGAGCTGGGCGAACGCGTGGATGACCACCTCGCGCACGACCGGCGCGACGTCGCTTTTGAGCGGATCGTCGTGTCGAATCCGGACGTCGCGGGGCGTCGCATTGCGGAACTCAATATGGCGACCCGTTTCGGCGCCACGATTACGCGCGTGCGCCGAGGTGACCTGGATCTTCTGGCGCGTGACGACCTGGAAATCCAGCTGGGCGATCACGCGGCCGTGGTGGTTCCCCAGGAGGAGCTCGACGCCGTGCAGTCCTACCTGGGGGACTCGGAGCGTCGCGTGAGTGAAATTGACGCGATGGCTTTCGGCATCGGCATGGTGCTGGGGATGGCGCTGGGCGCGGTGCCCTTCCCGATGTTCGGCGGGGGAACCTTCCAGCTGGGGTCGGCGGCCGGCCCGCTGATCGTGGGGATGCTACTGGGGGCGCTGCGTCGGACGGGGCCGTTGGTGTGGACTCTTCCGGCGTCCGCGAACCTGACGATCCGCCAGATCGGCCTCATGCTCTTCTTGGCCGCGCTCGGATTGAAGGCCGGCCCGGATTTGGCGTCGCTTTTGCTGTCTCCCGACGGGTGGAAAGCGGGGGCACTGTCGGTGCTCATCGTCGCGGTGTGCTGCCTGTTCCAGGCGGCTTCCGGTCGCCTGACGGGTCTGTCGGCGGCGCGCACGGCCGGTGGAGTCGCCGGATTCTTGGGGCAGCCGGCGGTGCTTCAGGCAGCCGATGCTCGCGTGGCTGATGAGCGAATCGAGGCGGCCTACGCCACGCTCTTTGCCTTCTCGATTGTGGTGAAGATTTTCCTGGTTCCCCTGGTCTGGCTCCTCTAGGTGGGGGCCTTCGTCTGCGGGACTGTGCCTGCGTGTAATGAAGTAGTGTCTGGTGGTGTACGGACACCCGAAGAAAGGGACGGTCGTGGCGACCCCTGATTTTGTTCTGGAACTGCGTCGTTATGTGGGGAATGCTCCGCTGTGGATGCCCGGATGTACCGCGGTCGTGGTACGTCCATGCGGGGATGAGAGCCTGAATTGGGATGCCCCGATCGATCCGGCGTCGGTGGAAATTCTGGTGGTGCAGCGCGCAGACAACGGCGCGTGGACTCCGGTGACGGGCATCATCGACCCGGGCGAGGAACCGGCGGTTGCCGCGGAACGAGAGATCCTCGAAGAGGCGGATGTGCGGGCGCGAGCCCTACGTGTGCTCAGCACGGAGGTCGTCGGCCCGGTGACGTACGACAACGGCGATGTGACGACCTACCTCGATATTGCCCTGCTGTGCGAGTGGGTCAGTGGGGAACCGTCTCCCGCGGATGGGGAGAATACGCGCGCGGAATTCGTGCGAGGCGATGCCCTGCCCGCGATGAACGCGCGTTTTACCCGGACGGTTGCGCGGGCGCTCAGTGGGGAGCGCGCGGCGGACTTCCGTTCCTCGGATTCTGTGTTGAGCCACTGACGAGGCGTTGCGCGGCTTCGCGAAAGCGCTGAGTTGTGCGGTTCTCGGGATCCTTTGCTGCGTGTTGAGCGTGTCCGGTGTCAGGCTCCCGCCCAGTAGGCGCCGAGAATCTGACGCAGGGCGTACAGGTCGCGCACGTGGCTCATTTCGCGAGCCGAGTGCATGGACAGCAGGCCAACGCCCACGTCAACGGTGGTCAACCCCAGGCGCGTGGCCGTGATGGGGCCGATGGTGGAGCCGCAGGGCATAGCGTTGTTGGAGACGAAAACCTGAGAGGTTTCGCCGGCTGCCGCCACCGCGCGCTTCCACAGGGCAATTCCCATGCCATCCGTGGCGTAGCGCTGGTTGGCATTGACTTTCAGAACGGGGCCGCGTCCCATCACCGGGTGGTGGTGGGGGTCGTGTCGTTCCGCGTAGTTCGGGTGGACGGAGTGCGCGGCATCGGCGCTGACGCACGACGAGCGGGCGATCATCTGACCGTATCCGTCAAGGTCGCGTCCCAGCGCGTGGGCGGTGCGGCTGAGAACGTCGGCGAGGATGGGGCCGGCCGCACCCGAACGGGTATCGGAACCCACCTCCTCATGGTCGAAGCAGGCGAGCACCAGGATGTCGTCGCTGTCCGGGGTTCCCGCTGCGCAGAGATCCTCAAGGGCACACAGTGCCGGGTGGACGGACGAGAGGTTGTCCTGGCGGCTTGATGCGACAAACTGCGAGGTCTCACCGAAGGTCAGGGGCGCCTGAGACGGGGTAAGAATGAGGTCGAATGAGGCAACCGAGGACGCGTCATCGAGGCCTGCTGCTCGGGCGATAGTGTCCATGAGCTGAGCATCGGGGGAATCGACCGTCCACACGGGGTGCATGTGCTGCTGAGGGTCGAGTTTCACTCCGTCGTTAGCGGAACGATCGAGGTGGATGGCCAGTTGAGGGATGCGTGCCAACGGGCCGGTGCGTACCAGGAGCTTTTCGCCGGAAGTGAGGATCAGGCGTCCGGCAACCTGGAGTTCGCGGTCCAGCCAAGAGTTGTAGAGCATGCCGCCGTAGAGTTCGACCTCGATCTGTCCCCATCCGTCAGCGGTGGTGGACTGGGGTGAGGGTTTGAGGTGGAGGGCGGGAGAATCGGTGTGGGCGCCGACGATGCGGAAAGCGGTGGCGTCGGTGACCTGCGAGGGGACAACCCAGGCCATGACGGCGCCGTCGCGGATCATGACGTGTCCTCCGGGCGAGGCATCCCAGGGTTCGCGCTCATCTTGTCGGGTGAAACCCGCGTCTACCAGGCGCTGGGCGACCAGGTGTGCTGCGTGGTAGGGGCTGGGGGCGTCGGCCAGGAAATTGATGTAGTCGAAGGTGTGTGCCACGACGTGTGCGGGGGTGGGGTCGCCCGCTGTGGGGCCGGGAATGAGCGGTGCTGTCTGAGGTGCCATGCCTCGTATTCTACGCGCGCCTCGTGAGGCATCTCTGGCAGCTGTGGATGCGTGTGATGTGTGGATGTGGAGTGTTCTGTGGACGGTAACGTGAATTATTTCCGCGCACGTGGACAAAAATTATGAATAGGGATAGAAAGAAAAGAAAAGAGAGTAAAAGTAATGAACCGTCATAAAAAGAGAAGATGATGTCGGGTATCTGATAAATAATTGTATGAGCAACATTTCTGAGAATGTGTGCAATTTTTAAAATAGTGGATATTTGCTGCTTGATTCCCTTTATTCTCTCTGTTATAGGGTGACAAGGTTGCCATTTTGTGTATCAAGTGAATTGATTGCGTTGTCAGATCGTCAAGTATCGGGAAAGTATTTTGAGCATCTTCCCAGAAAAAAGTTTTTATTTATGCAGGTCAGGGGGTAGTTTTATTGCGCAGTAGCTGATATTTTAGGGCAATGGATACCGCACACACTCTCAGCATCCTCGAAGAGAGTGAATCTGAACTTTGGCACGCGTGGAATACCGTCGCGCGTGCGGTCCATTCCTCACTTGATTCGCGGATTTCGCAGCACGCACAGCTTGCTCTGATTGAATTCGAAATGCTTGACGAGCTTGCAAATGGTGAGCAGCCGATGCGATCTGGGGAACTTGGTTCTTTGGTATCGCTCACGCGCTCCGGAACAAGCCGCGTAATTAGCCGACTTCACGGCAAAGGCTTTATTGCAAAAGAGCCTTCTGTCACTGACCGACGGAGCGTTCTCGTATCACTTACCCCGCAGGGGCAGGCAGCCTACGAATCCGCCTACGCGGTCTTCGTGGATGCCGTCCGTTCCGAACTGCTCACCGCCATCGATGACGATGACCGCGGGACGCTTCTGCGCATCCTCAACGTTATTGCCGACACCAGCCTCTACTCGCGACACGACTAGAGTCACCCCTATTTTCCGCGAAGACACCGTCGTCTACGCGGAAGAGAGCTGCGGATGTGGACACCCTGCTTCGGTAGCTCACCCTCGAGAAAATGTGGGGGCGAGAGCATCAGCTCTCGCCCCCACATTGATGAGATCAGGGGTCAGGACTCCATCGACATGCGGTACACGTTCGTCTCACGCTGAACAAAACCGGTACGACGGTACAGGCGGTTTGCTGCCTCGCGGGTCGGGCGAGACGTCAGATCCACCGTTCGTGCCCCCAGTTCCTGCGCGCGCTCAATAGCGGCTTCCACCAGCGCCTGGCCAACGCCCTGCCCGCGCACTGCTTCGTCGGTCACCACGTCCTCCACCCAGGCGCGTACGCCCGTGGGAATCTCAAAAACAATCAGGGAGAGCATGCCGACGATCTGGTCGCGCACCTCGCCTTCCTCGCCTCGTGCCACCAGAAGATGCAGGCAATCCTGGCTCATCATGCGCTCCAGACCCGCGGCGTCCAGCGGCTGAGCAGAACGCGACAGCTGAGGAATGAGGCGTTCCATCGCCTCGGATAGTTCGGCGGAAGAGGAGGATAAGACTTCAATACGCATGACAGCTCCTTTGAGTGGCGGGGGCGATCATGCCCCGTGTGAAACACTGAGAATAGGTCGAGAATATCCGCTTTTGGCTCCGATCGTGGGTGCCTCACCGAATGAGGCCCACGGAAGGAGACTCGCGCCCTGCATCACGCGGGAATCGCCTCGCGAGCGATGCCTCGCTGCCCGCGTGTCTCGCGCACCCTGCGTGTTCTCGGCGCCTACGCCCGAGTGCTCCCGGCGATCGGTAAAAACCAGGTGCCGCTGCGCGGTGAAGGACACGAGGTACATCACGCTGTCCGCAATCACCTTTGCCACCCACATCGGAGCGCCGGCCGCCATGAGCGCGCTGATCCCCGCATAGGAACCCGCGATCACGACCAACGCAAGAAGCGCATACTTGGCGCCGGTTCGTACCACGCTGGAATTCTGAGCCTGGAACACCCGACGATTCAGCGAGAAATTCACGCTCGCCGACACCACGCGGGCAATGAACACCGGCCAGAAGACACCCCCCATGAGGGTGTGAAATACCAGAGCC
This sequence comes from uncultured Actinomyces sp., assembly GCA_963525415.1. GTDB lineage: Bacteria > Actinomycetota > Actinomycetes > Actinomycetales > Actinomycetaceae > Pauljensenia. The sequence continues at coordinate 57,421 of CAURIY010000007.1, forward strand.
ACCACGTAGTCGATCACCGTCGTCACGCCGGAAGACGCCGCAAACTTCAGCAGAGGCGCCCAGATGCGCGCGGAATCCTGCAGAAGGCGGAAGTGAGAGGTGGGATTCCCCTCCTCATAAATCGTCTCAATAGTCACCTGAGACACCGGGAGGCGACGCTGTGCAGCCCACAGGAGCACTCGCAGCTCATACTCGTAGCGATCCCCCTGAATCTCCATCAGCGCGGGAAGCTGTTCGTAGGAAAAAGCGCGCAAACCCGTCTGGGTATCGCCCAGTTTCCACCCCGTTGCCAGCCAGAACACCCCGGCGGTGAGCACATTGCCCACGCGTGAACGCAGGGGAACTTTCCCTGCAAAGTGGCGCACTCCCAGAACCATCTGCCCGGTGGAGGAACACTCGCGCCCCACGCGGAGAATATCGTCCACACTGTGCTGCCCGTCCGCGTCCGCCGTCACGACAACATCCCCGGTCTGGGCGCGCGACACGATCGTTGCGAACCCCTGACGCAGGGCGTACCCCTTCCCGCGGTTCGCCTCGTAGGAGACCACCTGAGCGCCCGCTGCGGAAGCTGCCTCGAAGAAAGGACGATACGCCGGACCCGACCCGTCATCGACCACAACCGGGATCAGGGCATCGCAGCTGCGACGCAGCTCAGACACGAGGCGCGGCAGACGCATATCGGGCTGATAGGCCGGGATGAGGACATACATGTCAGGCTCCCTTCGCGATGTACAGGATGTCGGACGTCGGGCGCTCGCCCCCGTTGGACGGTGAATTCACCACCGACCCGTTGAACCACATTTCAGATGAGCCGCCACCGTCGAGGTTGTAGGCGGTCTTTGCGCCCAAACCCTTCATGATCTCGGCCAGGCCGCTCATCGTGACCCCGTTTGAGTAGCCGCGCGAACGGCCGTCCACTACGACAAACACCCAGTGGTGCTCGTCGATGATGCCGATCGCGGTACGCGGGTGAGACCCCTGAATCGAGTGGTTCCCGAAATTCGTGTCAATCTCCAGGTTGTCGATCCCGCTGATGACATTGCCGTTCTCCAGCAGCGCCGGGCCAAAAGACAGGGTCTGCCACACGCCCGCGTCCACCAGCGCCTGAGCGGTGGTCGACGTTTCGTCGTAAACCTTCATCGACCCGTCTCGATAGATCGCCAGACCCTGGCGAGCTCCGGCATAGCGGTAGATCACGCCGTTGCGGATGACGATGCCCGTGGAACGGAACCCGTAGTAGTCGCCGTTAATCGCGAAAACAGCACCGTTATCCGTCGCCATAGAGGACACGAGTTCGGTGATGTTCGCACCGAAGGAATCGTTCGCGAACGCGCTGCGCAGAGCCGTGGCATCCCTGATTTTCACGTCGGCCACGTAGTAGGTCGTGGTCTGATTCCCCGACCCCGTCGTCACCTGCTGGACGCTGATCTGCGTCGAGTCCGAGGAGTACGACGTGGCATCAACAGTCGTCTGATCCGCATTGGCTGCGTAGGACGAGGCCGCCTGCGAGCTTGATGACCTCTGAGCCGCCTCGTAGGAGGATGCGTTGGATACTTCCACGTGGTCGATCACGTAGCGATTGAGCGCCCACGCGGTGGTGCCGCCCAGTGCCAGCGCGAGCGCCGTTCCCCCGGCAATGAGGGTGGTGCGCAGGCGGCGACGTGAGCGCGGCTTCCCCTTCCGAGGTGCGCCACCCGCGTCGGGACGCGTCGAATCGGACGAGGCGGAGCGTGCCTTCCCCGGGTTCTGCGCGGTGGGCGCGCCGGGGGAGGGAGCGGGTGCCTCGTGAAGAGAAGAGAGGGGGCGACGCATGCCGAGCGACGATGCGTCGGAGGGAACTGCGGGCTGCGGAAGCCCCTGTCGGTGTGTGTGCGTCTCGTTCATGAAGACGAGAATGGTCGGCCCGTTTCTGAGGGCATTGTGTTCAAGCTGTGAGTGGCCTGTGGAAGCGCGCCGGCAGTGTGTACAGGAGTTTCGCTACACTCGGGGACATGAGCACAGCGTCGAGCACATACGATTCCACTCCTGCAGACGGAAAGACCCGCTCCCAGGAAGAAACCACCCCCGCGGATGCCCCCGAGAAACGCCCCGCGAAGAACGAAACGGGAACAGCCCCCACCCTTGACGCACACGGTGACGACATCGCAGCCGTCCACGTGGATACGCTCACCGTTTGGAGCGCAGACGACCCCGACTTCGCCGCACAGGGCGGAGGCGCACTCCGCGTCCCCTCCATCCTGCCCCTCACCTCCGGGCGCCTCCTGGTCGTCCACGACTTCCGCCCCCACGCCCACGCCGACGAAGGCTGGGAATCACGAGGCGGCGCCCTCCCCGACGACCTTCCCAACCCCAACAGCCTGTGGATCCGCACCAGCGACGATCGCGGAGAGAACTGGACGGCGCCTCGCCCCCTGACCCCCGCCCTCGCGGGAGTGAGCGGAGTGTCCGACCCCTGCCTCCTGCAAGACCCCAACGGTCAAGTGCACCTCTTTGCCCCCGCCTCCACGGGAACCGGACTTTTTGGCTCGCACGCGCCCACCCGCCCGGCGCCCGCGCCCGGAAGTGAAGAAATTCCTGAAAGCCATACCATGCGTCTCGTGCACGCGGTGTCCGATGACGCGGGTGACACCTGGACGTGGGAAGACCTCACCGACGTCGCCCTCCCCGGAGGGTACTGGCCGACGGGCGCCACCATTTTCCCGGTATCTGGCCACGGGGTCGCCACTCCCGACCTCCTCCTGGTTCCCTGCGTCGCCATCATGGACACCCAGGAAGACGGGAGCCGCCCCCTGAGTTCCGTCGCCCTCACCTCGCGCGACCACGGGGCAACCTGGCAGCTGGGCGCCCCCGTCCCCGCGCCCCTGTCCGTGGCGCGCGGGTCCCTGGGAGGATCCGCGACCACGGGCACCGATGAAAACGCCGTGGTCAGCCTGGAGGACGGAACCCTGTACATGAGCGCCCGCGACGGCGGCTACGGCGGAAGGCGCTACACCACCCGCTCGCGCGACGGGGGCGAACACTGGGACGCGCCCGAACGCGCCCACGACCTACCTGACCCCGGATGCAACGCCGGGCTGGTGCGCGTCGAAAACCTCCTGCTCCTTACGCATTCCGCGCATCCGCAGGAACGCGTGAGCGGGCGTCTGAGCGTGAGTGCAGACGGCGGTCGCACCTGGCGAGGCTGCGCACCCCTGGGTGAGGACACCCAGCGTTTCGCCTACTCCGACCTCGCGCTCGTGGGGATCGACGAGGCGGCCGGTGACGGGGAGAGGAGCGCTGAAACGACCGACGAGGCGGGCGTGGGGCGCTGTGAGCGCGTCGTGACCTGCGTGGTGTGCGCGGAAGAACCGGGTGAGGAACACCGGGGGACGCGCCTGCGCCTGCTGCGGATCCGCCTCGTCGTGTGCAGCTGAGCGGGTTGCTCGGGCGATGTGTGTGCGGGAGGGCGCTAGGCGCCGCGCCTTTCGAGGAGAACCGCGACCTCGCTGTGCGATGTGTGCGGAAACATGTCGAAAAGACGTGCTTCCAGCGGGCGCAGCGCCGGCATTGCTTCCACGTCGCGCCCCAGTGATGCGGGGTTGCACGAGGAGTAGATGACGCGCGGTGTCGGGCAGTCGTTGAGCCACGCCGCGAGGTCGGCTCCGATGCCTCGGCGCGGTGGATTCACGATGATGACATCGGGCGCGCTCGCGGCTTCCTGCCTGCGCGCCCACGCCGTTGCGTCATCCGCAATAAATGACGTGTGCTCCAGCAGTCCCAGTTCCCCGGAGGCGCGCGTAGCTGACTCGATGGCGGAAGCAGAAATTTCCACCCCGGTGACGTGGGGGATGCCGCGCGTTGCTGCGTGCAGGGCGAAGCCCCCGACACCGCAGTACAGATCCCAGAGGGTGTGAGGTGCGGTGGAGTCCGGGGGGAATGTTTCACTGAGAGGGGGTGCCTCGGAACTGAGAGGCTCGGTGGCGGTGGGGGCGGCGCCTTCAGTGGTCATATGGCTCAGGGGACGGGAAGCCCAGGATGCGACCTGGCGGTAAAGCTCTCCTGCGACCTGCGTATTCGTCTGCGAAAACGACCGCGGTCCCAGGTGGAGTTCGACGTCCCCGACGCGCATCGGCAGCGTGGGGGTGCGAGTGAGGACGATTTCTTCGTCCCCCTCGACCAGAGCCGCGTGCGCGGGGTGAATATTCGCGGTAACGACGCTCAGGTGGGGGATGAGGGTCTGCATCTGCGGGAGCGCGCGCCGCAGGTGAGCGAGGTGCCGCGTGGAACGCAGAACGAAACGCAGCATGAGCGCGCCGTCGCTGCCCTCGGTGACGAGGATGTACTTGAGTTCTCCGCGGCGCTGAGCCACGGAGTAGGGCTCGAGGCGGAGGGTGCGAATGAGGGCTTTGAGCGCGGGGAGGATCGCGGTGATGCGCGGGCTGGTGACCGTGCAGTGCGGAAGGTCGATGACGCGGTAGTCGGGGCGCGGGCCGGTGACCCCCAAGGTCGGGCGGGTGACGGTGCCACCCACAGCCAGTTTTGCTTTGTTGCGGAAGCCTTCCGTGGGGGAGGGGCAGGGGGAGAGCCAGGTAAGAGCGTCGTATCCGGAGACGTGTGCCAGTGCCTCGCGCGCCTGGGCTTCGCGCTGAGCAATTTGCTCGTCATAGGGGATGGGAAGCCACGTGCAGGAGTGGCATTCTCCTTGATCCCAATGGTTGCACTGCATCCCACGATGGTGACACGTGTTGAGGGGAAAAGCCAGACGAGGCGGGCGTGCGGAGGTGTTCGTGAAAATTCCCGTGGAGTAGAGGGAATAAAACGACGAAAAGAAAGTTGAGTACATCAGACTCAAGTTTTGCATTTTCGACTTGCGAAGGTCGGGAGGCGTTTTTAGACTTGAGTGCATGAGACTCAAGGTTGGGATCTTCTCAACCGACTAGAACACACAAGCTTCAACCGGACGCGCAGATCCGCGATACCGGTTGTTACGAAAGGACACACATATGGGACGCGCAGTAGGCATCGACCTCGGCACCACGAACTCCGCCCTCGCCGTACTCGAAGGCGGCGAGCCCACCATCATTGCGAACGCTGAAGGCGCTCGCACCACCCCCTCGGTGGTCGCATTCTCCAAGACCGGTGAAGTCCTCGTTGGCGAAATCGCCAAGCGACAGGCCGTCACCAACGTTGACCGCACCATCTCCTCCGTCAAGCGCCACATGGGCACCGACTGGACGGTTGCCATCGACGACAAGAACTACACCGCACAGGAAATCTCCGCACGCACCCTGTCTAAGCTCAAGCGCGACGCGGAAGAATACCTCGGCGAACCCGTCACCGACGCGGTGATCACCGTCCCCGCATACTTCAACGACGCCCAGCGTCAGGCCACCAAGGATGCCGGACAGATCGCCGGCCTCAACGTCCTGCGCATCGTCAACGAACCCACCGCCGCGGCACTGGCCTACGGCCTCGAAAAGGGGAAGGAAGACGAACTCATCCTGGTCTTCGACCTCGGCGGCGGCACCTTCGACGTCTCCCTGCTCGAAATCGGCAAGGACGACGACGGCTTCTCCACAATCCTCGTGCGCGCCACCGCCGGTGACAACCGCCTGGGCGGCGACGACTGGGATCAGCGCATCGTCTCCTGGCTCATCGACCAGGTGAAGGCCAAGACCGGCGCCGACCTCTCGAAGGATCCCGTCGCCCTCCAGCGCCTGAAGGACGCCGCAGAACAGGCCAAGAAGGAACTGTCCAGTGCCATGAGCACCAACATTTCCCTCCAGTACCTGTCCATGACCGCAGACGGCCCCATCCACCTGGATGAAACCCTGACCCGCGCCAAGTTTGAAGAAATGACCTCCGATCTCCTGGAGCGCACTAAGGCTCCCTTCAACGAGGTCATCCGCGACGCCGGAATCAGCGTCTCGGAAATCGACCACGTGGTGCTGGTGGGTGGCTCAACCCGTATGCCGGCCGTCACCGAGGTCGTCAAGCAGCTCACCGGCGGACGCGAACCCAACAAGGGCGTGAACCCCGATGAGGTCGTCGCCGTGGGCGCAGCCCTCCAGGCCGGCGTCATCCAGGGCGACCGCAAGGACGTCCTCCTGATCGACGTCACCCCCCTGTCCCTGGGTATCGAAACCAAGGGCGGCGTGATGACCAAGCTCATCGACCGCAACACCGCGATCCCGACCAAGGCCTCGGAAATCTTCTCCACCGCAGAAGACGGCCAGACCTCGGTTCTCGTGCAGGTCTACCAGGGTGAGCGCCAGTTCGCCCAGGACAACAAGCTGCTGGGAACCTTCGAACTGTCCGGAATCGCTCCGGCGCCGCGCGGCGTTCCCCAGATTGAAGTGACCTTCGACATCGACGCCAACGGCATCGTGCACGTGTCCGCAAAGGACCGCGGCACCGGTAAGGAACAGTCCGTGACCATCACCGGCGGTTCCGCACTGGCCAAGGAAGACATCGAGCGCATGGTGCGCGAGGCCGAAGAGCACGAGGCAGAGGACAAGCGTCGCCGCGAAGAAGCTGAGCTCCGCAACGGAGCTGAGCAGGTCGTCTACACCACGGAAAAGCTCCTCAAGGACAACGAGGACAAGGTGAGCGAAGCGACCCGCAGCGCCGTCCAGGCCGATGTGGACGCCGTGAAGGAAGCCCTCAAGGGCACGGACATGGACGCCCTCAAGGTAGCCATGGACAAGCTCAACACTTCCGCCATGACGATCGGCCAGGAAATCTACCAGGCTCAGCAGCAGGCCGACGCCGCAGGTGAAGGCGCATCCGCCCCCGCGGATGACGATGTGATCGACGCTGAAGTTGTGGACGATCAGGACGCAAAGTGAACGACGAAATCCGAGATCCCTTCGAGGATGAGGAATTCCCCGGGCAGGCCGACTCCTTCGGGTCGGCCGCCCGCGGGGACTTCCCCGAGGAAGAAGATATCCGCGGCCCCTACGTGCCCGGATGCGGCTACCTGAAGCCCGGGGATTCGATCATCGATTCCCCCGGAGCGCACACCCCCGAAGAATACGCAGCGAACGATCCCTTCCAAGAGGGGCGGGAAAACATGGATGAGTTTGAAGCCGACCTCGGCGATACCGAACTCACTATCGCGATGCGCGAACTGTCGGAGACCGAGAAACTCCTCTCCGACACCCACGATCGCCTCATGGCTGCGGAGGACAACCTCAGGCGCCGAGATGCCGACCTGTACAACCTCAAGCAGGAATACGGGAAGTTCGTTCGTCGTTCCAAGGAAGCAGTTCCCTCGTACGTGGAGTCCGGACGCGAAGACGTCATCACGGCTCTGGTGGGGGTTCTCGACGACATTGACGCGGCTCGCCGCCACGGTGACCTGGAAGACGGCCCCTTCGCTTCGATTGCCACCAAGCTGGAGGACGTGCTCAGAACCCGTTTCGGTCTGGAACGTTTCGGCGTGGAAGGGGAGGACTTCGACCCCAGCATTCACGAGGCGTTGCTCGCGCAGACCAGCGCGGACACCGATCACCCGGTGCTGGGTCAGGTTCTGCAGCCCGGCTACCGACGAGGCGAGAAGATCCTGCGCGCCACTAAAGCTGTGGTGATCAATCCGGAGTGAGGATACTGACAACGAATACACGACAGAAACGAACGGGAGGTGAAGTGCTGTGAGCGGTCAGGACTGGCTGGACAAAGATTTCTACGCAACCCTCGGGGTCGACAAGAAAGCTGATGACGCCACCATCAAGAAGGCGTATCGCAAGCTTGCCCGCACATGGCACCCCGACCAAAACAAGGGCGACGTCGCCGCCGAAAACAAGTTCAAAGAAATCGGAGAAGCCTACGCGGTTCTCTCCGACCCCGAACAGCGCAAGCAATACGACGCCCTGCGAGCTATGGCTGGCGGGGGCGCACGTTTCGCCGGGGGCGCCGACGGCGCCGGAGCGGGATTTGACGACCTCTTCGGAGGTTTTGGCGGTGGGAACGTCCGTTTCTCGACCTCCGGTGGAGCACCCTTCGACATGGGCAACCTGTCGGACATGCTCTCCGGCATGTTCGGCGGCGGAGGGGGACACGCCGGTTTCGGGGGGAACACTCCCTTTGGCGGAGGATCTCCCTTCGGCGGAGCGGGTGCGGGCGGAGCCCGAGCGCAGGCTCCCACGCGCGGCGAGGACATCACTGCCTCGGCACACATCTCCCTGCCCCATGCCCTGACGGGTGGGACGGTGAGCGTGAGCGCCGAGGGAACGCGTCACACGGTGAAGGTTCCCCAGGGCGTGAAGGACGGCCAAAAACTGCGCCTGCGCGGCAAGGGACGTCCCTCTCCCGCGGGCGGAGCGGCCGGTGACCTGATGGTCACGATCCACGTGGATCCCCACCCGGTCTACACGCGTGAGGGGGACAACCTGCGCATGACCCTCCCGGTGACCTTCGTCGAGGCCACCCTGGGAGCACAGGTCGAGGTTCCCCTGATTGACGGCAGTCACGTCACCATGAAGATCCCCGCAGGAACGCAGCCGGAAACGGCTCTGCGCCTGCGCGGACGCGGCGTGACCACCTCCTCGAAGACCGGTGACCTGCTGGTGAACATTTCCGTCGCAGTTCCCCGGGATCTGACGGAGGATGAACGCCGGGCGGTAAGTGACCTCGCGGAGCACGTCGCTCTGGGAGATCCGCGTCGCGACCTGATGGATACGCTGCGGGGAACGGCATGAGTGCCCGAGACGAGTCCGTCACTTTTGTGATTTCCGTGGCGGCCGAACTGGCGGGGATGCATCCGCAGACTCTCCGCCAGTACGACCGCCTGGGTTTGGTGACCCCGATCCGTACCAAGGGTCGGGGGCGCCGCTATACCCGCCGGGATGTGCAGCGGCTGCGAGAAGTGCAGCGTCTCAGCCAGGAAGAGGGCATTAACCTCGCGGGAATCCAGCGGATTCTCGAACTGGAGAACGAGGTGGAGGCCTTGCGTGCCCAGCGTGACGCCCTCGTGCGCCAGGTGGGAGAGTATGAACAGCGCCGAGATCGTGTCTTTGCGGCATCTCCCACCGGCGAGGTGCAGTCTTTGAAGCGCGGCGAGCGCCTGGGGCAGGATCCGCAGGTATTTTCCGCCGCTCATTCCGGAGCGCCCCGCAGCGGCGCCCAGGAGATGACCCTGCGCCGCTTCCCCTGGCCGATGAGTGCCGCACCGCATCAGCGCGTGCGCGCCGTTATCGAGGCCTCTCCCGCGGGGGTGCGTATCGTGGAGGGTACGGTTTCCGTTGTTTCGCAAGATCTTCCCGCGCGCCCCACGGTAGTGTTGGACGTATGAGTTTTCACGGAATCTCCCCGCGTTCACGTGCGGCCATTTGGGCGGGACGCGCCGCCGGATGGGCTTCTCGCACGCTGGGACGCGGCTCCGGTGGGATGATCGGCGGCCGAGTCGCCCTGCGTCTGGCACCGGGGCTTTTGGCCGATATCTCCGAGGGACGCTCCTCGGTGATCGTTACGGGGACAAACGGTAAATCGACGACAACTCGTATGGTGCGCGCCGCACTGGCTCAGGGTGGGGATGTCGCCTCCAATATGAACGGGGACAACATGACCCCGGGAATTACGGCGGCTCTCCTGGCCTCCGACGCCCCTTATGCGGCGCTGGAAGTCGATGAAATGCACGTTCCCGAGGTCGCACACGAGGTTGACCCCCGGGTGATGATTCTCCTGAACCTGTCGCGCGACCAGATCGATCGCGTGGGAGAGATCGGCAACGTGGAACGCCGCTTGCGTCAGGCCGTCGACGCCCACCCCCGCGCGGTCATCGTGGCGAACTGCGATGATCCCCTGGTGGCCTCTGCCGCGTGGGACGCTCCGAACGTGGTGTGGGTGTCCGCGGGAAACACGTGGATGGGGGATTCCTCCGCTTTCCCACGAGGCGGACGCGTCCTTCACTCGGACGGGCACTGGCGCGTCGTCCCCCTGGACTTTTCCGCGCAGACCTCCGATTTTCACGACGCCGATCCCCACGAGGGGAACAACCTCCCCTCCTACGCGCGTCCCCGCCCCCAGTGGTGGCTTGAGGACGTGGATCTGTCCAATCCGAATGCTCCGCGCGCCACGGTTTGCCGCGATAGCGGGGAGCGTATCCCGCTGACACTTGCCCTGCCGGGACGCGCGAACCTCGGCAATGCCCTCCAGGCGATTGCCGCCGCTCAGGCGCTGGGAATTTCCGTGGAGGATGCCTGCCGTGCCATCGGTAACGTCCGAGAGATCGCGGGACGCTACTCGACGCACGATATTGAGGGGCGTATTGGACGCCTCATGCTGGCGAAGAACCCTGCGGGCTGGCAGGAAGCCATGTTCATGATCGACCCCGATGTCGATCAGGTGATCGTCGCCGTCAACGGTCAGGTTCCCGACGGGCAGGATCTGTCCTGGCTGTGGGACGTGGATTTCTCCCGCCTGAAGGCGGAGGGGCGCCGCGTCATTGCCTGCGGAGAACGCGGAGCCGACCTCGCCGTGCGCCTCGAATACGCGGGAATCCACTGCGACCTCGTTCCCCTGCCCATGGATGCGGTACGCCTGTGCTCACCCGGGAAAGTGGAACTTCTCCTGAACTACACGGCACTGCGTGACTTCAAACGGGTACTGGATCAGCGCGAGGGGGCGGGACACGCCTCTCAGCCTCCCGCAGACTCCGATGCCCCCAGCCCCGCGCATTCCGCGGGGGAAGACGCGCAGGGAGCGGCGCCTCGTCGGGAGGAGAAGCGATGACGACTGTGAAAATTGGTGTCCTCCTGCCCGAGGTACTCGGCACCTACGCGGACGGCGGAAACGCACTGGTGCTGCGCGAACGCGCGAGGCGCCGGGGAATAGACGCGCAGATCGTCTCGGTTCCCGTGGGAACAGCGATCCCCGATGACCTGGATGTGTACACCTTGGGAGGCGGGGAAGACGCCGCCCAGGAGCTTGCGGTTGAGACCTTCCGCCGCGATCCGGGGCTGCTGCGCGCGCTGGACGCCGGGCGTCCCCTGCTGGCGATCTGTGCCTCGCTGCAAATTTTGGGGCACTGGTACACGGATGCCCGCGGACACCGGGTCGAAGGACTGGGGGTGCTCGATCTGACGACCACCCCGCAGGGCGAGCGTTCCATCGGAGAAATTGTCGTCGAACCGACGATCGAGGGGCTGACGGAGAAGTTGACGGGCTTTGAAAATCACGGTGGCGGAACGGTTCTCGGAAGCGAGGCACGCCCCCTGGGGCGCGTGATCTACGGTAAAGGCAATACGACGGGGGATTCCGGGGTGAACGATCCGGCGACCGGCCGCCCCTATAGCGTGGACGGCGCGGTGCAGGGCAGCGTGATCGCCACCTATCTGCACGGGCCGGTGTTGGCGCGGAATCCGCAGCTGGCGGACTACCTGCTGTCCCAAGCCCTCGGCACCTCGCTGGAACCCCTGGAGGTTCCCGGCGTGGACGACCTGCGGGCGGAGCGCCTGCACGTCACAATCGGACGCTAACCTCCGGGTGCGCGTGAGGAAGGACTGACACATGGCAGATCAGCGCGGAGTTCCGTGGCCGCAGTACGGCGAGCTGAGCGAGGAGAGCGTGCCCCCGCACGCCCTCTACAGTCCTTCCGCTGTCGCCTCGTCTGCTGCTTCCACTGGCGAGGCACCGCGCGGGGATGAGCGCGCGTCTTCCGTTCCCGGGAATGTTCCCCCGGCGGGCGCCGCCTGGTCGGGGGCATCCGTTCCGTCAGAGCCCCTCTCGCGGAAGGCGGGGATCTGGATGCTGGTCGGCGGCCTCCTCATGTCGTTCATCCTGGCGCCCGCGCTGATGGTTACCCTGCTGATGACGAACTCGAACGTGCAGGCGGCACTTGCGTCGGCACGTTCCCTGACGCAGCAGGCCTCGGTAACGGTGGACGCGTCGGGCGGCTACCTCATGCAGACACAGAACGTCGTGTCCAGCTGTGAACTCGTGGCCGCGGATGGAACCGCGCACGCGATGAATTCCCTGAGCGGTATTTGGACAGCGAAGGCTCTTTCCGCCGGCGACTACACGGTGAGCTGCATGCCCGCGATGACGGGCGCCATCGGGATGACCGGAATGGACGAGGACAGCGCGGCGCGCGTGGGATTGCTTCCCATGGGCGCGGCGACGCTCGTCGGAATTACCGGCCTGGTACTCGCGGTGTGGGGCGGAGTGAAGCTGTATCGCGTCGGTCAGCGCCGCAGGATACAGTTCACTCAGATGCCGCGCTGACCTGAAGAGTCAGCAGGTCGGGAGCCGGAGCCGAGGGATTCCCCAGACGCACGGTGTTCATCCCCGCGCTGAGGGGGACGCGCAGGCGCGCGGTGGCAAACGCACCGGAGAATGACCCGGAATTGAGCGAGGACAGCACGTGCAAGGTTCCGTTGACCTCCACGCTGAGGGAACGGTTTTCGCCGCAGCGGTAGAGAATCTCGAGGGTGTAGACCCCGTCGTGAGGCGCCCACACATTGCTCAGGGTCGCCCTGTTGCGGGGACTTCCACCCAGCCAGCGCGTGATACCCCGGTCGTTTGTTGCGCTCCCCTCCAGCGTTCCTGACGCAATGGAGATCGGTGCCTGGGAGGCATGCTCTTCGCCGTAGACGTGGAGCAAGCCGAGGTCGGGTGCGAACCCTTCAGAGAAGAAGCGAACGGTATTCCACCCCTGACGCAGGTGAGCGCTGAACCCGGTTTCTTTGAAAGAGCCGCGGAAACTCCCCGAGTTCAAATGATGCAGAGTCAGGGGAGCGCCTCCGTTGACGGACAGGGAGATGTCGCGTTCTTCGCCGCTGCGGAAGTCCAACCCCATCCGGTAGAGGCCGTCGGCGGGGGCGTAGACCTGGGTGAGTGTGGCGTCGTGTCCTTCGCCGCCCAGCCAGCGGGTGAGACTCCCGTCAGCTCGCGCGTGTCCCCGCAGGAACCCGTCGTTGATTTCCTGAGCGTAGGGCAGCGTGGGACGAGCTTGGTAGGCGCGGAAGTAGTCCACTTCAAAAGTCTTCGGGTAGGGCACGGACGGATCGTAGGGGCCCGTCCAGGAGGAGTGCTCACGTTTTTCGTACACACCGATGTAGGTCACCATCGGATAGTTGGGAGACTGAGCGGAGTGGTGCACCAGCTTCCCATCGACGTAGAGATCCATGTGGTCGCGTGTCCAGTCGAAACCGTAGGTGTGCCACTGGGCGCTGTAATCGCTTCCGTCGCTGAAATTGGTGCGCGTCGGCCACAGTCCGAAAAGGTCACCCCACGTGTGGGTGCTCATCAGCGCTTCCCTTGCTCCGCCTCGTCCGAGAATCTCAAAAATGTCGACTTCCCCGGATTCCTTGGCGCGCGCGTTGACTCCCGTCGCCTGATCCTGCTGCACTCCGGTCATCCACCAGGCCGAGTGCACGCCCGCACCCGGGGCGACTTTTGCGCGCAGCTCGAAGTACCCGTATTTCTGGATGTGCCCGTAGAAGGGCGTGACGTGGCGATAGACGTCGGGGTATTTCGTCCACGCGTGCTGGTAGTCGCGGTTGAAAGTCTGGAGCGAGGAGACGCGTGTGCTCCCGTCATAGCGCGGATCCCAGGGCTGCTGGTCGTGGTCGATCCGAAGTTTCAGGGTTCCGTGCGACACCTCGTAGCGCGCGGTGCTTTCCCCGGGTGCACTCCAGTGGGGAAGGTACTCGTCGCTGAAAAGTGTGCGGTTGACGTCCGTTGAGTTGAATTCGTCCGAGGCAGTGAGCAGGTAGCCCGGGCGCTGCGGAGTTTCGGGGTCGATGAGCGAGGCGGTGTCCGGGGGAAGGGGTGAGGGCGGGGGTGTGGCGTGTGCGTTCTGGGGACACAGGGTGACGAGGGTGGCGCCGAGGGCGAGGGCGCAGGAGGCGGTGGTGGCGCAGAGGAGACGTGGGGAGCGGGTGCTTCGTATCGGCATGGTGATCTCCGGGTAACTACTTGACGAGGAGACGATCAGAGATGCGTCCCGAGGGGTGGAGCCAGGCATCAAAGTCAACAAGCCGACCGTCGATGGTGAAGAGATAGCGTCCGATCTGTTCGACGTGGACGCGCGCGTGGGGAAGAGAGGCGGGAGCTTCTGGAGGACAGAACCCTCCCGCACGCGCAATGGTGCTGCGCAGAACGTCGCGCTCCGCTTCGGTCAACCAAGTGCCCGGATCGGAACAGCCGAAGAACCCGCAGACTAGAGCGGCATCGTGGGTGAGGGCATTGACCTCGGGAGACAGGAGGGATCCGCGCGTCCGCGTGAGCGCCACATCCGGATCGACATCGATCCAGGGTTTCCACCACACGCGTGAGAGCGAGGTGCGCAGGGCGTTGAGGACAGACGGGCCGGAAGGATCGAGGTGGCGTTCGGTGTTATCCCAGTAGGGGGCGGTGTCGGGGCCGACGCGGATTCCGTCGAGAATCCCCAGCGAGGCCGCGGGGAGCGCGCCGGATCCCAGAAGGTAGGCGTCACCCACCGCCTCGCGAATTGTGCGAATCCCGCGGACGTACGCCTCTTCTCGCGAGATGTCCGCGAAGCGGCGACCCGCAATGGCCGCGGCGTAGATGAAGTCGATTTTGAAGTAGGTGAAGCCCCAGGAACAGGCGCGTTCCATGAGGGAACGAATCCAGCTCTCCACCTCGGGGTGCGTGGTGTCCAGGGCGTAGAGGGGCTTTCCCCAGTTGAAACCGGCATCCGCGGGGCGATTCTCCTCGGGGTCGAGTACCAGCCAGTTGGGGTGTGCCGCGGCCAGGGGAGAATCGGCGGTGACGATGAAGGGAGCCAACCACAGGCCGGGACGCATCCCCGCCCGGTGAATATCGGCTGCAAGTCCCGCGATGTCGGGGAAATCGTCGTTGGGCTCCCACATGCCGATTCCCTGTTCCCAGCCGTCGTCAATCTGCATGACGCGGTAGCCCAGGTCGGTGGCGTGGGGGATTTCTTCCGTGACGATGTCCTGGGTGACCTCCTCAAACCAGGAGTACCAGCTTGACCACACGGGGCCGCTGTGGCGCAGGGGGGAGGTGATCTCGTGTCGTAGGGGAGCGCCCAGCTCCTGAGCCAGGAGGGTGCCGTAGGCGCTGAAGGCGCGCTGTTCCTCGCCGATGATGACCACCCAGGGGGCGTCCTCGGCGGCGCTTCCTCCCGAAATCTGAAGGGTGTCTTCCGGGAGGGGGGAAAGGTGCGTGTTCGGGGAGATGGGTGCACAGCCTCGCAACTCATTGCCGGAGGCGTCAACGAGGGCGCCGCCGCGCGAAAGGGAGCCCAGCAGGAGGGTGGTGCCCGCAGAGGTCAGTGCCCCCACCTGGTAGGAACGGTGAACGAGGGAGGAATCTGTTGCCGCATCTTCCGCTGTCTGTGTGCGCGACGGATTGTTCCACACCCTCCACGGGTCGCGAGAAAGGGGCTGCCAAGCGGTGGGGCTCCACGAATTCCACCCGTGACGATAAAACTCGGGGTCGACGAGATCGTGGGTGAGGGACACGGAGCCAGCGGGGAGACGAACGATCGTGAGATCCTCAAACCCCGGAAGTGACAGAGGAATGTACTCGCCTGCTTCGATGCTGCGTCCGCGGATGACGAAAGAGTGGGTCACGATCTCTCCCGGAAAAGGTTGAAGGGACGTGGTGCGCCCGCTCGCATAGAGCGTGCG
>CAURIY010000008.1:0-50760 GCA_963525415.1 uncultured Actinomyces sp.
CGCTACGGCCCCTACCTGAAGAAGGGGACGGATTCGCGTACCCTGCCTTCCGAGGCGATGCTGCTCAGCATCACCCTGGAGGAGGCGCTGGAAATTTATGCGCAGCCTAAGACCCGTGGACGGGGAACGGCGAAGCCTCCGCTGCGCGAATTCGGTGCGGATCCGGTGTCCGGGAAGAAAGTGGTCGTCAAGGATGGGCGCTTTGGACCCTACGTGACCGACGGCGAAACCAATGTCACGGTTCCGCGTGCCGAGAGCGTGGAGAGCCTGAGCGAGGAACGCGCCTTCCAGCTGCTGGCGGATAAGCGTGCGAAGGGGCCGGCGGCTCCGCGCAAGAAGGCGACGACGCGTACGCGTACCGCGACGAAGAAGACGACCACTCGGAAGAAGACCTCGACGAAATCCTGATGGGTGTCGCCTCACGGAGTGTCACTGAGTGTGTGCTCCGTGAGGCTTCCCTGTGGTGAATGCGGATTTTCTGGCGGAAATATCAGGAAAAGTGAGGATTCTTCCGCTGGGGGTGTCCGCAAATGTCCTGGGGTGCTGCGACAATGAAGGCATGGATGTGACGGGAACAGGTGCACAGGCGGGGCGCGGCCTTTTCATCACTTTTGAAGGTGGTGACGGGTCGGGGAAAACCACGCAGATTCAGAGCGTTCGCGAATGGTTCGAAAGCCGTGGGATCGCGGTCGTGGTCACGCGTGAGCCGGGTGGAACGGAACTGGGAACCACCCTGCGTCACCTGGTGCAGATGGGGCCGGAAGACGTGGATCCCCGCACGGAAGCCCTCCTGTATGCGGCAGATCGCGCCTACCACGTTTCGACCTTGATCCGTCCCGCACTGGAGGCGGGAACGGTTGTGCTGTGCGACCGCTACATCGATTCTTCCCTGGCTTACCAGGGGGCGGCACGCAACCTGGGGGTTGATGAGATCCGTTCCCTGTCTCAGTGGGCGACCGGTGACCTGCACCCGGATGTCACCCTGCTGTTGGATCTTCCGCCGGAAGTGGCGGCGCGTCGTCGCCCCGGCCGTCCCGGTGCTCCCGACCGCATGGAACGCGAGTCCATGGATTTCCATGAACGCGTGCGACACCAGTACCTGCGTCTTGCGGATGCCGAACCCGACCGCATCGCGGTCATTGACGCGGTAGGAACCGCGCAGGAAGTGTTCCGTGAAATTCGCGGGGTGCTGGAAGAACGCTGCGGGGACTTCTTGAAGGCCGCCGAGGGATCGGTTCATGCCGAGGCCGGGAACGAAGGTACGGCGGGCACAAAACGAAAGGGACGGGCGAAAAATACCCCTGCCCGTGCGGCCGCTGCTTCCAGCGCCCCCGCGGACGCCCAGGTTCCCCTGTGGGAAAGCACTGAGGACGGCGTTCTCCTGTGAGCGTCTGGGACGAACTGGTCGGCCAGGACAGTGCTGTCGCCGTCCTGAACGAAGCCGCGGTTGGCGCCCGAGCCATCGTGGAAGCCACCCGCCCCGCCGGACAGGCGGGCGACGCCTCGCATATGGGTGGGGGCGCTCAAGGTGGGAGGCTTCTCGCCTCGTCCGTCTCGCCTGAAGCCCCGGCGACCAACGGTACGTACGATAACTTGGATGCTGCGGAAACTTCCGGGCGTGCCATGACCCACGCGTGGCTCATCACCGGTCCTCCCGGATCGGGGCGTTCCGTTGCCGCCCTGGCCTTCGCCGCCGCCCTCCAGTGCACGGGTGACGTCGTGGGCTGCGGCCAGTGCGCCGCCTGCCGAACGACCCTGGGGAAAACCAACGCGGACGTCCTGGTACTGTCCACGGAAACCACGCAGATCCGCATCGACGAAGTGCGCGATATCGTTGCTCGCGCCCAAGTTGCGCCCTCGCAGGGGCGGTGGCGTGTCATCGTGATCGAAGATGCCGACCGCATGATGGAGCGCACCTCGAACGTGCTCCTGAAAGCCATTGAAGAACCCCCGGAGCGCACCGTCTGGCTGCTGTGCGCGCCCAGCCCCGAAGACATGATCACCACGATCCGCTCCCGGTGCCGTCACCTGGGGCTGCGGATTCCCTCTGCCCAGGCGGTCGCTGACCTCCTGGTGCGACGCGACGGAGTAGACCCGCAGGTCGCGCTCGCCTCCGCCCGCGCTGCACAGTCCCACATCGGTCTGGCGCGCGCCCTGGCACGAGACGAGGATATGCGGGCACGCAGGCGCCGGATCATCGCGGCTCCCACGCAGGTGCGTTCCGTGGGGGAAGCGGTTTTTGCCGCCGAAGACCTGCTGAAAACAGCGAAAGAACAGACTGAAGCCCAGATTGAGGCGCGCAACTCAGAAGAACGCGCCGAACTCATGCGCCAGCTGGGAATGGAAGCGGGAGAAACTCCCGCCGCTCACCAGCGCACGCGCCTGCGTCAACTGGAAGAAGAACAAAAACGCCGTTCCAAGCGCGCCCTCCAGGACGTGCTGGATCGTTCCCTCGTAGACCTGCTGGGAATCTACCGGGATGTGCTCATGGTGCAGACCGGAAGCCAGCAGGAACCCATCAACGACGACCTCGCAGAACTCATCGGAGAACTCGCGAGAGAATCCACGCCGCAGCAAACTATGCGTCGCGTGGACGCTATTGAAACCGCACGGAAACGCCTCACATCGAATGTGGCAACCCAGCTGCTCCTGGAAGCCATGGTGATCGCTCTCCGCCCCCAGGAGTAGGCATACTCCGCCACAGTGGGGGAGCAGCGGGTGGCCTCAAAGTGAGCGCTGCGTGACGGAGGAGCTTTCCCTTCCGAACTCGCTGCTGTTTGTCCGGGAAGGCCGGAAGCTGCCGAACAGGATGTCGGAAGCTGAAAACCGGCTGACGCCTCGCCCCACCCTGCCCAACGGATAGGTGCAGAAACCCGCTAAACGCGGGGCTCCGCCTCGCCATTGGAGGAGCAGAGGCGACACGACAGTCAACTCACAGGCGAGGAATCCCGTAGGCTGTTCACCATGAATGCACGTTCGCGTACAGTTCTTGTCCTTCTGGTGATCATTTCCCTGCTGTTCAATGGAACGCTCATCTTCGCAGCGAACCAGTGGATATGGGGGCGGCTCGCATACGTCGACTCCATGGCCTCCAGCGGCCAAGCACCGCAGGTCGACGGAACCCTCCAGGGATACTACGGGCAAAACCCCCAGTGGCGTCCCTGCACCACCAGTGAAATCAACCCGACCGAAGGCAAAGCGCCGCGCGACCGCAGCGCATACGAATGTGCGACCCTCACCGCGCCCCTGGACTGGGACGTGCCCGCGGGTGAAACCATCACCCTGGCCATCGCCGTCCACCGCGCCCCCAAGGCCGTGCGCTCCGGTGGAATAGCGCCCGCGCTCTTCTACAACCCGGGCGGCCCCGGCGGGGCGGCAGTGAGCTCAATCGTTTCGCAAGTGCGCGACAGCTTGGGGAGCAGGCTCGTGGACGCCTACGACATCGTGGCTCTTGACCCGCGCGGCGTCGGCGCCTCCACGCCCGTCCGCTGCCGCACGGACAAGGAACTCGACGAGGATGCCGCGGGAGACCTCACGGCCCCCGAGAACCCGACGCTGGAAGAACGCATTCGCCTCGCGGATGAGTCCTCTCGACGCATTTCGAGCGGATGCCAGAATCTCAGCGGAAACATCTACCAGCATGTCGATACCGTCAGCGCAGCCCGCGACTTCGACATGGTGCGCGCCGTCATGGGACAAGAAACCCTGAACTACCTCGGGTACTCGTACGGAACCTTCCTGGGAGCTACCTACGCGGGACTCTTCCCCGACAAAGTGGGACGCTTTGTCCTGGACGGGGCGCTGGATCCGGCAATGGGTGGAAACGAGGTGTCTGACCTGCAGATGCGCGGCTTTGAAGCCTCCATCACCCACTGGATTGAGGACTGCCAAGCGGGCGCAGGATGCCCCCTCACCGGCGGTGTTACCAGCGGTATTGAGCAGATGAAGAACTTCCTGGATGGGCTTAAGAAGACTCCGCTGAAGACGTCTGATCCGGATCGTCCCCTGACGAATAACCTCGCCCTGAGTGCCATCATCGGGCTGATGTATTCGACGAAGACCTACTCGACTCTCACTCAGGCTATGAGTATGGCTCTGGAAGATCGAGACGGTTCCGCCCTGCTGTACGTTGCCGACCTGCTGGCCGAGCGCGAAAGCGACGGCACGCACTCCTCCAATAGTGCGGATGCCATCATTGCAATCAACCAGCTGGATTTCTCTTCGGAGGGAACCCCCGACCAATGGGAGGCTTCAGCCAAGAAACTGCGTGAAGACCTTCCGATCTTGGGATCGGATGCGGGCTACGCTTCCGCGGGAGTGGATGCCTGGCCGACAACCCACGCACAGCGTCACCCGATCACCGCTGAGGGCGCTCCCCCGATCGTTGTCATCGGCACCCTGCACGACCCGGCCACCCCGTATGTGATGGCGGAAAACCTGGCAAAACAGCTCTCTTCCGGGGTGCTGGTCAGCTGGGACGGGTGGAACCACACCGCCTACTCCAAGGATGGATCCGCGTGCGTTATTCGCGCGGTTGAAAACTACTTCCTGGACAACACCGTGCCGGAGAATGGGCTGTTCTGCTCGGCGTGGTGATAGGTGAATAACTCAAAGAGCATTGGAGGGTGAGGTGCTCTCGCGTTCCTGAATCCGAGTTTTGAGGATCTCTGTCACCGGACCGTTTCCTTCAAGCATCGAGAGTGCGATTTCGACTGCTCGTACGCCCTGATGCTTGAACTGCTGCTGGACAGAGGTAATGGAAGGCGCGGTGCGTGCGGCGACTGGGTGATCGTCAAAACCGATCACGAGAACATCGTCTGGAACGCGAATCCCCTCCATCTCGAGGCGGCGAATGACACCGAGGGCAATTCGGTCGTTGCCGCATGCTATGGCGTCAAAGGAAGCGCTGGAGGCGAGAAGCTCTCCCGCCATGCGTAGTCCGGAGTCTTCGTCCCAGCTTCCGTAGAAAATGGGGTCGCATAGAGCGGAGCTGAGCGTAGAACGCAGGCCGTTTAAACGATCTTTTGTTGCGGGGTTATCTGCAGGTCCCATGAGTGCATAGATCTGGTGTGCTCCCTTGGAGAGTAGGTGCTGAGCCTGCTTGGTTGCACCGTCGATATCATCGGAATATACGCAGGAGAAGTTTCCAGTATCAGGGAGGTCATCTACCTGCCCGCAGAGGACAACAGGACATCCAATGGAACTGAGCTCTGCAAGGAAGCTATCGCCTCGGTAGGGAGAGAGGTGAATGACGGCATCCGCGGCTCCCTGTTTGAAGAGCTGAAGACTTTTGTGTCGCTCTTCCACTGTTGCTGCCATGTGAAGAGTCGGTGTCATAGGCGTGTGAGTGAGGCGCTCAATGATTCCCTTGAGAACTGTGGCGTAGGTGGGATCAACAAGGAGCTCATCCACGGATTCCGTCAAGATCACGGCAATGGAATTCACTTTTCCCGTGGCAAGTTGGCGTGCGGACGCACTTACTGTGAAACCAGTTTCAGCAATTGCTTGTAGGACAGCACGTTCCTTGTCGGGATTAACTTTGGCTGTCCCGTTCAAAACCCGAGAGACCGTTGCGCTCGACACTTGTGCGATGCGGGCGACATCTCGGATGGTTGCTTTATTTTGTCGCTTCACTGCGCCCCCTGGAGTCGGTTCCTTTATCGTATCGTGACCGGTACTTTTCGGGAAATGCTTGCAGATCAGAGTGTGACCTGTTACCTTTCTTTTGTGAAACCGGTTTCAAACTGGTGGAAATGATAAGCGCTGGCGATGCCGCCTGTGCCAACTGTCCGATGGAGGATATGTGACTGTCCCTTGGGAAAACCCAGCTCTTACGGGTGAAAACCGCCGAGCGGCGCACAGTGATTTTCATGCGTATGCCTCGGCTGAAGAGGCATGTCTCGGTGACCGTACGCATTCCATCGGATTTGTCGATCTCAATGGGGCATGGACTTTTGCTCTCATGCCAGGGGCGTCAGCAACAGAAAAATTGATCGGTCACCGCGATGCCGTAGCTGAAGTGATGAGTCCTTCATACGATTTCTCCGCGTGGGGAAGCGTTACGGTTCCTTCCAATTGGCAAGCCGAGGGGTACGGGCAATGGCACTACACCGATGAGGCATACCCCTTTCCTGCCCTCCCCCCACATGTGCCCAGTGATACTCCAACGGGGATCTATCGCCGCTATATCGCCTTCCCCCAATGCCAGGAAGGCGAACGGCGAATCCTCCATTTTTCTGGAGCAGAGTCTTTCCTTGAACTGTGGGTAAACGGACAGTACGTGGGTTTTTCCAAAGGGTCACGCCTGCCCGCGGAATTTGATATCACCGAATATCTGAGCGCAGAACCCGCGCTTATCGCAGTTCGCGTCATGCAATACTGCGATGCCACCTACCTGGAAGATCAAGATATGTGGTGGGGAGGCGGACTGATCCGAGATGTCTACTCCTATGTGATCCCCGGCGCTCATGCGCAAGACGTCACTGTTCGCACACACCTTCTGGGGAATTCGTGCGTACGTCACGCTGATATGAACATGGAAATTTCCTTGCTCGCAAGTGACGCGGTATCGGAATGCCACTGGTATCTGTATGCCCCAGACGGCGAGTGTGTGGCGGAGGGAGATACTGAGCGTTCAGAAGAAGACACTGAAAATGGAGAAGTCGTTTTTTCTGCGACATATGCGTGCCTTCAAGCACAGACCTGGCATCCGGAACACCCGGTTCTCTACCGTTTAATGATTACCCTCGGTAACTCGCAGGGGGAAATTACTCAGTACATACCGCTGCGCGTGGGAATGCGGGACGTTCGCATTGTTAATGGCCTCGTGCAGTTGAACGGACGCTACATCGAATTTCACGGTGTTAATCGTCATGATTTTGATCCGGATCGAGGCCGCGCTGTCTCTGTCGAACGTATGAGACGCGAGCTTCTGTTGATGAAACGTCACCACATCAATTCCGTTCGCACAGCGCACTACCCCAACGATCCCCGTTTCTATGACCTTGCCGATGAACTGGGCATGATGGTTGTTGCGGAAAATGACCTGGAAACTCACGGTATGGATTTGACGGGGAATATCAGTGAACTGACAGATTCTCCCGAGTGGACGGCAGCATACATCGATCGAATCGACCGTCATGTACGCCTGTTGCGCAATCATCCAAGTGTTCTTGTGTGGTCTCTCGGAAACGAATCCGGATGGGGACGAAATGGCATCGCCATGTACGACCACGTCAAAACGCTGGATGATCGCCCTGTACTTTATGAAGAAGACCGTGATGCAACTGTTGTCGACATTGTGTCCACGATGTACTCACGCGTCTCACAGATGGACGACTTTGGTCGCCACCCGCACCCTAAGCCTCGTTTCCTTGTCGAATATGCGCATGCGATGGGGAATGGACCCGGTGGTCTGTCTGACTATCAGGAAATCTTCGACCGATACCCCTCTCTCCAGGGACATTTTGTCTGGGAATGGATGGATCACGGAATCCGCCAGACACGTGTGTGCCGAGGAGAAGAGCGCGAGGCTTACCTCTATGGTGGGGACTTCGGAGATCAACCGAATAACGCCAATTTCTGCCTCGATGGACTGGTATTTCCGTGGATTCAAGCAAGTCCCGGCCTTATTGAGTACGCTCACACCATTTGTCCCTTTCGTGTACTTGTAGCAAAAGACGGAAGCATGACGGTATGTAACCGTCTCTATGACTCAGAAAGTACGGGGCTCGACCTGAGGATCACGGATTTTTCCTCCTCGGGAACATTGGCGGAATATGCGCTGCCCTTCCCCGTCCTTTCGCCGCGAGAATCGCGTGTGCTCCCCGCCATCCCGCTTGCTGAGGATTCAGGCAAAACGGTGCATCGCCTCGTCGAAATACGTGCTGCCGAGGACACTCTCTTCTGGGAAACAGGAGAGGTACTCGCGCGTTTTGACGTCGAAAACGAGGCAACTGAAAGCCCGAAAGAACCGGAAGAAATACCTCCTGTGAGTGACGAGGCGCCGGTTGAGATTTGCGAAGAAAATGGCCTGTGTGCGATCCATGTGGGGGATGCCCAGTGGGTTTTCGATGCTGCAACAGGGCGTCTTTGCGAAGCAAACTATTCGGGCATTCCGTTTATTGCGCGTGGCCCTCGGGTGCGATTCTGGAAACCACCCATCGACAATCACCATCGATTTGTCGAAGAGGTCTGGAAGCCAATGCTGCTTCATCTGATGCGCGAAGACACTCGAGAAGTTGAAGTCCGTCAGAGTGAAACAGGTGCCCGAGTACGCGTCCTCACTCGCTGCGCTCCGCCGGGACGAGCCTACGGCTACACCTGCGAATACCTGTGGGAAATCCATGGGGTGACAGCGGACTTCTCCCTTCATGCCACCCCGTTCGGGAAGGAAAAATTTATTCTTCCCGCCCAGGGAATAGACTGCGAAATTCCCTCTCAGTTCTCGCATATCACCTATGAAGGACAGGGGCCAGAAGAGAACTATCCAGATTCATCTGCGGCGGCAGCATATGGACGGTGGGAAACGACCAGTGATGAACTCGTGACGCCTTACCTCGTCCCACAAGACTATGGAAGTCGTATGTCCGTTACCTTGGTGCGTCATGCGTCTGAAGACGAAGAACTGAGCGTAGAGAGCTTGCACCCGATTGCTTGGTCGACGTGGAAGTGGAGCAATGAGGAGCTGACGGAGGCTACACACCACTATCTTCTTCCCGAAGAAACAGAAACGCTGACTCTCAATTTTGATGCCGCGGTACTGGGGTTGGGATCTAACTCATGGGGATCTGAAGTCGGAGAAACCCACAGGATCACGAATACTCCGTTCGATCTCCAACTGAGGTTTACGCTGCGACCCACAAAAGCACAGGGGGAACAGTGATGGAGACCAGTGTTTTCTTCCAGGGCATCAATGAATTCCGTGCTCTCAATATTGGGCACCCCGTGTGGGCACGTGCGATAGATGCGCTTGGCCTAGCTCAGAAAAACCCCTGCTCCTACGCGCGCAGTATGGGAGATAGCCTGACGTACTGGACGCATACCCTGGACGGCATTAATCGCGAATACCAAGATCTGGGGGAGGGGCGTTTCCGGAGACACTGCCGCTACCGCACGCTCCTCATGCCCCTGTCTGACGATATTCACCTCGAGATTGTTCCCGTCAATCAAGCGGAAGAACGAGTGTCTTACCGGGATACAGAAGATGTTGCCCTCTATGAGGGGAATCCTATGGCTTATCTGCTGGGACGAGAACGGATTGTTTGTTTGACCTCAGATGTCGCCTGGCGTCTCTCTGGGCAGGTAGATGCTCAGGTGTGCATTGTGCGCGTGACATGCGAAGCTCCGCAGCCTCGGAGTACCCATGCGCTACATGAGCTGGAAGAAAAGCGGGGGGATCGCTGACATGCAACGGAATATACGTGGAAGCATCGTTCCTATCGCAGCGCTTACAGCTGTTACGGCTGTGTGGGGATCCACTTTCTTCATGATCAAAGATCTCGTCACAACTCTGGATCCCTTCGACTTCCTGGGAGTTCGTTTTCTCATTGCGGGAACGGTGATCGGTATCCTGCGCTTCTCAGCCCTGAAGAAAGCTCCGCGACAGGTATGGATTCAGGGGATTGCCCTGGGACTGGTGTATTCCCTCGCGCAATTCGCTCAAACAGTCGGTTTGAAATACACCGATGCCTCCGTTTCAGGCTTCATTACCGGCATGTACGTTGTACTCACACCGCTGGTGCTCTGGGCTGCGCTGCGAATCAAAATTCGAATGAGCACCTGGATTGCAGTCGTATTGGCAACAGCTGGATTAGGGGTTCTGAGCCTCAACGGCTTTGCCCTGGGATATGGAGAGATGCTCACTCTGCTGGGCGCGTTACTCTTCGCCGTGCACATTGTCCTGCTGGGACAGTGGGCTTCGCATGGAAACCCTATGGAGTTAGCAGCACTGCAGATTATGTCTGTCGGAGTTTTCTGCATGATGGCTGCGCTTCCCGGAGGAATTGCTCTACCGCAGGGAATGATCCAGTGGAGCCACATGCTGTATATGGCTCTTGTTGCGGGAATGCTTGCTCTGGTTGCGCAAACCTGGGCGCAAGCACGCCTAGCAGCTACTTTTGCCGCCATCATCATGACCACAGAGCCGTTGTTCGCCGCTATCTTTGCTGTTCTTTTTGGTGGAGAACACCTCACGATACGACTGGTTATCGGTGGACTTGGAATCCTTATCGCCATGTTTATTGCGGAACTTTCACCCGCACCAGATGAATCTTCTCCGGCAGAGAAGCCGTAGGAAAAGAAAGACAACACACAAATCCATTCACACAACGAAGGAGAAGACGATGTCTACTCGACTGATCCGCACCGCGGCGGCTCTCGCCGCGTGCACCCTGGCAGTAGCCGGTCTGGGAGCATGCTCCGGAGGAAGCGGAAGCACAGGTGCTGCCGCAGCAAAAACCGTGACATGGTCGACGTGGGGTAACCCTGATGAACTGAAAGTTTTCGAGCAGTTCAATAAAGAATTCATGCAGCGCCACCCGGACATTACAGTGAAGTTTGAGCCGGTTGCCTCCTATGCGGACTACCACTCGAAGCTCAACACTCAGCTCACCTCCAAGACCGCTCCCGACGTGTTCTACGTGGGCGATGACCGCATTGCGGCAATGGTGACCAACGGAGTGCTCGAACCGCTGAAGGATCGAATCTCCAAGTCCTCGACGATTTCTCTGAACGACTTCTCGCAGGATATCTACCGAGTCGCCATGTCAGACGGGGAAGTCTACGCACTCCCGAATGACGTGAACCCCGACGCTTTCTGGTACGACAAGGAAGCCCTGAAGGCTGCAGGCATCACAGAAGATCCGGCCACTCTTGCCGCCGAAGGTAAGTGGACCACACAGAAGTTCTTCGAGATGGTTGATGCTCTGAAGAACGCTGGGATGTCTGGAGCCGCTTTCTGGAACTACTGGTCGACCACTTCGTCCATCATGGTGAGCCAAGGGGGAACCGTGTATGACGCTTCCGGAAAGTACGTTGCTGATCAGAACGCTCAAGCCAGCGAAGCAATGAAGGCATGGAGCGCCAAGTTTGCAGATGGCTCTCTGCTGGTGGCCGATGAAATGCCCTCCGGTTCCGATGCTGACACCCTTTTCGTTACTCACAAACTGGGATTCCTGGTTCAGGGACGCTACACAGTGGGGACAATTGAAGGAGCCGGACTCAATATGTCTGACTACGACGTTGTCGGCTGGCCGACTCCCGAAGGTAAGAACGGAAAGGCCGGTGTTGCCTCGTCCTTCCTCGCCATCAATAAAGCTGCTGCCAACGCCGATGCAGCCTTCACCTTCTTTGAAGAGTTCCTCTCCAAGGACGGACAGACCCTGCGCCTGAAGGATCGCGGAAATGCGCTTCCCTCAATCAAGGGAATTGACTCGATCGTCACCGAATCGGGCAAGCCTGCACATGTTGCTTCCCTGATTGAGATGCGCGATTCCGGCTTCTCCAACTTCCCGACGGAAGCAGCAGTTCCCGACCTGTCCAACACCATCGCTACCGAGATCATGTTGCCTCTGTACCAGGGAAAGATGACCTCTGCTGAAGCGCTGAAGAAGACAGCGGAACTTGTAGCTGAAAAAACCAAGTGATCTGTGATCGCTGCTGACTGAGGAGAACGAGGAATGAGCGTCACCCAACCAACGAAGATGTCGAGGCGCAGCATGCGCCACTCCGTGCGCGATGATGCGCCACAGACCTCTCCGAAGCGAAACGCGCTCCCGACATGGAAGAAACGCGACCACTGGTGGGCGGCGCTCTTCCTCGCTCCTCAGACTGTGGGGATCAGTCTTTTTGTTCTGTTCCCCTTTGCCTTCTCAATGCTTCTCGCCTTCTTCTCGTGGAATGGCTTGCGACCGATGAAATTTGTTGGGCTGGAAAATCTCAAAACTCAGCTCACGGATCCGCTCTTTGGGAAAGCAATTGTCAACACATTGCTAATTGCGCTCATCACGGTTCCGATCGGCCTCTTCCTGGCGATTGTTGTCGCCGTTATGCTGAATCGGATTAAGCGCCGCACGGTGTATATGGTGATGTTTTTTGCTCCAGTGGTCACCTCCTCTGTCGCTGTTGCCCTCATCTGGCAGCAACTTTTGCGTGTGGATGGATTCCTTTCCGCGAGTTTGTCCAAGATTTTTGGGATTAATCCTCCGGATTGGTTGAATGACCCCCGACTGACCCTGCTTGCGTTGTGCGCTGTCACCATCTGGTCGTCCCTCGGCCTCAATGTGGTGATCTTCCAAGCAGGACTTCAAAATGTGAGTCCTTCAGTTTTGGAAGCTGCTTCCATTGACGGAGCATCGAAAGTGCGGACATTTTTCTCCGTCATCTTGCCGATGCTGTCGCCAACCATTTTCTTCCAATCGATTATTGCCTTTATCTCGTCGCTTCAAACCTTTGATCTGGTGTTTGTGCTGGTGAAAAACGCCGGACCAGACCACGCCACACGGACGATGGTGTACCACATCTACGATCTGGGATTCCGCAAGATGGAATTTGGAATGTCCTCAGCTGCTTCGATCGTCTTGCTCGCTCTGTCGGCACTGATCACTATTGCGCAGTTCGCCTTCGAAAAGAGGTTTGTCCACTATGAAAACTGACAACCACGAAGACGTCGCCGTCATGACTCACGGATCGGAAGAAACGGTGAAGATCTCGGATACCCCGCACGTGGAACCTCATATGCGCCGCCGTACGAAAGTGCGTCCTGGACACATCCTGTTGCATCTTCTGCTGGCAACAGCTGCTTTCAGCATGTTTGCACCGTTCATCTGGATGGTGCTGTCCTCCTTTAAGACTCTCCCTCAGCTCTTAACAGCTCCTTTGTCGATCCTCCCGGATCCTTGGACTTTCTCGAACTTTGGTGATGCATGGGACGCGCTGCCGTTTGCGGGTGCCTACTGGAACTCCTTCTACATCACGGTTCTCATCGTGTTGGGAGGTTTGCTGACAACCTCCATGGCGGGTTACGCCTTTGCGCGCATTCCGTTCCCGTCGTCACGAATTCTTTTTGCCATTGTTCTTGTGTGCCAGATGATTCCGAAGCAGGTGACGCTGGTGCCCTTCTATCTCCTCATGTCCAAACTTGGTTGGGTAGATTCGCACCTTTCACTTATTATTCCGGGGATTCTGGTCAATCCCTTCGGAATTTTCTTGGCACGGCAGTTCATTTTGTCGATCCCCAAGGAACTAGAAGAAGCAGCAATGCTGGATGGCGCATCCCGCTGGAATATTTTCACTCGTATGGTGCTTCCCATCATTCGTCCTGGGTTGGGAGCTTTGGGCGTGATCATTGCACTTGATGCGTGGAATAACTTCTTGCTTCCTTTGATTATGTTGAATCGTCGGGAGTTGTTCACTGTTCCGTTGTTGCTTTCCCAATTCCAGGGGCAGTTTGGTGGGGTGAACTACGGCCTCATCATGGCTGCAACTGCCCTCTCCACCGTCCCGATGCTGATCGCCTTCATCATCGGTCAGCGTCAAATTATGTCGAGTTTGGCCACTTCGGGGTTGGGAGGGCGCTGATGCCTCAGCGGGCTGGTTCGTGTGCCCTTCCCTTTATCGATGGAACGGAAGTTTTCTTCACTGTTCCGGAGTCGCGCTTTATTGTGCGTGTGGCTGAAGGGAACCTTGAAGTTCTTCATGTTCGCTATGAAATTCCCGCTGAGGAATGCGTGGCGGCTGTTGTTCCTCTGGGAGCAGATGAAACGCTTGAGTTCAGTGCAATAAGCGGACACGTGGATTGCAATGGAGTCCGTATTGCTCTTCTGGGGGAAGAAGCTCGTCTTTGGGCACTGGCCGATGAAATGCTCGATGTACGGTCGGGGAATGCGCCGGATACGCGAATTTCGCAGATGGGAAGAACGTGGAGCGTCACCCTCGATCTCGAACACCCTTCTGAAGCTGATGACGTGCATTTCCTGCTGGAGGCGGACAAGGTCGTTGAAGAGTGGATGAGCCGAATCCCTTCGATACATTCGGGATGCGACGAGACTATGAGGCACTGC
Source organism: uncultured Actinomyces sp. (assembly GCA_963525415.1). GTDB lineage: Bacteria > Actinomycetota > Actinomycetes > Actinomycetales > Actinomycetaceae > Pauljensenia. The sequence goes on from CAURIY010000008.1 coordinate 14,061, forward strand.
TGGTGGGTGCTTGGAGCAAACACCATTCAGTTGACCACGGTGACAGGAAGCGATCCGAAACCCCGCATGCGGCGCTGTGTCGTGCCGTCGAAGCTGGGCTATGTTGCAGCCTGGCAGTGGGATGCCTATTTCATTGCTCTGGGATTGGCGCACGGTGATCCTCAGCTAGCTCTTGAACAACTCGATGTCGTTTTTACTCCCGATACTGGCGGCCAGCTGCCGGATGTTGTTCATGACGAGGGAGTTCTTGCGTCGAGTGCAGATCTGCCGCCAGCGGATCGCGCAACCTTGGAGGCGCAAGGATCACGCAGCGGAGAAAACGGTGTAGTTCCGCTGACTAAGCCCCCGCTCGGTCCGTGGGCGGCTGAGCGTGTGCTGTCGCATGTTTCTATGGCTGAACGTATCGAATGGATGAGGCGCTGGTATCCGATTCTGCGTGCTTCTCAGGATTGGTGGTTCCGTACAGCCGGAGACCGGCAGATGCCGTCCTACTCTCATCCCTATTCGTCAGGTCTCGATGATTCCCCTATTTTTGATGGCGCATTCCCCGTGGTGTCACCGGATCTTCTGGCCTACATATCGGCTTCGGATGAGGTGTTGGCTCATTGGGCAGAGGAGCTGGGCTCCTTGGGCGATGTGTTAGAACAAAAATTTTTCCGCGCGGAACAAGAGGAACTCACTGCTCGAGCGGAATGCGCGCGTCACTGGAGGAATGCCCTGTGGGACAGTGAGCGCGGGATGTTTGCTGCTTACGATGCGGAGGAAAAACTTCTACCGCGCACAATTGTTTCACTTTTGGGAGTTTTTGGTGGGGGAGTAGAACGCAGGCAGCTTGAGGCAATCCTGAGTGATATTCGTGCACCTGAACGTTTTGGTGGAAAGCGAAAACTGCCGACCGTATCTAGAGATGAGGAATCTTTTGACCCTGAGCGTATGTGGCGTGGCCCCATATGGGTCAATACAAATTTCTTGGTGGCACACGGCCTCTGCGCATCTGGTGCAACGTTAGAAGGCGTGAACCTGCTACGTGGAACGCTCACGTGTGTGGAGGATGCTGGAGGCCCGGTGGAATATATCAACCCGGATACGGGAAAACGGGCGTGTACGGCCACCCGTAATTTTGGGTGGAGTGCAGGGCTGTATGTCGAGATTGCCTGTTCCATGCCGAATATCACGCGTTGATGGAGGGCTGACAGTTTGCTCAGAGAGCGGGAACGCCTATACAGTATCTTTCGTTGAAGGTTGCCCTGCCGCCTTAGCTCAGTCGGCAGAGCGATTCACTCGTAATGAATAGGTCGTGGGTTCGATTCCCACAGGCGGCTCTGAGGTTCACCGGGAAACCGGCGAACAGGCAAGCAACCTCAACACTCTCAGGAACAAGGGGTAGTCCTTCCGGGAAACCGGAGGAACTACCCCTTTTGCTCACCCGCCGAAGCCTCGCTGAAGCGGGGTACTTATTGACTACAAGGTTGCTAACAAGGCGCTTGGCCTGTCCCAAGACAGGAAGGCAACAGTGAACGCAACCCAATGGATACGCAGCGGCGTACACGTCGTCGAGTCCTCCTCACCCAAGATGGAAGAACTCGTCAAAGACATTGATCTGTCCAACGAAGACGACCTCAACCGCCTTTTGGACACAGACTTTTACACGGTAGCCGAAGCCGCACAACGTCTACGGATCAGCACCGCATGGCTGCGGTATCTGACCACCCGCGCCAAACGCTTGAACTACGTCCGACTTTCCAACAAAGTGCTCCTCGTCAGCCGAGATGACGTAGAACTCGCTTACGCGATCAAACGCGAACGAGAACCAGGGGAGTACTACACGCGAGAAGCAGAAACTCTTGGACGTATCCGCATCGAAAACGCCCTCCCAGACCTGAATACCTGGAGTAAGGGTGGTGCGGCATGAGCGCGGCGGTTGTGTCTTATGGGTTTAGTGCGGATCGTGGCTCTGAGTTCATGGTGTGGCATGAAATCCGCGGGTTGCTTACCTACACGGGGCGTGCGCCCCAGCAGCGTTTTGGTGCTCTTGGTGTGGGGCCTTTCCAGTTGGCGCGCGGTGTGTGCTGTTTCGAGGTGGGTTACATCCTCGGTTGGGGGTTCACGGGGCGCGGCGTGTGGCTGGTACGCAACGTGGAGACCGGCCAGGTGGAAGACGCCTTCTTGGCGACGGTTGACCCCACGTGGCTAGATGTTGCCACCTGGGTTGACCTTCTGGGCGGAGAGGCCAGCCTGGAGGCGTGCCAGGTGGGTGAGCGAGTCTTTTTAGACGGGGTGGGCAAGTGGTGGAATCACGCTCCCGTCGCTGTCCATGAGCAGGTGATGAACTGGCCGACGGCGGGGGTGTGCGCGCTGCGCCTCGATCCTTTGCCCGAGGCTGAGGACTTGGAAGTATGGGCAACGATGACCCTGCCGGGGCCCGCAGGCGCGCAGGCAGGAACACTACCCGGCAGGGCACTGACCGGCCTGTGCCTATTCCCCAAAGACAAAGACCGCAAGTACTTGGGCGTACAGCTCAAAGCCCGTCACAACAACGAAGCGGGGCAGAAGTGAATATCAAGCTAGAGGTAGTACACGATTTGTTTGTCCACTCCTCAGATCAAAAGGCACCGGTTTTTACCTCAGATTTCGTCCAGGCATGGCGTGAGAGCGAGGACGGTATCGGGGGAGGTTTGGCTGACCTGTACGGGGATATCCACCTGCTCGATAAGATCATCGACTTGTTGGACGCTGCCCCCTCTTCCGTTGATCTGGCGTTCCAGCTCGTCGAATGCGTGCGTGATACAGCAGCACAGATCACGAAGCACACAGGAGACATCTCGTCCAGCTTCTACAGCTTGCAAGCAGCGATCCAGGAAGAGGGCGTGCGATGAGTTTCAGGGCTGTTACCTGGGCTATGGATGAAATCAAGGGCCTGGGCGTGCAAACAAAGTTCATCCTCGTGGCGTTGGCTGAATACGCCGGTGAACACGACACGACGTGGCGGAGCGTAGCCGATATAGCTGAGCGCGCAGAGTGTTCTCAGCGATCTGTATCCACGCACTTAAAGAGGTTGGAAGAAGCCGGACTCATCTCGCGCACCGCGCGGTACATGAACTGCGCACGCGAGTCGGGTTCGTGCGCTGCCAGGGGCCCGCACAAGCACCGCGCCACCGACCTATACACGCTGCATCTTGACCGCAGATACACCCCCGCCCCTGTGGCTCTCGCCACAGATGCAAATGTTGCGGGTATGGGAACTGTTTCCACACCAGAAAAATTTGCAGGTGTGGAAGAAATGGCGGAATCATGCGGAAAAGTCCACACATGCAAAAATTGCAGGTGTGAGGCCACACCGGAAACTGCGCGTAGGTCACACCGGAAGACAGCTTCCGGTATTACTAAAGGAAATAAACCCCCTATAGAACCCCCTAACCTAACCAGACCTAAGGAAAGTACCGACGCCGCGCGCGAGGACGCTTCAGGTCAGGTCGGGTCGGGAACACTCGAAGACCACACCTGTGACCAGAACGCCGAAGCCCAAGCGCAAGAGACCACACTCGGAGCACAAGACCCGCAGGGGGCTGCTCTTGGCGAGGATGAGAAAGCCCTGATCGCCACCTGCCTGCCCCAAGCACTCCAAGCCCTGGACGCCCAAGGGGCTAAACAGGTCGCGGCCTTGCTTGACGAGCGCATCCAAGCCGGATGGCAACCCAGCCAAATCCGCGCAGCCATAGGCGACCGCGGCCTGGACGGCACACGCCGACTCAGCAGCATCGTCGCCTACAGGTTGCGTGAAAACGTCCGAATCGACATGGCACCCGCACGCCTCACGCAACAAGCCGAAGACCTGGATCGTAAGCGCCGTCAGGCGCGCCTCGAAGCCGAAAACCACGAAGACGAAGAAGAAACCCCCGAGGAACAACACCTGTGGGAAAAAATCACACGCGACAACCCCAACGCCACCAGGCGCGAACTTGCGGAGCTTTTCACCCGAAAACGCCTTGAAGCAGCACGCGCAACCTTCATAGGCTAACCCTTAGCAACCAAGACGTCAGACAGCCCAACACAATGTGAGGAAACCCCTGGAAATGAACGAGAACATGAACCCCCAAGAAACCACTGAAACCCCTGAAACCAGCGAGGATGCGCAGGCGCGTAAGAAGCGTGCGGCGTTTGTGGGTGCGGGTGTGGCGTTGGCTGTGGCGTTGGCGTCTGGTGGCACGGTGGGTGTGGTCGCGTGGCACCACCACAGCGCAGTAAACGCATATTCGGCGGCTGTGGAAGCCGACCGGGGCGCTGCAGCTGATCTTGCCACCACCATCAGCGAGGCCGAGAAGACCCTGGTTGAGGCTCGCGCCGCAGGCGTAGACGAAGACAGCCTCCAGGGGCTTGTGCGCCTGTTGGCCGAAGCAAAGAAACAGACCACCCTTGCCGGTGACCTCAGCGACAGTGCAACAACCAGAGCCCTGCGCGAAGGTGCCACAACCCTTGCCGCACACACCCAGAGCCTCCAGGTGGTGCTCGATGGCTTGAAGGCCGAGAGCGTGAAGGTCGGGGAAAAGACCAAGCAAGTGCGACTGGAACAAGCACGTAAGCACCTGAGCGACGCCATCGGCGGCGCGGAAGCGGCTCTCGCGGACGCCGCGCAGGCCCTTGCGGATTCTGAGGGGAGGGTTGCGGATAACCAGGTGCGCGCAGACCTCGAAAACGGGCGCACGGGCTTCCAGTCTCAACTCGACAACGCGAAGGGACTGTCCACCGATGAGGTGGAAAAGCTCAATGAAGCCGCGAAGAACCTGGATGAAGCAACCAAGGTGTTCGCCACCCAGATTCAGGCCGTCAAAGACGCGCACAACGCATGGGAACAGGCACAAGCAGCAGCCAGTTCAGCCTCTAACAGGGGCCGCTCCAACAGCGGAGGCAACGGCGGCTCATACACTGCGCCCGCACGCGGCAACGCTGGTGGTGGCTACACTGCGCCCGCGCCTTCGCGTGGCGGTAACACTGGAGGCGGTACCACCACCGGAGGATCGACCGGAGGCAACAGCGGCGGATGGGTAGAAAGTTACACCACCGGCCACGGTGATGAGTGCTTCGGGGGAGATTCGCACGGCGGTTCTTGGTCGGAATCCTGTCACTGATCCGTTGTTGCCTTCTGCGACTCTTATCCCGAAATAAAAATATGAGGGCGCCGTGAGTGGCGTTTCCTCAACACAGACCACCGGTCAGGTAAGCCCTTCGGGCCTGAGAAACCTGGCGCTTGCCTGGCCGGTTCTTCATGAAGAACACACATATCCCATCGAAAGGAATTCTTCTGATGGAAACTAGTGCACGCTTTAGTGCGCGCCACTCACGGCTGCGTCCTATCGTAGCCTTCACCATGGCCGCAGGTGTAGCCTTGGGCGGCCTTGCGGCGACCTCGACCTTGAACCCGGCGCAGGCGACTTGGGATGGCCAGGGTCGTCATGTTCGTGGTGTTGGAGCCGAAGGGGTGGGCGGCTTTTGGCTGGGCGCCTATGCTGCCCCGGGGAACGTCGAGCGCCAGTACCCGGTGTGGTGCACCCATATGTGGCGCGCAAACCCGCAGCCTTCTGACACCGCAACCATCTCCACTCTCACTGAGTCTCGCCAGTGGGGGCCAGATGAAATCGATCTGACGACCCCTCAGATGGCCTGGCTTTTGAAGGAGCATCAGGGGGATACTTCTGCGGATAACCGCGCTGTGCTCTCCTTCCTGATCCACGCGAACTTTGAACAGGATCAGGCAGGCAAGAGTACGCAAGATTCTGTGGATCGTCTGGTTCGAGCCGTGCAGAATCAGCTACCCGGCGTGTATGACCTGGCCAAAAACTACGTGAACGACGCCCGGCGAAGCGCAGCCGTCGGATACGAAGGCGGAGCCGTAGAAGGCGACGGCAAACGTGAAGGAAACATCCACAACATCGGTATTCGCACCGAAAGTGGAGCATGGATTTCCGGCGTTGCCACCACAGCCACCCTGCATGGTCCTGCGAAGTTCAAGGAAACCGGCACCCAAGAATGGAATGGAAACACCGCCGACCATTCGCAATCCCTGGAATGGGAAGCCATCGGAAATGGCGAAGTGACTTTCTCGATTCGCTATAAGAACTCTCCCCGTCGTACTTTGACCAAGTATGGGGTGAACGGGAAGATTCAGGACACGATTTCCTATGGGAATCGACCTGCCGATGACCCGGAAGAAGTCACGCAGCCTGGTCCTTCGTGGCGTGTGATTTATGATTTCCAGCCGCAGGCTGTGTCGGATGTGGCGGGTTTTCGTGAGGTGTCTTCTGGCGGGCGTCTTGGGGATACTTTGTCTGCGTTTGCTGATCCAAACTATGGGGATGGGCAGTGGCTTTCCGTGGACGGGACTCCTGTTCCCGTCACGTTTGAGGGCAAGGCGTATTACGTGGGGGATATGGCTCCTGATGAGGCCGAGGCTGCTCCTGCCGGGGCTGAACCTGTTGCGTCTGCGTCCTTGACGTTTACTGGCGCGGAGACGAAGAACGTTGAAGTGGCTGGCTCGTTTAAGTCTGGTTTTTACACGTGGGTGTGGAGCGTGCGTAAGGACGCTCAGGGCGAGAACGCGAAGTATGTTCACGCGGATTGGTCGGATCGGTATGGTGTGGAAAAGGAAATCACCTCTGTTCCCCACGTGGCGGAGATCAACACCGCAGCCAGTGTGCGTAAGACCGCTGGGGGTGATTACTTGGTGGATGACGTGTTCGTCAGCGGCTTGCCGGATAATCATGGGGATTATGCGGGGACGCGTGGTTTCCGCCCGGACGTTGCCACCCTTGACCAGTCGTTGTTGTTCTTCCCGAAGGGTCTGGAAGTCAAGGAAGCGAACAAGGATCGCGCGGAGAAGATCGCAAGCGTTTCGGTGCCTGCGAAGAACGGGTTTTACCCGAGCGTGGGTTCGACGAAGTTCAAGTTGAAGGCGGGGGTGTCTGGCACGTATGTGTTTGTGACCAGTTTTGCTGGGGATTCTCGCGTGAAGGCTTATACGTCGTCTGTTGAGGATGTGACCGAGCAGTACACGACTGATGCTCCTGAACCTACCCCTGGTGTGCAGACGACCGCCTCTGATAAGGCGGATGGGGATAAGGAAATCGCGCCCTACGGCACGCAGACCATCACGGACAAGGTGTGTTACACGAACCTGGTCGTCGGTAAGGAATACACGCTGACCGCGACCCTGATGGATAAGGACTCCAACGCGGCCATTAAGGACGCGGATGGCCTCGAGGTTACGGCTTCTAAGACGTTTACCGCGACTCGGGCTGAGGGGTGTGAGGACGTGGACATCCAGGTGGATGGTTCCCTGCTTGCAGGCAAGACCACTGTGGTCTTTGAGGACTTGTTCAAGGATGGTAAGCGCGTTGGGTTCCACGCGGATATTACTGATGAGGGTCAGACTGTGACTTCGCCTGGTCCTAAGGTGGGCACGACTGCTACCGACGGGCGTGATGGGGACAAGACCGTTTCGCCTGAGCGTGAGGCATTGATCGTGGACAAGGTGTGCTTTGAGAACCTGGTTCCCGGTCGTGAGTACGCCCTGGGTGGTGTGCTGATGGATAAGGCCAGCGGCGACAAGCTCCTCATCGACGGCAAGCCCGTTGTGGCTTCTCGCACCTTTGTGCCGGAGTCTTCCAAGGGGTGTGTGGATGTGGAGTTCACTTTCGACGGCACGAGCCTTCAGTCCAAGAAGGTTGTGGTGTTTGAGAAGGTGATGGACGCTGGCCGTGAGGTCGCTGTCCACGCCGACATTAACGACGAGGGTCAGACGGTGACCTTTGAGACCCCGGGGAAGCCGAACCCGAAGCTGGGCAAGACGGGTGCTGACATGAGCGTCGTTGCCGGTAGCTTGATCGCTTTGGCTACGGGCGGCGTTCTGGTGGCTGGGGAGCGTCGTCGCCGTAACGCTTATGTTGCTCGCCACTGAGTAGTTTCCTACGCCCGCGCCACACGGATATTCACAAAAGAATTGTGGCGCGGGCGCAGGATGCCTGTCTTCTCCCCAGGCTGTGTGTTTAACCTTTCACCCCGTTTGTTAGCGGGTTCCTCACACTGGACATGCGGCGTGGGGGAGAAAACGGGGGCGGCTAGTTCGTTGTTGGGTTGTTGCTGGTCGCCCCCACCCCCCCTTTCCTTTTCCTTTTCCTTTTGAACATTGACGTTAAGGACATCATCATGAAATCCCTTCCTCGTAAGTCCCTTATCGCTATGAGCACGCTTGCGTTCCTGGCCGCTCCCGTATCGGCGTTTGCCGCAGATGCAGACGTGCCCCCGGATGCTGGAACAAGTACGGAAGTACCCGCTGAGCCTACGGCGGCCCCTGCCCCCGCTGAGCCCACAGACCCGGCTCCCATCGATCCTGCGCCTGTTGATCCCACCCCGGTTGACCCGGCTCCCGTCGATCCCACCCCGGTTGACCCGACCCCTGTTGATCCCGCGCCGGTTGATCCGACTCCTGTCGATCCCGCGCCGGTTGATCCAAGTGCGGATACGGCTCCTGGTGGTTCTGAAGGCGAGGGTGCCGATGGTGGTGGCGTGGGCGTGGGCGCGGGCGTGTCTGCTGGGGTGCGCCCGTGGCGACCTGCGCGCCCTGTGCGCGCCGCGTCTTCTTCGCATGGGCGTCTTGCTGAGACCGGGGCAGAGACCGGTGTGCTGGTAGCTGGGGCTGCGGCCTTGGCTGGCGTTGGTCTGTTCGCTGTGCGCCGGGCGCGCCGTCACTGACAGAAAAGAGGGGGCGGGGGTAGAAGAGTTTTTCCTTTGCCCCACCCCCCTTTTTTCAGTTCCTTATTCGACCCATATATATCGACCAACGAAGTGAAATCAGGGAGTTTATTGTGAGCACTACTCATGTTTTTTGCGGCAACCTCACCCAAGATGGTGAATACGGCATCACGAGTAGCGGGATGCCTTTTGCCCGCCTGCGCCTGGCTGTTAACGAGTCTTACCGGGACGGGCGAGGCGAATGGAAGACCCACCCGGCTGTCTTTTGGGAAGCGACAGCCTGGGGGACGCGCGCCGAACTTTTGCAGGCCGCAGACCTAAAAAAGGGTGAAGCCGTCATCCTAGAAGGCCGCATCACTAATAGCGATTGGCAAGACGAAAGCGGAGGCCGACACTACAAGACAACGATCACGGTGGCCTCTATCGGCAGAGATTTATTCCGTCCCAAGCGAGAAAAAACTGAGGCACCCTCATCGTGGAGTCAAAGCCCGAGCGCGTCGCGCACTGCCGCCTACTACGACCAGTACGCGGGCGGCGAGGAAGTGCCTGAGACTCCCATGCCTGGCCAAATCCCGGGTCTAGGACCTGTGGACGCTGACGCCGAGATTGGCTTGTGATGAGGGAGTTTTACCCGTTTGACCGTGAGCCTCTAGCCGATGGTGAGGACTATCCGCCAGTGGAGGCACCAGCCAGTTTTGACACTTATGTGTCAATGCCGCCTCCTGACCCGGCCACACCCGCATACGCTTATCCGCCGCCTGTTGCCCCCGCGCCGCCCAAGCGCGAGCGGGAGGGGAAAGCCCCTACTAAAGGGCTTATAAGGCGCGCAGGGAGCGCGCAAGTAGGGGAGTGGAAGCCAGTGCGAGTGCGTAAAACCGGCCGCGTTTTGCAGGCCGTTACCATCGGGGCGCTCAGCATATTTGCGTTTCTAGGTGCATATAAGACTTTCCTTGCTCCCAGCCCGCAGACAGCCCCCATCGAGGTTCCCACTCAGAGCGTGGACAAAACGGCGGTGGGGGATGTGGCGGTGTCCTTGGCACGCTCTTATCTCTCACTGGATCAGGCGCAAATGCGCACGGGACGCTTGGAGGCGAACTGGTCTAGCCCCGATAAAGCCGGATGGGACGGCAAAGGAAGTATCAAGGTGGTGGGAAACCCCTACGTTGTCTCCTCACGCACGGTGGGGCAAGACATTTTTGAAGTCACTGTTGCCGCCTACATCCAAACCGAAAACGGGGGCGGCAACTGGGTGGGTGTCCTTGTCCCCATACAGCTCGACGGCCAGGGGCGGGCGAGTGCAAGCGGAGAAATGAAAATCACTGGGTTACCTGCCCCCGCCCCGCTTCCCACCCAGAGGGTGCGCCCAACAGATAACACTTTGAGCGTCGATACACGAAGCGAGGTGGAAACCTTTTTCAGCGCGTGGGCTAAAGGCGAATCAGATGCTTTAGCAGCCCCCGGAGCTAACATCCCCAAACCGAAAATCCCCGGATCCTCAATCCGCTTAGAGGAGTGGAAAGTCTTTGAGGGAGAAGGAAACACGCGCGCAGGCGAAGCCAAAGCCACCTGGATCGTTTCAGGCGCACAACTGACCTGCACCTACCACATCACCATCACACAAGTTCAGGCAGGCACAGCAAGTCGCTGGCAAGTGCAATCACTGAACTAAAACACGCGAAAGGAACAAGACACTCATGTTCACCGGATCAGAAATCTCTAACTGGGTTCTTACCGTTGCAGGCAACATTTTCATTGTGGTGCTGGTTGTTTAAAGCATCCAGCACTGGGCGAAGAAAGAGTGGGGGCAGTTCATTGGCTTCATTCTTGGAGCTATCGTCATCGGCCTATTCGTCTACTACCCGCAGGGCACTATTGGCCTGATTAAAGGCATTTCCTCCTTCATTTTCAAGGTCTGACCCCCAATGGCTACAGGACGCATCCTCACGTCGAGTTTCGAGTTTGAAACACGACAGCACGAACTCATGGGACTAGACCTCGGTGAGGGAATACCCCGCCAGATGCTTGTCATCGGCGGGGCGATCCTGACCGCCTGGTTTAGCATCCTCACGCTCATTTTTGGTCTACCAAGCGCGGGCACATTCATCTTCTATTTCACCGCTCCACTGGCGCTGGTGTATGTCGGGTTCCAAAAAGACAAGCACCACCCCAGGCGCAAGCGCATCACTACCTGGTGTTTGTGGGTGCGCTATGCGCTACTTGGACACCGCCCTTTCGTCGCGGGCAAGCGCACCCATGTTTCTTTTGAGTTCCTACCTGCATCTCAGCGGTGGAACATCACCAAAGCCTGGGGCATTGCGCGCGCCAGTGAAGAAAGCGTGTGGGACACCTCCAAGCAGGAAGCCCCCATGACCTATGGAGCGACACCTCCGATTGATTTTTCTCCCAGGTGTCGCCTTGTTCCCACTGTGAACCCCGCGCGCGGAAAGGACGAACGTGCTTAATAAACTCCATTCTCTCCTGGGCGCAAGCCCTGCCCTGTCCCAGCCTGCACCCCACTATCAGCTCATCACCGATGGGCTGATAGTGGCCGAGCGGCGCGCACAAGCCTGGTTTGAAATCGCCCCAACGTCTACACAGATGAACACGAGCGAAGAATCAGACGCTCAGCTATACCTTGCTATCGCCGCAGCCAAACGAGTCCTCGCGGACTACACATGCCAAATCAAAATCGTGTGGTCTTTGACCGAAAGCAGCGAATACGTTGAAGACGCGCAAGATTTCACTCTCCCCCAGGCTATGGAATGGGCATGGTCGAGAGCACAATCCATCGACTCATGGGCACTGCCCAAGCGCCACGTCCTTTTGGGGGTCGATCTTGAAGAGCGCACAGACCCTCTCATTGTGCGCGCGATCAACCAAGCCACCAGCTGGGTCAACTCCGATGTGCGTTCAGTGCCTAAGAGCGAAATCGCCTATCTGGAAAAGAAAATGAGAACAATAGGGGCGAACCTCGAGCGAAGCATTTTCCACGCAAGTCCAGCCCCCCTAGAGACTTTAGCGTGGATGATTGGGCGAGAATCCCACCGGCAAACAACAGCACTCCCGAAAGCTAGAACCCTAACGGGTGCGACGCTGGCCGCACTGTCGGCGGGGCGAATTGTGCCCTGGCGCGACCACTTACGTATTTACGCCCACTCAGGCCAAGAATGCGCCTATGCGGCCATGCTGGCTTTTACCGCATTCCCCGAAGAGATGGACACCAATAGTGGAGGTGCGTGGCTTTTAGAGTGCAGCAACATCACCAGAGGGGATGTAGAAGACCCCACGCGGATCGTGGATGTCCTGCCCGAAGCCAGCGTGCGTTTCCATTTCAACTCACCGGCCCAAGCATTAAAGCAAGTGGAAAAAGTACGCCAAAGCGCCAAAGAACAGCGCCGCGAAGCAGCAAAAACCAGCGCAGAAGAAACCAGCTTGGATGTGGCAATGAGTGAGGCTGAAATGGTGGAACTGGCCTCACAGATCAGACGAGGAACCTGCGAACTGGTCTCCTTTTGGCCGATCCTGACTATCACAGAAGCCACCTTGCCTGAGCTACACGCCAGCGTAGAGGCCACAATCAACCACTACGCCAACCTGGGTATCAGCGTCGAACTACTTTCAGACCAGCAGGGCGAAGCCTGGGCAAGCACATTGCCATGCGACCTTGCGCGCATTATCGACTACTACCACGTGTGCGACGCGCAAGCGTTTTTCGGGAGCCAATTTTGGGGTGCAAGTATCGTGGGGGAACCCAACGGTCCTGCAATCGGCTACACCACTGGCGCCACACGCCAAATCGTGCGTTTTAACCCCACAAGCCACCCACTTTTGGGCGATAGCGCCACAACCTTGGTCACCGGGCGAAGCGGGCGAGGTAAAACCACCGCCCTCCAACTGTTCGCCCTCGATGCCGCAGCCCAAGGCGCGTGGGTGTGCGTCATCGACTACAAGGGCGACCTCAATAATGACCAAGGCGGACTCGTGGCAGCCGCCCACTCCATGGGCATTAACGCCAGGCGCATCGACATGGGAGAAAACCAAGCGGGAACATGCGACCTGCTGCGCGTCATGGACGAAGAAGACGCCCTCATTTATGCCCACTCCCAGCTTATGCTCCTCATCTCTCAATCCCTGTGTCAACAAGCAGACCCCATTTTGAAAGACGCCATTACCTCGCTGATCAGAAGCGGACAGGCACGCTCTACCGCAGCTTTAATCAGGCAGCTTGAAGAAAGCCCAGATGAAACCTCTCGCCGCGTCGCACGAGAGCTTGCCTCCATGGAGCACGACTCTTTGGGTCGCCTCATCGTGGGCGAAGCGGGCGGAGGAGTACACCTGGATGGCGCGCCAGGAATCCATCTTCTCCAATTTCCCAAGATTGATCTTCCCGACGCCTCGCTACCTTTTGAACAGTGGTCTCTCGCCCACAAAATCAGTGCAGCTATCGCACGGGGTGTCTTAGCGTGGATTAATGCCCTCAGCAGGGATTCTTCCATGCGCCACCTGCGCAAACTTGTTCTGGTACCAGAAGCGCACCTTTTCACGGCCAACAGCGAGGCCGCGTCTTTCCTTGTGCGCGTGGCGCGCATGGGACGCGCATATCACCTCGCTCAAGTTCTCGACAGCCAAGACCCCTCCTCCCTGGCAGCTTATGAGGGGATCATCGAGCAGGTCACCACAGCCTTTTGTTTTTCCCAAAACACTCCCAGCCAGCAAGACGCAGCAGCAATGCTGCTTGGACTTAACCCCTCATCGATGACGCGAGCAGCCATCGGAGCTGTTTCTGTTGACGCAGACGGACAAGTACGCCACGGCCACTGCCTCATGCGTGATCGCCTCGGACAGGTCGCCACCGTACAAATCGCTATCCCCACCCGTCAGGTGGCCGCAATGCTTTCTACGACCCCGCAGCAAGTAGAAGAACGGGGCTGAGCATGAAGATTTTGACACTGAATTGTCATAAAGTTTTTCGCTTCCTCCTTGCAGGCGTCTTTGCGGTAACAGCCTTGTGCGTCTTGTCTTTGCCCGCAAAGGCTGACGACGCAAGCGAGTATCAGCCCGATGGCAGCGGTTTGTTTTCCAACACTGACATCAGGGGAAATAACGCGCCCACCTTGTTCGAGTCGTATTCTGGCGACGCCTACAGCTTGGATGTGACAGATGCAGGCACTTTCGCACTTGTAGACAACACCATCGACCCCATCATTGATGCCCTGTCCGAAACAGGATTGAACTTCACGAAGTTCTTTACCTCCACAGCGATCTACCTCAACCAAAAAATGAGCGACTTCAAAGCCTATGAGGTGATCGGAGGAAAGATCGACTCCTCGATGAGTAAGGTCGCAGCAGAACTCAATTCATGGCTCTTACCTTCGGCTCTGGCCGTTGGAGGGCTTGTCGCACTTTCTAAGATGAGGAGCCAAAGGGGGCAAGCATTTTCACAAATCCTCTACGTTGTAGCTGCTGGCGCACTCGCATTGTCTATGAGCACAATGCCCGGCGCGTGGACGAGCGCGGTCAATACGACGCGCAACGTGGGAGCAGATGTTGCAACGCGTTTTTCCACCGCAGCAACCGAAGAACTCACCAGTCCTTTCACCGTTTCTCCACCAACTTTCAACGGGGAAGAAAAGATACAGAACCAACGCAGGATGGCTGATGCCATCTGGCGCACCTATGTGGTCACCCCCTGGTGTCTGGCCGAATTTGGGAACATGAAAACATGCGAAAAATTCGGTAACCAGATGCTTGCCACTCCTCAGGGCGAGCGCGCGTCTTTTATTGACGGGGCAATCGCCCAGACAGTGGGGGATGGCTCTGATGCCCACCGACACATCGGAGGGCACGCCCCCACCCAACGCCTGTTTGTCACGTGGATTTCAGCCCTGGCCGCTCTCGTTTTCTCCTTCTTGAACGTCACACTCATTTTGACCTCGATCAGTTACATGCTGCTCTCACTCATGTTGCTTTTCTTAGGTCCTTTCTTCGCCCAGTGCCTTGTCATCCCAGGAATACCTAGATCGTGGGGTGCTAGGTGGGCGCAACTGCTCATAGTCTTCACCTTCATGTCTTTTTTGACTCTCCTCATCCAAAGCGCTGTCTTGGCTATCAGCATGAGCGTGGTTGCCATGACGGGAGCTTACGGGTGGGTAATTTCCACTCTCTTATCGCTGTTCACTGCGTTTACTGGCCTGACCCTCATTCGTCACCTACGCGACATTTTCAACCTCACACAGTCCGGCACAGGTGCCTTGGTTGGAAACACCCTCGGATATGGGTTCATGGCCAAAAGTCTGCTCAGCGGCCGAAGAAACCACCCTAAGGCTCCAGGTGGGAAGCTCCCTGGGCGCGAACCCTTATTTTTACGTCGCGAACAGGCGCAAAGCCCAGGAGGGGACAGCGGAGGGTGGAAAAACTACGGAGGTAACACCCCTAAAGGACCCTTCCCGTCCCAAGGCGCTCCAAGCGGCCATGCGCCGACAAATCCGACGCCCAGCCCCTACGGGGCGGCGAACACCTATCGCGCATACCCGCAGCCGCATACGCCCAGGGAACACTTCCAACAAAGACAGGGGCCTGCACGTGGGGGAAGGTGGCTGCAACCACCCAGACCCACATACACGCCAAATGCCCCCAGCGCGGAGGAGCCTCCTCGTTTCGAGGCGCCAAAGAGAAGGCGCGCGCATGAGTTGGTGGGGGACTCGTTTTCGCACGCCGGACACCCGCACTTGCGGCGCGGCCCCGGAAAACGCTTATCTCCCGCACCCACACACGCCGCGCGCCTGTTACGCGCCCGCGTAGAAAGGAAGACTCGTGTCGAACAATAGTTTTTATACGCCAATGAAGGCACATAGCAAACCCCTGCTCATAGTGGGGGTGCTCAGCGTGATTTTTGTCCTCTTAGGTGCGTGCGCGTGGTGGCAGATGAGGCCACATCATGCCCCCACCCCTACAGTCTCTACAGCTCCTAGTGTTTCTTCCACACCCAAGGTCTCGCCCAGCGCCTTAGCGCTCACGGAGCAAGAAGCCTTGGCTGATGCTGAGCCTTCCCCCTCGTGGTCTGCCCCAGACGGGTTAGTCGCTGTGCCGAAAAGCACCCTCACACCACAAGAAGAACCAGAACTATCGCAAGCCCAACTGGAAGAACTCGTTGACCGTCCCGCAAGGCGCACAGCCGATATGTTCTTGAAGAATTTTTACACTGCGATCACCACGGCAAATTCGTGGCCTCACAGGGAATCACTGATCGCGAAGATTTCTACGCGCAGCCTGCTTGTCTACTACGCCAACGTGCAAGAAGCACGCGACTGGGGTATTGACGAGCGGGCGTGGAGAATCAAGAACATCACCTACACGGATGTGAAAATCACTCGGGAAAGAATCGATTCTTTTACAGCACACGCACACATCACCCTCAAACTGCGAGAAGACGAAACCACGACCCGCACCGTAGAAGGGCTGATCCGCGTGGAAGCTGACCCACAGGGCTGGTCTGTTTCCCAGTGGGGGAAAGCGTGAGCGGGTTGTGGCGTGCAGGAGGAGCGTTCCTGTCATGGAAAATTAAGGCGACCATCGCCCTCGTTCTCCTTGTTCCCGCGCTTGTGGCCACGGGGCTGCTCACCATGTTTGCCAGCGCGCAAACACAAGGGCAACAAGGCGTCGAGCGCGGCCTTGAAATACCCGCGCAATACGTAAACGACGTCATGCGCGCGGGCGGCATCTGCAAGGAAGTCACTGCGAATGTTATCGCTGCGCAAATCAGCGCAGAATCCTCATGGAACCCGAACGCTACAAGCAGCGCGGGAGCAAAGGGCATTAGCCAGTTCATGCCTTCCACATGGGCTGTAGTTGGACGAGACGGCGACGGGGACGAAAAGGCAGACGTCATGAACCCTCATGACGCGATTTTCACCCAAGGCCATTACATGTGCGACCAAGTATCGCGCCTGCGCGAATACCTTGCCCAAGGCAAAGTTAAGGGCAACATCGTTGAGCTTGCCTTGGCCGCATACAACGCAGGGCTTGGCCGCGTCCTTACAGCAGGTGGAATACCACCTATTTCTCAGACGCAAAACTACGTCAAAACCATTACCGAACGTGCAGCCAGCTACGCGGGAGGCGGCGGGGTCATTGCGGCAACGGGAAACGTTAAAGACGCCTTGGAATGGGCATCTTCAATTGCGCGTAACCCCAGGAGTTTTTACACCTGGGGAGGCGAAGGCCCCTTGGGATACGACTGTAGTGGACTGACGCAAGAATTCATGGCACGCCTGGGAGTATCAATCCCTCACCAAGCAGACCTGCAAGCTCGCCTTGGAACCCCCATCACCCAGGCGCAAGCCCGACCCGGCGACCTGATCTTTTGGTCAACAAACGCAGGAGCCTTCTACTACCACACAGCAATCTACATAGGTGGTGGACAAATGATCTCCGCAGACTCACCCCAAGCAGGAATCAACATCGAACCCATTTGGGGCACAACAGAGCACATCATCTTTCGACGTTTCCTCACTAACTGACACCAAGAAACGGAAGCACCATCATGTACGAACACACGCGCAAACTCACCGGCAAAAAACGCGCATCAGGGCGCATAGTTCGCCCCGTCTACATCGAACTCGACGAAGAACTATACGAAGCCTTGCGCGCAGAAAAAGAACAGACAAGAACCACCTACTCGACCATCATCCGCAAAGCCCTTGCCGCGCACTTTTCCAGCGGCAAAAACTGAAAGGAAAACCCATGCGACACACCATCCTCATCGACGACATTGACGCCACCCAAGAAGGCGTAGAAACCACCACGTTTTCCATCGACTCACGCACCTGGACAATCGACCTTGCCCCACACAACAAACACCGCCTGAACGAAGCACTCGCACCCTTCATTAACGCCGCCACAATCGTGCGTAAAACCCGCGCCAAAAAACGCGCAAAACCCGCGCGCAAGAACGTGGAACACCACCACGAAAACACCGACTTCTAACCGCGATACACACGGTGTGCCAACGCCCCATATTCCCTGTCTGCTAGAGGTAGCCGCCTACTACAAGTCGACTACAAATCACACTACAACTCAACTACAAGTCCACTTGTAGTTGCCCCCGCGAAATCATGCGGAAAACTGCTTGCTGTGGAGACGACCCCCCTCCCACATCTACGACGCGAGAGGGGGGTCGTCTCCACAGCAAGCAGAAGCATAAAGCGGGGGAAAGAAAAGTAGTGTGAAAAATAGGGAAGCAGACAGGGAATATGGGGCAAAAGAGCGCGGGAACAAAGGGGGGGCGAAAAGAAGTAAGAAAAGGAACAAGGAGCGCACTCAAAGAGCGCGCCAAAAAATACCACACAAGAACACGCAAGCAGGCGGCTCTAAGGCAACGCGGGTACGCGCTATTGAAGAGCGTTGACTTTAGTTGCGCAAGGCGCTTGCACCCTCTGGGAGAGGTCATGGACATAAGCGTTTCGGACGGCAAAATTTTGCATCTACTGTCATCTTTTCGTTTCGTGCCTACAAGCACCATCATCACGCAATGTTTTACTGAGCAATCGCCTTCTACGGCGGCATCGTGGGTCTCGCGAAGGCTCAGCAAATTACGGCATGAGGGACTAGTTGACAGGATGCAGGTCATGGGGGACGGCTACGTTCATTTTCTGACTCCTCAGGGAGCTGCCTTCATGGGAGTGGAAGGAAACAAAGACGCGGGGGTGAAGCTGAGCGAATATGGGCATGATCTTGCGGTGCTGCAACTGTATTTAGCGTTGCAAGAAAAACAGACTTTGGGGCTAATGACAGAGCGCGAAGCACGCGAAAAAATCGCTGACCAAAACACCCCTTACGCACTGAAAGTTACAAGGCAAAACGGCAAGCGTGGGATCGCCTGGCCTGACTTGGTGAGCGGGAGTGAAGAAGCACTCATCGGATACGAAGTCGAGTGGACAAAAAAGTACGCCAGGCGCCTCATCCAGCTCATGCACGCCTACGCCTATACACCCTCCTATCGCATGGGCATCTACTTCACTACCAATTACACGCACGCACATGTGAGCGCGTGCGCGAATGAAGCCAATTCGAGCTTGAACGCTAGGGGACTTGGACGTCCCATAGCGGTACGTAAACTCAGTGACTTTATCGAGGATAAATACCTGCCATGAGCACACCACAAGCTTCTGCACCCAGACTCACTCTACGAGGCGCTAAACAGCCACCCACACCCCTACAGGTAGCTAGGCGAGCGATCCTTGCACCCCTAGCCGTAGCTAACCCCACTATCTTGCTGTTTCACGTCGCAATTTCTCTTGTGGTGCGCGTGTTTTACAAGCGCAAGAACCTCGGCAAAAAAGTGAGCTTACTCGGCGCGGGACTTGTCGTTGTCGGCTGGGTATGTGGGCTTCCCCGACTGTATTTTGTGCCCTACATGCAGGCATGTGAAATCGTTGCCTCACACGACATTTTTGCCCTCGCAGACATCGGGCAAGAAATGCGCACACACATCGGGATTTGGATACTCCACCAAATCCCCTACGCCGCGTGCATCAGCGTGCTCACCTCAGGCATCTACCTATGGATACGCGACTACTACACCGACACCTGGCGAGAAGACGAGCCACGCAAAAAAGCCCCCATACCAGTGAGAAAAATCAGCCAAGCCAAAAAAGCGCAAGACCAAAAGATCGAACATGCTGCGCCTGCGCGGAGCATTAAAGAAATCGCCATCCCCATCGGCGTCGACGCAGGCGACGCCAGCCCCTACGCGATCCAAGCTGACAACTTCCGCACACACGCCGTCGTATGCGGGCCAACAGGGGTAGGCAAAACCCAACTCCTTCAAAGGCTCCTCCACGGATTTTGCTACCAACCGCAAGCCAGACATCTGCGCCTACCCGCACTTGTCATCGACATGAAAGCAGACCCCGAACTAGGGGCATACATGCAAGCACTCGCACACAAAACTGGGCGCAAAATCCACCACATCACCACACGCCCCAACTCAGACCCCTACAATCCGCTTGCCCGCCTAGAAGCAGACGAAATCGCAGACGCACTCTACGAAACCCTCTACGCCCACGACGAGAGCGCGAACATCCACTACGCCACTCTTTCTAGACGTCTCCTCCAAACAGCCGCAAGGTGCCTCATCGACCTAGAAAACACGGGTAAAACCAAACCCAGCGCCAACCGCCCCTGGCGGCGCGACCTCCACGATCTAGCCGACCTGCTAACAGCACCAGCCCTGCGGCGCATAGCAATAGACCTCACACCACAAACAGCCACCTTCCTTGCCCGCTACCTCCAAGACATCGAGGACACAGGAAGCGAAAAAGACCTAGGCGACATTAAAGACCGCCTCGCCACCATCATCTACACCCAAGCAGGCCAAAACCTCACCGCCTGCAACTGGAACATAGAAGACGCCCTCGAAAAAGGCGACCTCATCATCTTTAGCCTCGACGCCGCAACCACACCACAAACCGCACGCACCATCGGCACCCTCGCCACCCAAGACGCAATCTCCACCCTCGCGCGCCTCGCACAAAAAAAGTGGGGCAAACACCATGCCTGCCCCATCATCCTCGACGAATTCAGCGCGCTACAAACCACCAAAGTCTGCGACCTATACGCCCGCGCCAGAAGCGCAGGCGGAATGGTCATCCTCGCCACACAAGACATCGACGCCGACCTGAACGCAGTAAGCGAAACATTCGCCGCCACCGTACGCACCAACGCCAACATCTGGTTCGTCCTACGCCAAACCAGAAGCGACGTAGCCGAAGCAATCGCCAAAGACATTGGCACACGCCAATCTTGGAAAGAAACACTCCAAATACAAGACGACTGGGACGCCCTAGGAGGAATCCACGCAGCAAGCGGGGTCGGAAGCCTGCGCGAAGTAGAAGAATTCATCATCCACCCCACCGCATTCAAAACCCTGCCCCAAGGCGCCTGCTACACCATTATCAAAATCCCCACAGGCACCATCGGAAAGCACACCACCCACACCCACACCGCACACATCCATATCAACGCACCCCAACCCCTCCACCTCATCCCCACATACACCCAAAAACCACTACAAGACGAAACCACCCAACCACAAGAAAACACCGACGACCTTCCACCCCTGTAAACACACCCAAACACAAACGCACATTTGTAAAAACACACATTTTTACAAATGTGCGTTTACACATCACCAGCAGATATGAACGCACAAACACGCCCACACACCCCCCTTTGGTGAACATACGGAACGCGTTCACCAAAGGGGGGAGTGGCAAGAACCAGAGACGGTTCTTGCCACACAGCCTCACCCCATAAAGAGCGCACACCCTTATGGGTGTGCGCGCAGTTTTCATTTTCAGGCCAAAGCCCTCTTCCGTGGCTTCGTTCCTGACGCTGCGATTCTTACGCCTACTCGCCTGCGTGCAAGACCGCTTACGCGGCCCTGCGGCGCGGGCTTTCGCGGCATAAACCGCTTCGCCTACGGCTTCGCTATTTATTCCACGACCCGCGCCTTGCCCTTGCGGGTTGCACTCCACCTCGCTACGGCGACAAATGCTCCGCTATCAGGAACGAAGCCCCACACCGCACACACCCCGTGTACACCACGCCGAGTGTCAACGGGAGATCGCGAGAGACAGGAAAAGAAAATGACCACCCAAGCAGGAAGCCAACTCATCTGCGCAATTGAAAATGTCTGGAAAGAAATACAGCACCGCAACCCAGACGTTCCCGACGTTATCGCAACCCTGGCCGGGTCAGACACCGCCTACGGACATTTTTGGGCAAACCGATGGACAACCGGAGAAAACGGCCAAAAAGTCCACGAACTCTTCATCAGCGGCGAAGGACTCGCACGAGGCGCAACCCCAACCCTGGGAACCCTCATACACGAAGCCACCCACGCACTCGCACACGCGAGAGGAATCAAAGACACAAGCAGACAAGGACGCTACCACAACAAACAATTTCAATACCTCGCCACCCAAATGGGTATCACCGTCGAACACGCCGGCTCAATCGGCTACTCAAAAACCAGCGTCCCCGAAACAACCGCCCAAAGCTACCACCAACAAATCCGCGAACTCGACGAAGCAATCACAATGTGGCGAACTGAGTATTCAGCCCTCAAAATCACCACACCACAAAGCGGGCAACGCCTCACCTGCCAGTGCGGAAGAATCATCCGATGCTCCACAAAAGTGCACACACAAGGAGACATCATTTGCTCCCTATGCATGAGCGCATTCCGCTAAACCCCCTGTTCCTTGCCCCGCCCACACCACCCCGCCCACACCAAACGGGACAAGGAACAGGAAACACTAGCCCCCACACAAACTTACAAACGCACATTTTTACAAATGTGCGTTTGTAAGTTTTCGCAAAAGTGCGCACACAAAGCCTCTGGGGCGGTGCGAGGCATCCAGCCCAGCACCACCCCAGATACGAAAGCGCGCACAACGCGCGCCGCACAAGGAAAAGGTCGAGTAGGCCATGATGGCCTACCCAACCTTTCTTATCTTCTGCCCCCCCACACAACGGACGCCCGCCCCCCAAAAGGGGGGCGGGCGCAGACCCCGTCTTTTGTTTCATCCCTGAGCGCCGAATTATGCGGCCTTCTCGCCTGCGTGCAAGACCGCTTGCGCGGTCCTGCGGCGCGGGCTTTCGCGGCATAAACCGCTTCGCCTACGGCTGCGCTATTTATTCCACGACCCGCGCCTTGCCCTCACGGGTTGCACTCCACCTCGCTACGGCCTTTATTTCGGCTTTCTGTCAGGGATGACACAAAAAGAAATTCCACACCCCCCACACACGCACACACCACCTAAGTGCGCGACCTAGCGACAGGAGAAAACAATGGCTGGATACTACGGATACTCAAAAAGCAACAACGCTCTCTACGCCGAAGCCGCAGGCATGAGAGTCGCCAGCAAAATCACCGCAGACTGGCTCCAAGAAGAAGGCATTGACGAAAGCGCAGCCTTCGTCAAATGGCTGATCCGCGTGGAATACATCGACCCTAGCGAGTGGCATCACAGCAGCAAGTACTACAACAAAGTTAACTACTACGACGCAGAAGACATTCGCACCCAGCTGCAAGAACTCACGGAGCTAGAAATGCTCGACCCGCTGAAAACCATCTACTCCCAAAAACCCAGACCCACAGACCCCATCGAGGCGCGATACGCCTACTTCGCACTCAGCCAGAAAGCCAAAACCAAGCCTAACTGCCAAAAAGTGGGTCAGTGAAGGCAAAGATCAAGGGGGGCTGCACAAACCTGTGCAGCCCCCGAGAACAATGTTTCACACCCAAGCGGTCTGGCTCATGCTGGCGTTATATTCAGGCGCAAACCCAGGCTTTTGACGATCCCGAAAACTGTTTTCCATGACGGGTTCCCATCTTCTGAAAGGGAGCGATAAAGGGACTCACGCGAAACCCCCACCTCGCTGGCCACAGCACTCATCCCCTTAGAACGCGCGACCTCCTTCAAAGCCAACTGAATTGCTTTAGGATCGCCATATTCCATGACCTGCTGCAAATAGAGCGCACGAGTCTCATCATCTTGCAGATAATCCCCCGCATGGAAAGTTGAAAGCGTTGCCTCGTTCATCGCTCCTCCTCCTTGATCTGCTTCAGTAGTTTCTGTGCCTTCTTAATATCGCGCGCCTGCGTTGACTTATCACCACCAGCAAGCAGCCACACAATCTGCTGTCCTCGCCTCGCACAGTACAGCCGATAACCAGGGCCAACATGGAAGCGCACCTCTAAAACCCCCTCGCCCACTGACTTCACATCCCCAACAAGCTCATCGCTTGCCTCCATGTATGTAATCGCAGCAGCGATCAGAGTCAGCGCAACGCGGTCTTTTAAGTGGCGAAACCACTTGTCAAACGCCGTGGTTCTCAAAACGATCACACCCCAAAGTGTAGCCTACGGATCACACAGTAGGCAAGGGGTGTCTAAAACTTACAAACGCACATTTTTACAAATGTGCGTTTGTAAGTTTTTACAACATCGGCTAACGCGAAAGCTCAGCCTCGATCAAAGAACGCAAAGCATCAGACATGCTCACCTTGCGCTCCACACAACGAGCTTTAAAAGCCTGATGCAGCTCAGAGGGAACCTGAACAGTCAAACGCGCGAAATCATGGTCTAAGTCTTTCCTGAACGTCTGCTGCACCGGAACAGCGCTCCTACCCATAGCGGCCTTCATGTCTTCCTTGCGACCCCTCACAGCATTTCTCCAATCAGCTCACCAACAGCACTCTCATAATCCCCAAGACTTTCAGGAACAGTCCCGAAAGCTTGAACCAGCCCCTCACGCTTACGAATCAACGTGTCAAACACTGGCACCCCCTCTTCCTCGATCACCTCCAACAAAGACTCCAAAGCATTCGTGCCTACCGCGGCGCGCGTCACCAAAACCGCGCGATCCTTACCCACAGTCGCATCCAATGTCGCCCACATACGCACTGCATCCATGCCGCCAGAAGCAGTAGGAATCACAATAAAATCAGCCGCCGCCACAGCCGCAGAAACCACACCAGAATCACCAGGTGGAGTATCAATTACCACCCAATCAGACGGACAAGGGCGCGCCAAAGACACCTTATTTGCCAACTCCAAAGAAAAAGGAAGTACAAAACCAGATGACACTGCGCGATCCACCCACTCGGTCGCAGACCCCTGAGGATCAGCGTCCCGCAACGTCACACGCAACCCCAAGCGCGCAAGACCCAAAGCAAACATGAACGCAGAAGTCGTCTTCCCGACCCCACCCTTCGTATTCACCATTGCAACAGTGCGAGTTTTAGTAGTCATGACACCAAAATAAGCGACCGATGTAAAAATGTGCGTTTGCAAAAACGCATTTTTGTAAAAACGCACAAATGTACATTTGTGCAACTGCGAGCATGATGGAGGTGCCCAATCTTGACACTCAAGTGTCAAAAAGTGGGATTGCCTTAGAGAACAAAAAGGCTAGCATTCGAGAGGCGTTCACTTCGATAACACCAATACTTCCAGAACGCTCTTGCGAAGTATTACGCCCCCGGCTCTCCTGTCTCTGAGCCGGGGGCGCCTTCCATCTTGAAGGCTAGAAGATGTAAGAACGCACATTTGTAAAAATGTGCGTTTCTACAACTCTTTCAATCTTGCCAACGATGGCAACTTTGGTAGACCATCTAAAGCCGTGCGCTGCTGCTCCTCACTCACCTTCACATAGATAGCAGTGGTTGATAACGAACAATGACGCATCAGAGTCTGCACCACGCGCACATCACTCCCGCCCGCCAACAGCTCGGTCGCGTAATAGTGACGCAACTGATGAGCAGTCGCGCGAATACCCGCCCTTGCAAACGCAGACGAAATCGCAATAGACACCCTACGACTAGTGACATGAGACAAGGGATCACTAGGGGAGGGAAACCAGAAGCCAGAAGGATAATCTTCTGCAAGAGCAAGCAAAATCGGGTGTAGCGGAATAAAGTCCTCGCGACGACCCTTACCCTTCACAAAAATCTTCCCCGCACTCAGATCAACATCCTGGCCACGAATCTTTGCGATCTCATGCACCCGCAAACCCGCATACGCGCCAAGCAAAATTTTGTCCCGCGTCACCTTCGACAAACGAGGCAAAGACAAGACCGCCAACAGATCGCTCCGATGGATTGGACGAGGAACCGCGTGCTTACGCTTAGCTGCATTCAACAACTCCATAGGATTGTCCGTGCGATGATACCGGCGAACCAAAAACATAAACCAGGCATTCAGATGAGAAAAATACGTATTCTGAGTCGCCGCACTCTCCTTACTGGAGAGCCACACGGCAATCTCATGCGAGTTAGCACAAACAGGATCAGCACCAGTTTCCCTCGCCATCTGCAAAACAGCTCGAACCCGCTCCTCAATCGTTCGAGTAGATAAATGCGCGGCATTCATCTCAATCACCCAATGTGTGAACAAAGTGTCTGCGGAAAAACGTTCAGACATGACGTGTACCTTTCTCCTAAAAACAGGTACACTCCAAATAACACTAGATGTGAGGTTAAGCGCAATAATGACGCGTGACTATCACAGCAAAGGTTCGATACAATCGAATAGTTATCGAAGACGCGGCCAAAATAGCCTAATCGAGATAGCCCCCTTGTAATGAATAGGTCGTGGGTTCGATTCCCACAGGCGGCTCTGAGGTTCACCGGGAAACCGGCGAACAGGCAAGCAACCTCAACACTCTCAGGAACAAGGGGTAGTCCTTCCGGGAAACCGGAGGAACTACCCCTCGGGAGGCCGAAAACGGCCAGGTCCTTGAGGGAACCAGGAGCCACTACCTAACCAAAGATAGTTCGCTAACACGAGAGCATGGGTTCTGAAAGATGAATCTACGCCATTCGTGTTTTTGCGTGTGCGCATTATACCTACATCCCGATAGCTCTACGGACTTTTTGATAGGTAAATCACACTCTGATAGTAAGGGGAGCACCTAACCACAACGAAAGGTGCCCCAATGCAAAGCCTTAGGCGACAAGAAGAAATCTTCGAGCGCTGGCTCATCGTCATGCGTGCAGCCAATCTCTCATACCGCACCATCGAGGAACGCATTAAACGAGTGTGCCAAGCCGCCAACGAAATCGGCACCCCGCCCACGAGCTCACCGCCTACCAAATTGCGCGCTGGATCGGCAACAAAGGCACTGCCGCCACGCAGAACACCTACTACTGCCACTTGAACGCCTACTACACATTCCTTGTACGAGCCCATCTCAGGGACGATAACCCCATGGAAATGTTCAGCGCGCCTAAACGCAAAGTGGGCACTCCCCGACCAATCCACCCAAAGGAAATCATCGCGGCACTAGCTCACCCACAGCTAACAGAAACCACGCACGACAAAATCCTCCTCGCGGCCTACGCGGGCCTTCGCGTTCATGAGATCGCGAAGATTCAAGGCCGCGACATCAACTTGCGCGCACAAAAAATCTTTGTACGCGGCAAAGGAAATTGAGAAGACTACATCCCCCCTGCACCCAGACCTGTGCGAACTTGCACGAAAATACCCGCAGGGCTACTGGTTCCCCTCCCCAAAGACCCCACCACACACATCACCTCCAAACGCATCTGCTCAGCAATCTCCCGAGCCTTCGAGCGAGTCGGCGTCCAAGCCACAGCCCACCAACTACGCCACTACTACGCCACCGAGCTACTCAACGCGGGTACGGACGTGCGCGTAGTCCAAACACTCATGCGCCACGCCTCCCTGGCCACCACAGTCATCTACACCAAAGTCTACGAAGAACAACAACGCAAAGCCCTGGAAAAACTGCCACCAATACTCCACGCACCTAAAAAGAAAGAAAAACACGAGGTGAAACTCAACGAATGAAGCGAAAAGCGTGCCCCCCTGAACCCGAAAGTTCAGGGGGTAAGTAAAAAACACGTCTGGCGTGAAGCCAAGAAAATAATAACCCCACCAGCAGGGAAAACAAAAGCAGAAAAACTGTGATCCCCCTTCATATTTATATGAAGAAAACACCACAGCAATAAAAGTGCTTTTATGCAAATATGTTTTTACACATTTACATACGATGAGCACATGAACACAAAAACAATCGCACTCATCAACACCAAAGGCGGGGTCGGTAAAACAATGAGCGCCATCATGTTCGCCACCGCCCTGGCCAAACATGGCAGCGTCACCCTCAAAGACATCGACCCCCAAGGATCGGCAACCGAATGGATTGACCGCGCACAATCAGCCGGCTACACCATCCCCTTCGCCCTCGAACTTGCCAACAAGACCTCACTCGCACGGCAGGCACGAACCACCTGGACACTCATCGACACTCCCCCAGGAGATTCCGTCATCCTAGGAGCCGCCATCACCGCAGCCGACTTCATCATCATCCCCACCCCACCCGGCGGGATGGACGTAGACCGCATGTGGGCAACGCTGGACGCCACGCGCGGCAAAGACTGCGCCGTCCTCATCACCTGCGCCACCCAGCGCACCACAGCCCTAGCCACCCTCACAGAAATCATTGAAGACGCACACATCCCCGTCTTTGACACCATCATCCACAAACGCGAAGGACTCAACCTCGCATTTGGAACCATCCCCGCCAACCTCTACGACTACCAACAAGCTACAGACGAACTCATCACAGAACTCAACGGAGAAAACAAATGAAAAGCCGCAAAGAAGACATCAAAGCCAACATGGGACGCAAACCCACCGCGCACTCAAAACCAAAGCGGCCGAACAAGGACACACAATCTCCCACATCATCCGCACCCCCATCGACAAAGAACTCAACAACTAACACCAATACACACAAAAACATAAAAACGTTTTTATGCACCATCGACAAACGACACCACGCGCCCCAGGGAGGTGAAAACCTGGCCTGACTAGAACCCTGTGTGCTGCGCCAGGTACTCCTGCCCGGACACACAACAAAGTAATGACGAACCTCTGAGACTGCACCTAATACAATTTTTGACACAGGAAACCACGACAAAGAAGGCGAGCATGGGGAACGAAAAGTCAACGGATCAGATCATCCGTGACATGCTGCGAGAGATCGGCTTTAAGCGCCCCTGGGAACAAGATGGCGGCCCACAATGGAAACGCGACGCCCTCCAGGGGGGGCAAAGACCGCCTCCGGCACAGGTGAAGGTAAACCCGAATTCGTCTTCGTCTCAAACGGCTTCATCGTCGTGGTCGAGGACAAGAAAGACGTACACCGCACGCGCTACATCGTTGATGGTGACCCGACCACTGAGTTTCCCTACCGCGCCAATTACGCGCTCAACGGTGCAATCCACTACGCAAAGACGATGCTTGCCAACGGAATCCCGTTCGACAAGGGCATCTTCGCCGTGGGCGTCGGTGGCGGAGAGGTCCACCACGAGATCGCCGTCACCTACCTCGCCCCCGGTTTCGTCAAGAACCTCGACGACCTCGACAACCTCGACGTATTCTCCGAAAAAGAGATCGACGAATACTATGCCGTCCAGGTCCTCGAGCAGCGCCCCCGCGCGGAGGCCCAGCTTGACGACGTTCGAGATGCTGCCGAACGCCTGCACGAGGGGATGCGCAACTACGGATCTGTTGAGAACGACCGCAAGGCACCGCTCGTCTCCGCGATTCTCCTCGCGCTCAAGAACCCCTACTTCGACCTTGACCGTCTCCAGAGCATCTCGCCGGGCAACAATTACCAGGTCTGGGATGGGCGCATCATCTACGACGCCGCCGAACAATACATGAAGTCCGAGGCACTCATGCCTCAGGCGAAGATCGGCACACTCCTTGACCAGTTCGCCTTCATCAAGCAGGCACCACAGCTCAACCGCTCCCACCAAGACCTCGGCGAGTCGCCCCTCAAGTGGATGACCCGCATCCTCGCCAACGACGTGTACCACGTCGTCACCGACCCTTCGATGACAGCCTTCGACGTACTCGGCAACTTCTACCACGAATTCATCTCCTACGGTGGAGGCGACGGGGCGGGCCTAGGTATCGTACTCACACCCGAACACATCACTACACTCATGGCTGAACTGATCGACGTCAACGCCACCGACTACGTTCTCGACCCCACCGCAGGAACCGCATCCTTCCTTATCGCTGCCATGCAACGCATGTTCGACGACGCGGGCGACAACGTGGCCATGCGCGAGGATATTCGCAAGAACCGTCTCTACGGCATTGAGCTCCAGGACAAGCTCTTTGCCATCGGCACCACGAACATGATCCTCCGTGGCGACGGTAAAGCAAACTTCCGCCGCGACTCGATCTTCGAGGCTCCTATGGCTGAGATGCGCGGGGACGTGAAGCTGCCCGATGGCAGCATCGCGCTCGGGCACGGCTTCACGAAAGTGCTCCTCAATCCGCCCTACTTACAAGCCAAGAACAAGAACACCCGTAACCTCTCCGAACTCGCCTTCATCGAACGCGCACTGGAGTTCCTCAACCCTGGCGGCAAACTTGCCGTGATCGTGCCCCAGTCTGCGATGGTCGGCAAGACCAAGGAGGACAAGGATCGCAAACGCGCAATCCTTGAACACCACACGCTCGACACGGTTATCACCATGAACCCCATGACCTTCGTGAACTCGGGTCATACGCCTCACGCGGTCATCGCGATTTTCACTGCGGGTCGCAAGCACCGTGAGGATCAGAAGGTTCGCTTCGTGAACTTTGAGAAGGACGGCTGGGTCGTTGCCCCGCACCGTGGCCTCGTGGACGACGGCACGGTCGCCTCGCGCCGCAAGCACCTCCTGGAGGTTCTGCGCGGTGACGCCCAGGACGACACGAGCTTCATCGTCCGTTCCAAGATAACCGCCGAAGACGAATGGCAACACAGCTACTTCTACTTCAACGATGAGCCACCAACCTACGAAGACTTCATGAAAACGGTTGCCGACTACGTATCCTGGCAAGTAGACATGCACGCCCACGGCCTCGGCAACCTCATCACACCACCCGAGAACCCATCCAGTAACGAGGAGACCAGCGAATGAGCATCCTGGAAACCCTCGACTTCCAACCAATGCTCGTCACTGACGTTTTCGAGTCGGTGAAACCGGCGGGCAAGTGGTTCAACCTAGCCAAGGCAAATCGCCACGGTTCACCAGTTTCGCCCTACGTCGCAAGGTCGGGCGAAAGCAACGGCATTAGCGCTCTCCTACCACCCCAGGCCTACGACGCACCTAACCCCGGTAACGCAATTACTATCGGCGTGTCCACCTCGACCGTCTTTTATCAGCCAGTCGACTTTTATACGGGCAAAGAAATCCAAGTTCTCCGACATCAACGACTGACGTCTAGCAGCGCTCTGGTGCTCGTAACCCTTCTTCGGGAGCAAATGATGAACTTCCAGTGGGGCAACGGAGCATCTCTTGACCGCCTCTGGGCAACCCACATCATGGTTCCCGTCCTCACCAATACTAAAGGCGAGGACGTGGTGGACTGGGACGGCATGGACCGCCTCGGCACAGAGCTACTGAACCAGGTTGTCACACTCACACACAGCGCTCGTGCGACTCGCCTCGCTGACGACAACACGCTCCCAGAGCTGAGGTTCGAACCCATGTTCATCACGGATGTGTTCGACTCAATGACGGCATCGAAGGCTTGGTACGACAAGGTTCACCTTGCCGATGGTCCGGCCCAGAATCTCTACCTCAGCCAGACCCTCAACGGGAACTCGGTCTCTGCCATCGTCGCTGACCAGGGCAAAGCTCCGGAAGCGGGGAACTGCATCACGGTGACTCTCAAGACCCAATCGACGTTTTACCAGCCTGCTCCGTTCTATACGGCTCAGAACTTCCTCATATTTCGACATAAGGACCTCGATGACAACAGTGGGTTGTTCCTCGTCACCGCGATGCGCCGTGCAATGGAAAAGTTCTCATGGGGCTATGGCGTCTCAATGTCTCGTCTCCAAGCGACCCGAATCATGGTTCCTGTTGTCGCCAATGCTGAGGGCGGGGACGTGGTGGACTGGGACGGTATGAGCGCCTACGGCCACGCCCTGCGCGTGCGCGCTGAGCGTGCCATCGCACCCATCATTGGAGACCCATCCTGACCGAAGAAAAACTCAACAACTAACACCAACACACACAAAAACGCTTTTGCACATTTATATAAATGTACAAAAGCATTTTTATGCACCATCCAAAACATGCGTCCCCTTAACAAAAACCGAGCTATACGCTGCCGTGGTCGAGCGACAGGTGGATCAGACGTTAGACGAGGCAATATAAAGCGCAAATCTACCCCACATGCTGATAGCGATGTGCTAGCATTGTGTGTATGAGTGTTTTGTATGTTCGTGACGTGCCCGACGAAGTGAGTGATGAGCTAAAAGAACGCGCCGCCTCATTAGGGCTCTCACTTTCTGCCTACGTAGCTGGCGAGCTGACAAAAATTGCCGCGCGCCCAACAAATGCTGATGTCGTGCGGCGCTTGGCTGCCCTAGATAGAACTGGCGGGCCCTCACGTGAACAAATCGTTGACATTGTTCGCGCGGGGCGTGGACTGTGATTGTCGTTGACGCTTCTGCCGCCATCGCCCTGATTGGCGCCAATAACCCGCCATCACAGCTCCTCAATATCTTCTCAGATGAAGAACTCACCGCCCCACATCTTCTCGACGTGGAGGTCTTATCAGCTCTGCGCGGACTAGTGCGAGGCAGTGAATTAAGTGAAGAAAGCGCTCTAGCTGCATGGCAACTATTCGAAGAACTCAACATCAACCGAGTCCCTATCGCTCTTTTAGCTAAGCGCGTGTGGGAGTTGCGCCATCAGTACACCTGCTACGACGCCACCTACATCGCCCTGGCCGAGGGGCTGGATGCCCCCCTTGTCACATGCGATCGCAAACTTGATGCCGGTGGACACAAAGCGCATGTCATCCTTATCGGCGACAAACCGCGTCCTTAACAATCTAAAGCGAGTTCGCACGCGCCAGGGTGAAAACCGCGCGACAGGAAACGGGTCTTCAGTGCACCGCCAAGTGCGCCTACCCGAACACGCCAACAAAGCCCTCAACGAATACGCGAACACACACAACACCACACCGAGTGAAGTCATGCGCTAAGCGCTCGAACAATTCCTCGTCGGAGCCTGAGCCGCAATGGAATACACCTCTTTCGAGGGCATGACGTTCACCGACGAAGACATCAAGCGCTGGGCTAAAGACGCAGAAGCAGGATTCCCAGATTCTGAACTGACATGGGGCAAGGGCAGGCTCTGGGAGGGTCTACGCGAAACTGCTGAAGTCTTCGCTGCTGAAAACTGGGATACCTCCGACCTGATACGTCGCGATCCTTTTGAGAAAAAACTCTGACCCAACCCAACATGCAAACAATAAAGGGGGTGGGTGACGCCCAACAGCGTGTCACCCACCCCTGACTCGTCTTTGGATTAGTTCCACTCGTCGCCAGCCTCGCAAGAGGCGGCGGCGTTTTCGTGTTCCTTGCGCCATGCGGCTACCTGGCGAGGCGTTGTTTCAAACCAGGCGGCAAGCTCTGCGTTCGAGGCGGCGGGAAGGGTGAAAGCCTCGCGTAAAATCTCCGCGCGCTCAACATCGAGCGCCCCAAGTGCTTCGGTGAGTTTTGCATCCGCTCGAACCGTCGCCGCCGCGACTTGTGTATCGCGTTTTTCTCGGGCTGTCTTCGCCTTGCCTTCAAGTGCGAGGAGTTTTTCTGACAAACCTTCCAAGGCGCGGGTGAGTTTCAGGCGTGCGGCGCGGGTGCTGCCCGCTGCGCGCACCGCACCCGCATTACGCGAACGACCTTCACGTTCTGATGCTGTTTCGTTTTCCATACCCACATCCTAAACAACCCCCAGTCGCCCACGATAGAGGGGAGAGGAAAAAATTTTTGGGTGCGCTTGGTGCGCTCAGTAAGTACTCACCCAGTTTGGGTGGTGAAAGTTGGGACCACCCTGTGGGGCGGTGGGGTGTGGGGGTGAGGCTGATTCGGGTGTGGACACACGAGACTCCAGTTCCTGGTCTCATGAGCCCACACCACTCATTTAACCGCCTCACCCCCTCACCCCAGTTACTACACCTGTTTCGTAACAAGCCAATGAAAAGACCTTTTCCTTTCTCTCATTCATTTTTCATTCGAGAAAAGCCCTTTTCATTGGCTTCACACCTGTGGCATCGTTGACGCTAAAGCCACCTTTAGCTTATCATGTTGTGCATGATGTCTATCCACCGTGTGAGCATGGGGGATGGGTATGAGTACTACACTCGCGAGGTTGCCAGTGCAGATGAGCGCTTGAAGCGCGGTGAGAAAATCGGTGACTACTACCTGAACACGGGCGTACCCGCAGGCGTGTGGATGGGGTCTTCTCTCCACCATTTTGCCCTTGCAGGTGAGGTCACAGAAGAACAAATGCGTGACCTATACGGTATGGGTAAGCGCCCAGATGCGGCAGAGCTGCGACGCAAAGCACGTGGCCTAGTAGACGAACGAAAACTTAACCTTGGGCAGCAAACCAACACGTATACGCTCAAACATGAAGCCTTTAGAGTTGAACTTGGTAAGCGTATTGACGCCTTCCACACGCGCTACCACCGCGCACCAAGCAAAGGTGAGCTGAAAGAAATTCGCTATGCCCTCGGGCGTGAAACGTTCGTTACTGAGCGCAAGCGCGCGCCGCTCACTGAAGCAGAACTCTCGCGTTTCATCACCGCAAAGCTGACCCCAACAGGTGCAAGTGTCGCTGGTTTTGACTGTACTTTCAGTGCGCCTAAGAGCGTGTCGGTCATGTGGGGGCTGGGGGATCGCGGGCTGCAAAAAGAGATTGAAGCAGCACACCTTGAAGCAATTGAAACAGCCCTAGCGTTCATGGAAAAAGAGGTCATTTCCTCGCGCGCAGGCAGAAATGGCGTGCGCAGGGTGGCCACAGAAGGCGTTGTTGCTGCGCGTTTTCGACACTACGACTCGCGTGCAGGAGACCCACAACTGCACGATCACGTCGTGATCGCCAACCGTGTTTTCTGCCCCAATGGGAAGATCGGGGCGGATGGTAAGCCGTTGGGGAAGTGGCGTACGATTGACTCCAAAGCGCTCTATAAGAGCGTCGTTGCGGCCTCTGAACGCTACAATGATGCGCTCATGCACGCGCTCCACATGCGCCTTGGCCTCACGTTTGAGACGCGTACTAATGCCGCGACTGGCTCACAAAAAATGGAGATCGCAGGCGTAAGTGATGTGTTGATCGGTCAGTTTTCCTCACGTCGAGCGGGCATTGAAGAACGACTCCAGGTCCTTGAAAACGAGTACCGCATGGTGCATGGGAGGGCGCCTAGTCGCAAGGTGCATATGCGTCTTGCCCAGCAGGCAACCCTTGAAACCAGGCAGCGTAAAGAACACGTTGGCCTTGCAGATCGCGTCCAATCCTGGCGCGAACAAACACCCATGCGCTACACGCTCAGTGAACTTGTCGCCGCTAAAGAAGCAGCAGCACAAGAAGCGTATGAGGGTGCGCAAGTGGATGTTGAAGTGCTTGCGCGGCAGACTATTTTCGCGCTCGAAAAGCGCCGCTCAACGTGGACATTGCGCCATGTGCAAGCAGAAGCAGCCCGGCAAGTAGCAGCAGCTACAGGCGGTACAGGATGCACAAGCGAAGCCATCGAGCACGTTGTATCCGCTGTTCTTGATGACACTCGAAGCGTGCTCCTTGCGCGCCCTAAACCCATGCTTGCTGACGAAGCGGGGGTGAGCATCTACGAGCATAAAGACATGTGGCATTACACGAGCAGCCACATGATCGACATCGAGCAGCGCCTCCTGGATGCCACGAGCGAGCGGGTGGGGAGCCTGGTCGATGCCACAACCCTCACCTACATTATGGGTGTCCTAGAGCGCGAAGATGGCCTGGCGCTCTCGCCTGACCAGAAGATGATGGTCGAGCATTTCGTGCGAGGCGATCGCACCCTCATGACAGCCGTAGGACCAGCAGGCGCGGGGAAAACAACTGCAATGAAAGCCGCCACGCGAGCTGTCCAAGAAAAAGGACATGCGGTTGTTGGCCTTGCCCCTTCTGCTGTTGCAGCAAAACAACTGGGTGAATCCATTGGCGCTGAAGCCATGACGCTGCAACTGTGGTTGACCGCAGAAAAGTGGAACGACCTTGAGCGCGCAGACATGATTATCATCGACGAGGCAGGCATGGCAGACGCCCACGTCCTCGACCAAGTAGTCGAGCACGCGCGCCAGATGGGTGCCTCGGTGCGCATGGTGGGTGACCCCATGCAGCTGAGCACAGTGGATGCAGGCGGCACATTCCGCTTCATCCACGAAGCCAGCAAAGGCGTCGAACTCGACACCATCTGGCGCTTTAAAACACACGGGGAAGCAGATGCTTCCCTGAATCTTCGCAGCGGAGAAGACCCGTTTGGCTGGTACCTTGCCCAGGGGCGAATCAGCGGCGGAGCAGATGAGGAAATCCTTGCATCCGCGTTCGGCGCGTGGAGCGCGGACTGCGATAAGGGCTTGTCTTCCATCCTCATTGCCTCCTCTAATGAGCGCGTGTCTCAGCTCAACGACATGGCGCAATCCTGGCGCGCAGTAAACGGGGAAACCCACGAAGCACAAACCGAAGTCAAGACACGCGACGGGCAGGTCATCCGCCTAGGCGAACGTATCCTCACCCGCAAGAACGACGCCTCGCTGAAGTGGGGGAGAGGTAACTTTGTGAAAAACGGTGACCTGTTCACCGTCGTAGACATCCACGAAGACGCATCCTTAACCGTTTACGCACAAGGCGGGGTGGAGTTTCGCCTGCCTGCCTCATACGTCGCCGCACACGTCCAGCTAGGCTACGCCGCGACCATCCAGCGCTCCCAAGGTGTCACCGTAGACACCTCACACGCGATCCTTGACGCCACGTGTCCTAGGGAAAGCGCCTACGTTGCCCTCACCCGAGGCAAAGAAAACAACCAAGCGTGGGTAGTGTGCGAAGATGCCCACACCATGAGCGAAGTCCTCGACGCTATTGAGGCGAACACCACCAGCGACTACAGCGCACACCACGTACTGGCCGCACGCCTGGGAGAAGAAAACAGCGCCGAACACCAGTGAGATATCTAC
This sequence comes from uncultured Actinomyces sp., assembly GCA_963525415.1. GTDB lineage: Bacteria > Actinomycetota > Actinomycetes > Actinomycetales > Actinomycetaceae > Pauljensenia. The sequence goes on from CAURIY010000008.1 coordinate 50,411, forward strand.
CTAGACGTCGCAAGCCAAGCAGATGACATCAGATGGAAGATTCGCCTCGGAGCCCTCTACGAGCAAGGTAAGATCCCCCCAAGCATGTACGGTGCGCCAGAAACCCCCAGATGGAAGACGCTCCTTAAACACCTGGCAGATGCAGAAGCACGCGGGATCAACCCCGAACGCCTTGCCGAAAGCCTTGTAAGCGACAGGGGAGGGGCAAAAGACGCCTGCGCGCTCCTGGCCTGGAAGATTGACGACTTCCTGCACGGCACACGCATGGCAGACATTGAGCGGGCACGCCAAGACGCACACCCCGGGCGACGCTCTCGATGACCACACGATTACATTGCGTATCCAGGAAG